>JAEZUI010000108.1 GCA_023421115.1 Bacillota bacterium | reverse complement strand
TTCTTCCGTAGGTTTTTGTCATAGCACTCAACATAAAGTCTGTTTGCACTGTAAGTGCTGAATCCAAAATACAATCCTGATATATAATTGCATCTGTCGAAGTTGCAGTTGGCGTTGATGTAGGTGTTGGTGAAGCATAGAATTCTACACAGTGTCGCCCATTTGTTCCATCATATACTACCCTTGTATCTCCTACTGTTCCCCGTCTATCTAGTGTCCAACCATTTATGTTTCCTTCCTCGAAGGAAGAATTTGTTGAGCAAGTTGGTACAGGAGCACTTCTTCACGACATCGGACTGTGCGAAATGCCCTTGGTTATTAACGTAGACCAGCGCAACAGTCAACAGGAGACGCTATGGCGTGAGCACCCGACCTACGGTTATTATTTTTCAAAAGAAATCGGCCTTCCATAAGAGGTGGCAGAAATAATCCTCAACCACCATGAAACTTGGGATGGAAAAGGATATCCTAATAATTTATCTGGTCAGGATATTCCTGTAGGGGCAAGAATTGTGGCAGTTTGCGAAACTTATGACCGCTTGCTTTACCAAGAGGGTTATCCTCAAACAAAAGAAATGGAATATCTTATAGATGGTCGGCATAACTATTTTGACGGCAACATAGTTCAAGTCTTTACAAACAGTCTGGCCGTATACCCTTTAGGTTCCATGGTGCGTCTCTCTACAGGAGAGGTTGGCGTTGTTGTAAACGTCCGCAGAAATCAAGGTGACCGACCAATTATTAGGGTGTACTATAATAGAGTTAACAGGCCTCTGACAAAACCCTATGATGTGGACTTGTCCGCTAAAAGGAACATATTGATAGACAAAGTATTATAAATATTGAAAAAGTTAAAATCAAAAAACTGTGAGAGGTTTCGCTTTCTGCAAACTTCTCACAGTCTCTGTTTTTATTAATTATTAAACTTCTTCTTTTAATTTCTTAACAACCCACTCGTCCAACCCAGTAATCTTTATAACAAAGTCAATATCTGCTCCTTTTTCTAAGGCTGATTTTGCCACCTCAATTTTACCTTTTTCTATTCCTTTTACTTCTGCCTTTTTCTTCATTTCTTCAATAGTATTTGCTAAATTGTAAACCATATTTTCCACCTCCAACACCTTCGACTTTTCCAATACCTCATCTATTTTAGGCTGTAATTCTTCTGATATTCTTGGTTTTACTATCCACTTAAACCAACCCTTAAACAAACTTAATTCTTCCTCTGTCAAACCTCTAAATACTCCTATTAGCTTTATTAGTCTTTCTTTTAATTCCTCTGAATCTATTTTCTGATCCAGTAAAAAGATACTTGATATCAAATTCGTTAGACCTAACAGTTCCTCTTCACTATATCGGTTTACATCAAACAGTATGTAATTAAAATCCAATACATGATTAGAAAACAGTTCGTTTCCATCAAGAATTTCTCTAAAGCTTCGGCATACTGTCCATTTCCCTGCTCCATTGTATAAAACAATTGGTATAATTGATGGTAACTTGAAATCTTTTCTTCTTGCTTCACTCTTTTTTATATTCTTCAGCATATCACGCCATATTTCTACCATATACATCAATATTTAATATTTCCTATGCTCTTTTTTACTTTGAGAGTTTTTATTTGGTGGTGCAACTCTTTTATTTGGATTAGGTTCCCAATCGTCATTTATTTCCGTTCTCTCCCCTGCTTTTTTGATTCGGTCGTGCATACGGATCATGTTATATGATCCTGTTGTTATTTCTCTCTTTACAAGCCTTCACAATGATTCATATTTCTTGTTAATTGCAAGACGGAATATACTTTCTACATCGGTTTAGCTTAGTGCATTTCCTGAATAAGCAAACAATTCGAATCAACTGCTATTGTGCTGCCTACTGCTGTAGATGTACCTGCAAAATCCTCGTAGTTCGTGATGCTCATACTACCTGAGAAACTTGTGAGTTGATACTGGATTGTAGGATGATCGCAACTCAATGTAGAATCGATTATATCACTGCCCATTGCAGCATAATTCCATAAGTTTACACAGTTTAAAAATGACAGTCTTATCTTATTCTTTTGAATATATAGGCATTAATACCCAGTAGCGCTACAACTAGTAATGACCAAATAAATATATACAGCTCGTAACCCGATTTAACAATAATATTGTTTCTAGCAATATTAATTCCTAATAAAACAATAATCCCATCAATAGAAGCTTTAATTAAAAACTTCTTCACTTGATTTTCCTCCTCGATCAATAGTTTCTAACATAACACATAAGTGTTCGTGCCTTAAGCATTTTAGTAACCAGATTTTAATGAAAAACTAATTTCAAATTGCACATAACAAATCAAAATTATTTCCTATAACAAACACAATTAGCTCATTTAATTGTAGTCCCTGCACCATATTTTTCTATCCCAAATCTTTACTGTAACACTACCAGCCCTTGTACAGAGGAATAAGGGCTTTATTTCTATGCACCCATTTCAAGGTTGCTACACAATCTGGTTGCTAGGTTTATCTCAAATTAAACTCATAGATTACTTCTGAAAGGACATACAATACCATTTTTAAAGCATTAACCCATTATGTTCGATGTTATAGTTATCTTTGCTATGCTTTTTTCAAGGCTCACCTTGCAAAATTTTTTTTATTTTTTCAAAACCATCTTGAAATCCTACTATAAATAGTTTTATTTTGTCCACCAATGATACTAAAAATAATTCTTAACAACCATTTTCGTACATGTAGTCATAGTACAAAAATAATAGTTTATAGCTATATTACATCTTAACATTTGTTAAATATAGTAAATCGCGTTTACTATTAAAATGGAAAACTATAGTGAAATATGAGATTTTGGCCTACAACTTTTTATAATATAATAAGTTATAGGCCAAAACACTAGCATTATATTAATAAAGTATTTACAACTTAATATAAAACCATATAATTAATTATTGCTTAAAGTTGTAGGTCCTGCACTCTGAACATCAATATATTCAATAGAGTCATCAGTCATTTTTGGACTATTATAATATACATCTACATAGTAAAAATTATACGGAACTGGAACATTTACAGTTCTCGTTTTTGGATCAACAATTGTCCTACAGTAATAGCTTTTTTTATAAACGCCACCAATTGACTCTACATCAACACATTTGTTTTTATATATTGATTTTGCTATACCAATTCCATATGCCCCCCAAGCATTAACAAATGAATAAATAAACAACACTGTTTGCTCAATAACCGAATTTTTTGTTGTTTCATTTTTAGTATAAGTGTGATTTTCTGAACCTAAAAATTTTACTATTTCTAGATCCCCCCATAAATAACGCTTTCCATCTTTCGGATAGTTAATCTTCTCCTCTTTAAATGTAGCGGCTGCTTTGTAGTATTGCTGTTCAGCATATTCCTGATAGGTACTTGAAAACCCACTTGGGTCATATCTATTAATAGGATTATTCTTACAATACACAAACATATTAGCAGACAATAACTCTCCTCTTTTTGCAACTATAGCATCCGCATTAATAAACCTACCCCACTCTGGGTTATAATACCTGCTCTGCAAGTAGTAAAGTCCTGTTTCGGTATCGTACCTATAACCCCTATACCTATAAGGATTCTTTTCCCCTACAGTGCTTGCCTCAGTACCTGATACACTTATTACCTTGCCCCATGTATCATAGGTATAGCTTACTACTTCAGCACCGGTATTGTCAATTAATGCTATTATATCTCCCTGTCCGTTTTTTACATAGAAGTACTCTGTTCCGTTCAGGTTCATGCTG
>JAEZUI010000031.1 GCA_023421115.1 Bacillota bacterium | reverse complement strand
TACTTTTTTGTGTAGCAAAGTGAAGCAAGAGTTTTAATTTCAATGCGTACTGATAATTTTCATGTAAATCCCAATATCGTAACATATATAAAGCCTCCTAAAACAGAATAGATAGTAAAATTAACCACACATTTCCATTTTTGAGGCAATCTCAATTTGTCAAGGTAGATTGATGCCTATTATGCAATATATTGGTAAAAATAATCGGAAAATTAAATAACGATTTTTACTGATTTTTAGGGGTGAAACGTAAATCTGGAATCCCAAAAATCAGATAAATAAAGCCCTCGGAATTTCCGAGAGCATACCATTCATAAATAAGGGGGAAATATATTATGTATAATGATTGGAGTGCAAGAAATTCACATTCTCCTAGAGAGAATAAACAAACATGTGATTTTTGTGGTTGCACCTTTAAAGTTTTATCATTTTTACAAGATGGGCATAATGAATCTGAAGAGTATTATTGTCCTGATTGTGAAAAAGAATTTAGAGTTAGAGCCAATAATAGTCCGGAGGTAACAAAAATATCAAGTAGAACTGATGGAAGAGATATAAAATATGCTGATTTTATAAAGCAAAATAAAAAAGACATTTAGTTTTACTGTGTATACGGAAAATATTTCGTGTTATGAAATTAATCAGGAATCATTTAAGAGCTAAAAACTGGAAGTTGAAGTGGTAGGTATCTTACCAACTCCCGCATTAATGTTGTGTATGAAAGTTTTTTATATAAAAAATATTAAAAGTAATAAAAAAACACGACAGTTAGTTAAACTTTTTACCTAATACCTATACCTCTTAGATGCTGGCTTCCTAGCTTTTAAAGAAATGGTAGTGATGGGTTTGTCGAAAACCACTCCTAATGTAACTTGGGCAGTCAAAATTTCTAAGAATTACTTACGGGACAGGAAGTGAATACAATAATATATTTTATTATCGTATTCACTTCCTGCTCTGGCTCTGCAAGTTACTACAAAGTCACTTTAAAATCAGCTTCAAAGCCACCTACGAAGATTTTTAAAGCATAGCTCCGTCAGCGTTTCTAAAAAATGGGGAGCAAAAAGCTCGGGATTCCGCTTTGTGAGTGGCTAACAGAGACTTCGCAGGAATACTTTCTATATTGCGTTTTTATGAAATTGGCAGGTTATTTTAGTGTTCTATATAGTCAGAAAAGATGCTAAAGAATGGGGGCAAAAGGCCCTGGATTCCGTTTCGTGAGTGGACTACACATAATAATAGCGAATTTTCTTTTTAGTTGCAAGTTGCTGACTGGGTGAAAGTTCTAATATTCTTTATTCAAAACTGTAATTTCGGGTATAAAAAAAGCCGGAAACATTCTGTGAATCCGGCAATTGAGATTTGTTTATTAGTTTTTAAGCAACCTATATATTCTTAAGTATTTCATCAATGAAATCCTTAAATTGCTGTGGGTCTTCCGATTTTATTTCTTCTAGTAAGTCAACGACTGCTTTTACTGTATTTTTATCTAACTTTTTTAGTATCTTTGGGTATAGCATACGTGACGGATCATCATTTAAAATTCTGTAGTTTAGTATTTTTGCCCACCTCTTTGCGTTTGGGATCATATTTGGTATTGCTTTAACTGTTTCTAGCAATCCTTCTTCACCTTGAAAATCTTCAACTAAGTGTATAAGTCCAAACATAACTTCTTCATCTTCAGTACTGTCATCAAAGACTTCACATAACTCCTTGATAATCCAATTGTCAGTTACTGTTGCTAAATTTTCAATGGCTTCCTCAAAATTATCAAATTCATTTTTATCTCTTAACAGTCTGTTTTGTTTTAATCTGTTAAGTTCTATTTTTATATCGCCTATATTCATTATCTTACTCCTTTTCCAAATATATTTGGCATATAATCAATATATTGCCTTGCATACTGTCTTAGTTGAGATAACATTTCAGTATATAAACCTGCATTTTTATAAATATTGCGTAAGTTTTTCAAATCATAAGCTAATGCATCTCTTGGTGACAATGAATAATAGTTGGCTTTTTCAGCATTAGTCATGTTACGACCATAGGTATCAGTCATTCTGTGCCTACCGCCAACTGTAGGTTGTTCCATATTGATACTTAGACCATCACCTTTACTTACACCAACCTGCTTCATATATTCAGCAGAAGGTGCATGGTGTGGGGTAATATTATCACCTCTTTTTCCTGCTTTAACAAGTTTGTTGTAGGTGTCTATATTTCCTTCTGTTGGAAGTAGTTTTTGATTACCACCAGTGGTTTTTCCACCAGTTTTAATAGCAGCATATCCTGCTTTAACACCTTGTTTCATTGCATTAGCAATAACTTGTGCCTTTGTAGAAGCATTTAAAGTAACACCCATGCCTGTGTCTGCTACAAGTACCGATGAATTTTGCATTGCTGTTTTATATGCAGTGTATCCGGCTGTACCCACTTTGCCTAGTGTACTTGCCATTTTTGCAGCTGCTATACCAGTCATTACTGTATTAGTACTGGCAGAAAAATAGTCTACATTATCTTGAAGGCTTGCATCTGGATTTAGGAAAAAGTTACGTGCTTTTTCTCCGTTAAATGTTGTTCTGATATCGCTTCCGATTCCATTAATCATATTGCTTGGTAAACTCGCCCAGAATTGATTATTTTCCTGTACCTTATAGTTTACTTTGGCATATGTGTTATCATCAACTAAACCAAACATATTTCCTACAGCGTATATTCTATTTAGATCATTATATATTCCGGTTTCTACACCTTTTGCCCCAAGTGCCCCTATACCTTTTACCATATTAACAGAATATACTGAAACTGCTTCTGCTTTTGTTCCAACGTACTTGATACCTTTATATACCTTGGAATCCTCTTTAATTCCGAGTGTTTCTGTGATAAAAGGTTTTATAACAGTTTGGTTATTTTCTTCCCATTGTGCAACAGGGTCTTTAAATGCATCTCCAACTTCTGCAAGCCCTGCACCCATATTGGACACAAAATTTGTATAGCCATCATCTCCACCATATTGGCGAATAATCTCAAAAGTTTGTTCTCTCTCATATTGAGTTGTTAAAAACAGTTCTCTAAATCCATCAACAGGATTTCCAAATTCCATTCCCAAAATTCTTACGTGTCCTGTTGGGTCATAATACGTTATAGGATTATTAGAACAGTATGTGTACAAATTCAAACTCAACGGGTCATTCGCTGTACCTGTATATGTATCCTCCTGCAAGAATCTTGCAATCTTAGGATCATACAACCTTGCATTGAGGTAATACAGCCCCGTTTCATTATCATACTGGTACCCTGAATAGAGAATAGAATTCTTATCCTTAGCGGCTCCAGTACTCTCGGTTATATTACCGAAGGCATCGTAATAGTAAGTAGCATCAATAGTTCCAGTAGTTACATTAATCAAAGCTGTTACATCTGCATGCCCGTTATACATATAGTAATATGACTGGCCGTCTGTGGTACGCATTAATAAGTTTGTGCCATAAATATTACGACCCTTTTGATTGCCACTTCCATTAAGCTCCAATACCACTTTATCATACTCATATAAATATCTTGTCAAGGATCCATCAACATTCTTGCTAACCCTATAACCTTCAGCGTTATAACTATATTGTGCACCGTTCGTACATATTAGCTGGTTAAATTCGTCATAAGCATATGTTATAGTTTTTCCATCTGTAACTGAGCTTATTTGATTGCCATTTGCATCATAACCATAAGTTGTTTTTGAAGTTACAGTTCCACCTATTTTTACAGTTACAGTATCTAGTTGATTTAAATCATAGTTGTAACCATAAATATCTTCTTCCGTTATTATACCATTTTCTTTAATGGTTATTGTAGCTCTATTACCTAATTTATCATATGTATATTCAATCAACTTTCCGATATATTGTTCATCCACTGTTTTCAAGCGGTTGAGATTATCATATGTGTATTCTGTTGTTCCTTTATTATCTTCTTTTGAAAGCATGTTGCCGTTTGCATCATAAGTATACTTATAGCTTGTAGTTCCTTTATTGTCTTTATTTACAAGTGATTGCAGTTGACCATCTTCATAATAAGTATAGTCTTCCCTTGCCCCACCTGAATAAATAACACTCTTTGCTGCTCCGTTTTTGTAATAAAGGTATTCTGCCGCATTTTCTGCTCCAATATCACCGTTTTTTACAAACTTCATGCGTCCAGTAGTATCGAATACTTTTGTTGTTGTGTTATCCTTCTGGTCAATGGAGGTTTCTGCTGTAAGACCATCGCTTGTTATAAGATCATAAACATATATTACTTTTCCTTCAATATTTGAAACAGCCTTTGTTTTTACCCTGCCAAGTTCATCATAAGTCCTTTCAACAACCTCAGGTGTTGTTGTTGAAGAGGTGATTGTTGACTTCAATTGGTTTCCGGCATTATCATATTCAAAGTTTTTCTTTGTATAGCTTTGTTCCGAACCATCAACAGCAATAAAGGAAGCTTTCTCTTCTAATACCAAACCTTGCGGATTATATAAGTATTGAGTTTTGATATTTTTCCTATCTGTTACCTCACTTACACTTCCATCGGCATAGTACTTATAACTTACAATATTGTTTGAAGTCCCGGGGTATTCTTTCTCTTTTACAAGATTTCTTACATTGTAATAGAGTGTATTTGTAGTTATTCCGCTAATTTCCTGGGTCTTCATGTTTCCGTTTTTGTCATATGTATATCTTGTAGTATCGGTTAGTTTATATACCTCTCCCTCAACTTTCTCATAGGAACTTACAACTATTAGCTTGTTTTGCTCATTGTAGGTGTATATCGTATGATTGCCTTTTCCATCTATAACATAGGCAACATTGCCCTTTGCATCATAAAACTGCTCTGTTACTTTATATTCTCCCGATTCAAGCCTTTGCTTTGTGACACTTACTTTGCCGTCCTTATTGTATTCAAAGGTCTTTTTGTGGTCTTCTCCATTGTAAGACTCAGTTTGCGCGCTGTTGTCGTTATAGTTTATTTTTTCTATTGCATTTCCGGTAGGATCAGTTTTTCTTACAAGCCTTCCCATTCTATCATATTCGTAGGAGTTTACACTATAAGATGATCTTGTAGTATTGTTCAATGTGTTTTTTTCCGTTACTTTTGCAACTTCATTTATAACATTGCCATTTTTATCATAATATTTTAATGTTTCATGTGTTGATGTACGGGTTGTGCTGTCAATTCCTGTAGTCGGATCAACCACTACAACATTATCAATTACGCTTCTTGTAAGCCTTCCAAGCTCATCATATTCATTCTTTGTCACTGTACTATTGGCATCAATTTGATACTTAACGTTTCCGTACAAATCATATAAATAGCGGTTTTCTGTTTCCTTAGTATTATCACCGATAGTTCCATATGTCTTTTCGCTCAATACTCGACCAAAGAGGTCATAACCATATTCTTTTACATTTCCAAGACTGTCTTTTTGATACCTTAAATTGCCCATTGAATCATACTGATAGTTTACAGTATTTACAGGTATTGAAGCATCTCCTGGGTATGTAGCACTCCTTTGTGCTCCAAGATTGTTGTATTCATAAATAGTCTCATTTCCATTTGCATCTACTGAAGTTTTAATATTTCCTGCATAGTCATAATACTCAGTCATGAGTTTATATTCAGTAGTGGTTGGATCATCCACATTATCTGTAACTAGAACATCCAATTTTCTGTTTACACCATCATAAAGGTATTTGGTATTACTGTAGTACAAACTTGATACTTGTACAGGTGCAGCAATGTCTTTTATTTGTAAAGTCTTATTTACTCCATGGGCTGTACTTTCGTTAATTTTCCTTCCAAGACCGTCATAAGTGTATTTTTGATTATAGCCCCTGCCATTAACTCCTGTAAATTCAGGATTCTTAATGGTTTCTAGCTTATTTGCAAGATTATAAGTATACTCAACACCATAGGCGCTATCAATTAAAGCTTCAACAACCACCGATTTCTTGCCTGTTACAGCACTGTCAAAGGCTTTATTATATGCCTCTCCATCAACCTTTTTCAACACATTTCCGTTTGCATCGTATTTATATGCCTCAATTACAATGTACCTTTTATTATCATTAAAATCATTTATACTTTCGTTGTAGGTTTTGACTTCACCACGGAAAGCCTTTGAAATAAGCCTTCCCTGTTTATCATACAGATACTCTGTCTTATTTGTGGTGTCTTCAGATAAAAGCCCTTCACCATTTTTATATCCCACATAATTCTCAGGTGTAACCTCAGCAACCAATCTTCCGGCAATATCATATTCATAGGCAGTGGTTAAATCCTGTGTTGTTACTGTTTCTGTATTAATTTCTCTCTCAAATTTCTTTGTTGTAATGCCTTTATTTATTGTTTTTTCCAATAGACCACGGCTGTTATATTGGTATTGCTCACTTGCAAGTAATCTTGTTCCAATTTCACTTAAGGCATAGACATTTGTGGCTGCTACCTTACCTTCCCAATTATAGGTCTTAACAGTTTCTACCGATGTAGTCCAACCCGAACCATCCGTATTCGTTACATCTGTATCTAGTACAGTTTGTTTTCCGACACGGCCTTGACTGTCATAGCGATATTTTACTGTTTGCATATTGGGACTGGTTACTGTTCCCGGATTTCCTGCCTTATCAAAGTCACTGTAACTTGTAACAATAGCAGAGTAGTTTGAATAGTCGGTATAAGCTCCAAAATCACAAGTACCATCACTGTTAATTTCAAACAAGCTAGTATATGTGTAAATGGGTTCCTGATCTGCATTGTAAATATCCTGATCTAGATCATCTGTCTTAATAAGGGTAGCTGTCTTAGCAGGCTTTCCATACATATTGTAATCAAGATAAACCTTAATACTTTGCTTTCCTGAATCAAAAATCGTCTTTTCTTCAATGAGATTACCTGCGTCATCATATTTGTAATCAACGATATTTGATTCTGAGTCTTTATCTATAGCTGTATCTGCATTATAGCTTATAGTACTCTTAATTCTATCGTTTTTGTAATAATCATACTCTACCACAGAATACTTTTCGGGAGCATTTCCTTTTATTGCGTATACTCCATCTTGTTCAACCACCTCAACAAGGTCACTGTATCTAATATCATTAATTTTCCTTCCATTTTTATCAAATACAGTTTTAGAATAGGAGTACTTAATTGAACCGTTCTGCTCAGTTACAGGAACAAATACTTCATCATAAGTTCTTTCGTTTTCATATTTTCCGTATGAATATAGCGTGATGTTACCCCTTGCATCGGTTACACTTTTAGTTTTTCCATCCTTATAATAAGTTGTGTTTGTAAAGGTTCTATCTCCTTGTACATCTTCTGGATTTGTTACTTTTACAAGCCTTCCAGTGTTATCAAATAAGTATTCGGTATCTGCAAATTCATTGCTGTTCAGATGCTTTCTTACTATCTTGCTAGAGCCGTAATTGCCTTCAGCAATTTTGATTCCATCCTTGTAAAAGTATTCTTCCAACAACACTGCATCAGTCTTTGAATCCTTTTTATAATACTCAGCTTTTATTCTGTTTAACGAATCATAGTTATAAATATATACAGCTCCACTAGGCTTTTCTACCTTTTCAAGGTTTCCTTCCGCATCATAATAATAGTTTGTTGTGTACTTTGATATAGTTCCATCCTGATTGAGTATACGTGTAATCTCTACTGCAACTCTTCCATAAGGATCATATTCATACTCAGTGGATGCATTGCCTGTGTAATCTACTTCTGTATCTTTTGACGCATCGTACATGAGTACATTTATATCTTTTTTAACTCTACCGGTATAATCGTAAGTAGTCCTGCTTGTACTTGGATTACTGCCATCGGCATCTTTCTTTATAACCTTTGTTATTTGGTTGCTGCCATTATATTTATATTCTGTCGTGTTCCCTAATGGATTTATTTCAGTAAATACTCTAAAGCAGTTGTCATAATCATAGTTTGTCTTTTTACCTTCTCCATCAGTTGAAGACAATAACACGCCATCATTGCGGTATTCAAAGGTATTGGTTGTCTTTTCAGGATAAGTGATTTTTTCCAACAAACAGCCTAATACTTTGCTTTGGGCAGTTTTATATTGATATACAGTAACTGCAGCTTCATCCGGGTTTAAATCCTGACCAAGAAGTTCATCTCTATTAGACCTTGTATATACAATACCTTTCTCTAGAGGCTTTATGACCATCTTAAGTCTGGTTTTTCCGTTTTCACCGTATTGCTCGTAATAATAATATGTTTGTTGATTATTTTCATCAATTTCATATTCTAAATCGCCATTATCATAATACACATAAGTTTTTTCAGTACCATCAGCATTCTTAATGGTCAACACATTACCTTTTTCATCTTTTTCTACCGTTGAAGAATTTCCGTAAACCACATCTCCATCTTTTTGAGCGACTTGAATTGTCTCACTTTTTGAAGGTAGATTAGTGCTTCTCATTGCCCTGTAAGCTTTGTGTTCATGATCATTTAAATCGCTGTTTATATCCTTGTAAGTAAGGTTTGTTGTATCATACGAAGCAGTAGTTTTATCGTCAGTGTATGTTATGCTGTATTTGTAGTGTATTTCTCTTGCTAAATTATCAATTTCCTTAACAGGTCTTCCGGAAAAATTGACGTTATATACTTCTTCAGAGGTATTTCCCTTTTTATCAATCACCTTACGGGAAACTTCATTATTGTCTGCTGAATTTGGAGAATTTTCATCAGAAATAATATCCGTATATAGATAATATGTAGGTCTTCCGGAATTATCAAATTGTTTGTATACCCTGCCGGTTCCATCATAAATATTTGTCAAGAGCTTAATTTCTGTATTTCCGTTTATTTTTGCAATGGTTTTAAGTTTGTTGTTTTGTGCTGCAATTGTCTCATTAGTGCCGTAGTAATAGTACTTTGTTTTGTTTTGGCTAAGATCTGTTACAGTCTCTAGTTTTCCCTGTGCATCATAGGAATAGGTGACCTTTCTGCCGGCATTATCGGTAATATTGTCAAGTTTACCGCTGGCATTATAGTTTAATGTGAGGGTTCTTCCTATTTCAACATTTTCATTGGAAGGATCGCAGTCATAAATCTTTTTAAGCTTGCCGCCCTCATAGTTGTATTTTATTTTGTTTCCATCCCTGTCGCTTATGTATTTGAGTCTACCTGTTGTATAATCAAATTCATATGTAATTTTGTCCTTAGTTGTCAGATAACATATATTGCCTGATTTAGTCAATTCGTCATATATACCCACCGGTGAATTATATCCACCGTTATCGTTAGGTTCAAAGATTAATTTACTTCCAGAGCCATAGGTAACTTCAATTCCATTAAGTTTCTTTAAGTAACTCGAACAAACCCAGCCTACTACATTCTCCTGAGTTATTACTTTATACCAATTTCTGCCTGCTGCCTTTAATTGCATACCGGCTAATGTTACACAACTACCATTGGCCAGACTATCTATAACTTTCCACTGAATTGGATCAGTATATGACAATTTTTCAAGGTTGGCCGGTTCTTTTCTGAGGTTTAAAGATGATGCTGTAACCTTGTAAGTTGTATCTTCATCTAAAGCCTTAATGGAGGTCTCAAAATTAAATATCCAGCCTCCCCCTACAACTCTTGAATCTTTTGTTTCCGCATCACCGGAATTATAAGTCCTTGTTATATCCAAATCAATTGCAGGACTTTCTATTAGGAAATCCTGTTTTTGTGTAACATAATTACCGGTTATCTTGTTTACTCCATTTACATCATAAAGCTGTGCGTTTCCTTTGAGTCCGTTCAATGTGCCTAAGTATTTTAATCCCGGGATAGCTTGAGTGAAGTATTCCTCCACTGTATTTAAAACTCTGCCATCGCTTGCAGCTCCTCCAACTATGAATAATCTGTTGTATGCCACTACAGCTCCAAATGCACTTCTGCTTGTACCAAGATGCTGCATTTGTTTTATTTCATTAGTCTCATTGTTAAATTCCTCAACTATCGATAAAGCTCCCCCATTGCTACCGCCAAATACATATATCTTTCCACTCATTGTCAGCGCACCAAGGTCTTTTCTTGCAGTTTTCAGAGTTGTTGCAAGTTTGGTCCATTTATTTGTGGTTGGGTCGTATTCTTCTATTGTTGATAGATATCCATTTTCATTATATCCACCAAATACATAGATTTTGCCTCCATAGGTTGCAATTGCTGCTCCTGTTTTGGCTTCCATCCAGTAATCGTCATCACCGTTTGGTGATTTCGTTGTCCATGTGTTTGATTCTATGTTATATGCTTCTACTGTATTTAGGTAACCGTCTTGGTTGTACCCACCAATTACATATATGTTACCATCAATTAATACTGCCTTTGCTCCTCTTCTTGCGGTTGGCATTTGTTCTACATTTTGTTTTACAAATCCGCCTACTGTTGTGTTGTATACCTCTACAGAATTTAGGTAGTTTGTACCGTCAAAACCACCTACTATGTATATATCGTTGTCAGTTGCCGCTATTGCCATATCACTCTTGCCAATCTGCATGGTTTTTGCGGATTCAGTCCATTTATTTGTAAGTGGGTCAAACTCTACAACTGTATTTAGGTATTCGTTTTCTCCTGTGCAACCTCCAAAGGCGTAAAGCTTTGTGCTAACTTCTGCAAGTGCAAGTTCTTTTCTTGCAGGAGTAAGTTCGTTTAGGGTTGTTGTTGTTCCTGCTGCGGGAGTGGAGTTTGCATATACCTCTTCAAGTTTGTTCCACTTTACTCCGGTGAATTTATATCCGTATTCAAGTGGTTTGGTGATTCCAAGGATGTTGAAGTTGGAGTATATTGGATCACCAAAGTATACTTCTTGAATTGTATCTCCGCTCAATATTACCTTATGGGTTCCACTTGCGGCAAAGTTATAGGAATAACCATTTACTTTTTCTGTAAAATCCCCTTTTACCTCCAACAC
>JAEZUI010000024.1 GCA_023421115.1 Bacillota bacterium | reverse complement strand
TTTAAAGTTTTTAGAGTTTACTTGAAAAACTATTACAAGTTTTTAAAGTAAATAGCAAAACTATTATAGAAGAATTATCTCATAATCCTTAATTCTTTGCGAGGTACGCATGGTTTACCGTTTACATTCCAATTGCACTAAAATTTATTTTCGGGTAATAGAAAATAGAAAAGCCGGGACTGTGATCCCGGCTCTTGAATATCTTAAATAAAAATATTAAACTAAGATGGAACAATGTGCTTGAATTTGGGGACATGTTTTTCAAAATCACTGCTTGTTATATCAAAACTGAACATTTTAGAAGCATTCGGTATTTTAACTCTGCTTATATGTATACCGTACAGACAAGAATTGCACCATACTTCCATAAACCCAATCCTAGAATTAATATCTCCAACATAAATATAATCAATATCTTTTTTGTTACATTTTGGACAAATTAAATCTACTTTGTTTTCTTGAATTTTTGCACTTAAGTTTAACCACAATTTGAATTCTTTATTCATTATTATCTATCCCCTTTCCCTAAGAAATAATTCCAAAATGTGTCCTCTATTCCATGTGCGGCTTTCTCATAGGCAATTGCAGTGTCAGAATCTAATGCAACACCCAGAGTTTTATTTTGGTATATATGGATTCTTTCATGTCCTAGGGTCTTTACCAAGTTTTCCATGTCTGAAAATGCATCAGGATATAAATCAACCATTTTACCACTTGGGTGCGTATATCCAAACAATTGCTTTCCAATCAACTCAGGGTCACGAATTATTCTTATTTTTACCCCTTTATAATTTATATCAGATGCTTTTAATACTTTTTTTACTTCCTTCATTTGCATAGGAATCTGTAAGTCTTTAAATACACCTATATTAGAAGATTTTCTAAACAATCCACCAGTATTCCCACCAACATTAGTATTAGCTCGTTTCAATAATTTATTTGTCAGTTTTGCTGTAATACCATCTGCCGAACCTATAGATTTTAATATTGGTCTTGCTCTTTTTGCAATTGCTCCAAAAACATAAGGCGCTGCTGTTGTTCCAGCTGTTATATAACGTTCTGTATTGCTAAGCCTTTCTTGTTTTATGAAATTGTAACCAAATAAAGCCTCTGCTCCACCTTTTACATCCCCAACTATATCAATGCTGTCAAGCATAAATGATGATGCTTCTTTGGCAAATTCAATATCTCTTCTACTAATTTCATCACTTATAACTTTGCTAAATCTCTTATCAGAACGTAGCACTTTTGTTAATTTATCAGCATAAAAATTACTAAATAGGCTGTAATTCTCATAATAACTGCCTATTGAATAAAACATTTCGTCATTACTTTGAATAGCCTTATTTTCAAGCATCAACTCTTGCAAAGCATCTAACTGTTGTTTATACTGATTTTCCATCATTTCTACTTGGATATCCAAAAACAAATTTCTATACATTGAGTCAATTTGAAGTCTAGAATAGCAAGATGCAGTTGTGCTATACATATTAAGTAAATCATAGGCTTCTATTATTGGACTTTTATCTCCTACTGAATCAACATCTCCAAAAGCCCAATAAAAGTCCTCCATATTTGTTATGGTACTAGAATCAAATGTTAATGTTTTTTTATTGTATGAAACTATTGTAGTACCTGAACCTTTAGATATTGAATATGAAGCACCCTTCACTTTTTTTGCTATTTCTGAAATTGGTAATTGTGATTCCAGATTCTTATAGAACACTGCTTCTTTTGGGCTGTGTCCTGTTGGGTCAACATATATTAATGGGTTATTTACACAGTAGGTATACAAATTGAGAGACAGTGGATCGCTGGCATTGCCTGCGTATGTATCCTCCTGCAAGAACCTTGCAACCTTAGGGTCATACATTCTGGCATTGAGGTAATACAACCCTGTCTCTTCATCATACTGATATCCGGCATAAGTGATGTTATTGTTTACGTCTCCGGTTGTTCCTGTAGGGTCAATGTTTCCAAATGCATCATAATAGTAGGTAGCGTCAACGTTGCCAGTTGCAACATTAATCAACGCTGTTACGTCTGCGTGACCGTTATACATATAGTAGTAAGACTGACCGTCAGCAGTTCTCATCAACAGGTTAGTTCCGTATATATTTCTGTTCACCTTATCGGCTTGACCTGTCTTCGACTCTACCTCAAGAACAACCTTATCAAACTCATATAAATACTTTGTCAAAGATCCGTCTACCTTCTTGCTAATCCTATAACCTTCGGCATTATAACCATATCCAGCACCATTCGTGCTTATTAGCTGGTTAAACTCATCATAAGCATATGTTATAGTTTTTCCATCTGTAACTGAGCTTATCTGATTGCCATTTGCATCATAACCATAATCAGTTGTTGAATTTACTGTGCCACCTATTTTTACAGTTACTTTGTCCAGTTGATTTAAATCATAATTGTAACTATAAATGTGTTCCTTTATTATACCACTTTCTTTTATAATTTCGGTAGTTCTATTTCCTAATTTATCATAGGCATATTCAGTATTCTTTCCGCTATAATGTTCATCTACTGTTTTCAGGCGGTTGAGATTGTCATATGTGTATTCTGTTATTCCTTTATTATCTAATTTTGAAAGCATGTTTCCATTTTCATCGTATGTATATACAAAGCTTTCTAATTCACTTCCATCATTCTTTGTATTTATAAGGGATTTCAACAGTCCATCTTCATAATATTCATAGTCTTCTCTTGCTCCACCTGCATAAATAACACTCTGGGCTGCTCCGTTTCCGTAATAAATATATTGGGCAGCATTTTCTGCTTCAATATCACCTTTTTTCACAAAGGCCAGCCTTCCGGTGGTATCATATACTTTTGTTGTTGTGTTATTTTTCTGATCTATGGCGGTTTCAGCTGTAAGACCTTCGCTTGTCACTATATCGTAAACATATATTACTTTTCCTTCGATATTTGAAACAGCCTTTGTTTTTACCCTGCCAAGTTCATCATAAGTCCTTTCTATAACCTCAGGTGCTGTTGTTGAAGAGGTTATCGTTGACTTCAATTGGTTTCCGGCATTATCATATTCAAAGCTTTTCTTTGTAAAGCTTTGATCCTTGCCATCAACTGCATTCTCTTCTAATACCAAACCTTGTGGGTTATATAGGTATTGAGTTTTGATGTTTTCCCTGTCAGTCACATCACTTACAGTTCCGTCGGCATAGTAATTATAACTTACAATATTGTTTGAAGTTCCAAGGTATTCTTTCTCTTTAACAAGGTTTCTTGCATTGTAATGGAGTGTATTTGTTATTATTCCGTTAATTTCTTGGCTCTTCATATTCCCGTTATTGTAATATGTATACCTTGTTGTATCGGTTGTTTTATATAAACCTTCACCGACTTTTTCATAGGAACTTACTTCTGTTAGCTTATTTTGTTCGTTATAAGTGTATACTGTTTGATTGCCTTTTCCATCTATAACAGTGGAAACATTACCATTTGCATCATAAAACTGTTCTGTTTTGCGATATTCTCCGGCTTCAAGTCTTTGCTTTGTTACACTCACTTTACCGTCCTTATTATATTCAAAGGTCTTTAAGTGATCTTCTCCATCGTAGGACTCAATTTGAGCACTGTTGTAGTTATAGTTTATTTTTTCTACTGCATTTCCGGTTGGATCAGTTTTTCTTATAAGTCTTCCCATTCTATCATATTCATAGGTGTTTACGCTATAAGATGATCTTGTGGTGTTGTTTAATGTGTCGTTTTCAGTTACTTTTGAAACTTCATTTATAACATTGCCGTTCTTATCGTAATATTTTAAAGTTTCATGAGTTGATGTCCGTGTTGTACTATCAAGACCTGTAGCAGGATCAACCACAGTAACATTGTCTATTACACTTCTTGTAAGTCTTCCAAGCTCATCATATTCATTCTTTGTAACAGTATTGTTTGCATCAATTTGATACTTAACGTTTCCGTACAGATCATATAGATAACGATTTTCAGTTTCGCAAGAATTATCTCCTTTTGTTCCATAGGTTTTTTCACTTATTACACGTCCAAAGAGATCATAATCATATTCTTTTACATTTCCCACGCTGTCTATTTGATATTTCAAATTTCCTACTGTATCATACTTATTTTTTACAATATTTTCAGGTATTGAAACATCACCGGAATAAATAACATTCCTTTGTGCACCAAAACTGTTGTATTCATAGGAGGTCAGTTTTCCATTGGCATCCACTGAATTTTTATTACTGCCTGCATAGTCATAGTACTCAGTCATGAGCGTGTATTCTTTGCTGGTTGGATTATCCACATTATCTTTTACCCAAACATCTAGTTTTCTGTTTACATCATCATATAAGTATCTTGTGTTGCTGTAGTACAAACTTGATACTTGCTTAGGCGCTGCTTGGTCTTTAATGTTTAACGTCTTGTTTACTCCATGGGCTGTAACTTCATTAACCTTTCTGCCAAGACCGTCATAAGCATATTTTTGATTATAGTTCCTGCCAGTTGCACCTGTAAATTCAGGATTCTTAATGGTTTCTAATTGATTAGCAAGGTTATAGCTATACTCAACTCCATAGGCACTATCAATTAAATCTTTAACAGCTACAGCGCTGTCATATACTTTGTTATATGCCTCGCCGTCAACCTTTTTTAACACATTTCCATTTGCATCATATTTATAAGCTTCAATTACAATATACCTTGTGTCTTCTGTAAAATCACCATTACTTTCATTATATTCTTTAATTTTGCCACGGTAAGCCTTTGAAATAAGCCTTCCCTGCTTGTCGTATAAGTATTCTGTCCTATTGACTGTATCTTTAGACAACAGACCTTCACCGTTTATATAGCCTACATAATTTTCAGGTGTTACTTCAGCGACCAATCTTCCAGCAATATCGTATTCATAGGCAGTGGTTAAGTCCTGTGTTGTTACTGTTTCTGTATTAGTTACGCGGTCAAATTTCTTTGTTGTAATACCTTTTTGAATTGTTTTTTCCAGCAAACCACGGCTGTTATATTGGTATTGTTCGTTTTTAAGCAGTCTATTTGAGGCATAAACCTTTATATCGGCTACCTTGCCTTCCCAATTATAGGTCGTAATGGTCTCAACTGATGTTTGATTTCCAGCTCCATCTATATCTACTACCTCAGTATCAGGTATAATTTGTTTTCCTACTCTTCCTAGACTATCATAATAGTAATTTACAGTTTGGCCATTAGGGCTTGTTACTACACCAACATTTCCTGCCTTATCAAACTCACTGTAACTTGTTACTAAAGAGCTGTAGTCCTCATAATCAGAAGAATAACCGTAACTTTCATTTCTTGTGGCATCAGTAAACAAATCATTATATGCTACTATGTTTTCGCCTTCAATATCATGTAAATCCATTTCTAAATCGGCATTACTTATAAGTACAGCAGTCTTTTGAGGTTTTCCATACATATTGTAATCAAGATATACATTTATAGTTTGTTTGCCCGAATCAAATTTTGTCTTTTCTTTTGTAACATTTCCGTCCTTATCATATTTGTACTCTGTTATTTTTGCCATGGTGCTCTTGGCTGGAATTTTTGTAGTATCAACTCCATAGGAGCTTATTCTCATTACTTTATTGTTGCTATAGTATTCGTAATGGATCTCATTGTATTTGCTTTGTGGGCTTCCTGCTTTTATGGTTATTTTACCGTCAGTTTCTTCTGTAATCTCTACTAGATCAACATAGGCAGTCTCAAATACTTTTCTTCCACTTAAATCATAAGTGATTTTGGAATAAGAATACTTTATGTTGCCGTTCTCTCCAGTCACAGGAACAAATTTTTCGTCATATACCATACCTAGATTGGCATTGTCATAATTATTGTAGGTATATAGTGTACTGTTATTCCTTGGATCAGTGACTTTTCTTACTTTTCCGTCTTTATAGTATTCTGTTTTGGAAAACTCCTCAACATCACCTTCTGTCGGATTGGTGACTTTTATAGTTCTTCCAGCATAATCAATCAGATATTTTGTATCCGACGTTATATGCTTTGTATCATTACCATCTTTATAGCTTGACAAATACTTCGTATGTACCTTTTCTGTCCCATAAGTGCCATCATTCATCTTAATATATTCATTATATTCGTATTCTTCTAAAGAAATTGAATTACAGTATACAGCCGTAAGCCTTCCTAAACCATCATAGTTATAGGTATATTTTGCTTTTGATGGTTTTGTTTCTGTTTCAAGATTTCCTTCACCATCGTAAGTATAGATATATGAATAGTCCTTTATTGAACCATCTGTATTCTTAACATTCTGTGTATGGTTCAAAACTCTGCCATAAGGGTCATAAGAATACTGGCCTGATACCTTTCCGCTATAACTAGAACCTTTATCATCCGTCGAATTATACATCAATGGATTTATCTCTTGTGTCATACGGCCATCGTAATCATAGAACATTCTGGTGATACTTGAATTCTCATCTTTATCTTGCTTTGTAATTTTTGTAACATTATTCATATTGTCATATTCATAGATAGTCTGATTCAACAAATCTGTTGTTACACTTTCTACCCTGAAACAATTGTCATAATTATATGCTGTTGTATTTACTCCATTTGATGTGGATTTAAGCATTCCTTGATCATAGTATTCATTTTCAGTATATGTACCATTTGGGTAAGTAACTTTTTTCACTAAACTAGATATCTTCTTATCTTCATACCCATAGGTGGTTATGGCATTCTTATTTGTGTCTAACACATCTACCTTAGTTATGTTATCGATTAAATTGTTTGAATCTACAGGTACTAAAGTCTTGATTACGTTCTTTAGCCTTGCATCTTCATAATGGTAATAGGTTTGATAATTCATTTCGTCTATTACGTACTCAAGATCATTAGATTTATTGTACTTATAACGCTTTTCAGTGTTATCCGGGTTTTGCACTAACGTAACATTTTGCTTATCATCCATCTCAAGGATTGTCCTGTTTACCTGTGTTGTTGTATTATCTCCCTTAACAACCTCTGCTGTTACAATTTTTTGTGATAGATTAGTTTCCCACAATTTCCTATTCGTTTCTAATCTGAGCATTTGGTCGGTAAAATTGGTAGTTTCTACATAGTCATTGTCCGATAGCAAATAATATTGGGTTGTAGTCTCTCTACCTATTGCATCAATGACTCTTATAGGTCTGTCGGGGAAATTTATGTTATATATCTCTTTTGTCAAATCCCCTTTTCTGTTGTAGTATTGACGACAAATTTCAAGGCCGTTTGTAGTCATTTCAGAAGTATCATCGGCACTTAAGTCTGTATACATATAATATGCTGCCTTATTATTACTATCAACTTGCTTGATAATTCTACCTAATTCATCATAGAAATTTGTGTAGAGAGTTATTTCTTTATCTTCATCATTAATTTTCTTTATCGTTTGGATTTTATTCTTTGCTCCCTCTCCTTCGGTATAATACTCATATTTTGTAACTTTATTATTCAGGTTTGTAACCGAGCTAAGCTTACCATCAGTGTAATTGTAACTAACAATTCTACCTGCTCCATCACTTATACTTTCAAGCTTTTCACTGCTATATTTTAGATTAAGGGTTCTACCTATTTCGGCATCACTTGAATCACAATCATATATCTTATCAAGTTTACCTTCTGTGTCGTATTGGAATTTGATTCTGTTTCCGTATCTGTCTTCCTGATAGGCAAGTTTTCCTGTGTTGTAATTATATAGGTATACTGTTTGATCCTTCTTTTTAAGTTTATACATAGATGTTCCGTTTACAGTTGTTTTAGTTAATTCGTCATAACATCCTACAGGTGCTTTGTAGCTTGTATCAACCCCTGTAAACACAATTTTTGAACCTGTTGGATAGGTTACTTCAATCCCTGGAGCTTCGGTTAAATAATATGAACTTACCCACCCTATTTGGTTATTTGGGGTTATAACTTCAAACCAATCGGAATGACCTGTCCAATTAATTACATTACCTGTATGCTTTAATGTTGTTCCATTGGCAAGTCCGCAAATAACATCCCAATCAGTAGGTTTGGTATCTCCAATAGTAGCTGGTGCTTTTCTTAGGCGCAAAGTAGAGGCTTTTACTTTATACGTGTTGGAATCAACTTTTTTTACAAATGTTTCGAAACTCATACGCCAGCCATTTCCAATCATCAGTGAATCTTTTGTATCTGCATCGCTTGAATTGTAACTTCTTACAGCTTCAACATTCATTGCAGGACTGTCAATGCTTATATCCATTGACTGGGTCAAGTAATTTCCTGTAAGCACATTAGCTCCAGTAGAATCGTATCTAGTTCCCCTACCTTCAGTACCATTGTAATCATCGCCAAAGGTTGTACCCTTTATCTGATTAACTACATATTCACCAGCAACACTTAAGCACTTTGTTCCATCATTTCCTGCAGCAATAAATACCCTTCCAAAGGCCGCAACAGCACCAAAGGAGGTTCTTGCGTATTGAAGTGGTCTCAGTTTTACTATATTATCATTAGGGTCTTTATCGGCTTCAATACTCAAGTAGGTATGCGTTTGCGGGTCATATCTGTCAACTGTGTTTGTTACTTTTGTTGTTGTTTCGTCAAAGGTTGTACCACAGAATAGATATATTTTACCGTCTACATTGCACGCCTGTAAACCTTTGGTTTTGATTGGTAGAGGTGTTTTCTCTGTACATTTACCTGTAGTTGTGTCATATTCTTCAACAGTATCAATAATGCCGTCATCATTGCATCCGCCAAATATGTAAATCTTTTCACCGTATGAGGCCATACCGAAGTCTGTACGCCTAATATTGGTATTGTCATTGACAGTTGTCCAAGTGTTGTTTTTTGTGTCATAGATCTCAATTGTGTTTAGGTACTCTGTTTCGTTCCTCCCGCCAATTACATAGATTTTATCATCTATTAATACTGCTTTTGCTCCACTTCTAGCTGTCGGCATTGGTGGGATTGAATCTCTTAATATGAACTTACCGTCAGCAGGATTGTACCTTTCAACGGTACTAAGGTAATTTTCTCCGTCAAATCCTCCAAATATGTAGATGTCATTATCGGTTGCAGCTATTGCAAAATCACTTTTGCCTTTCTGCATTTGTTTATTGGGGTCTGATGTGTCTTCTGTCCATTCATCTGCTATGTAGTCGTATTCGCTTACTGTATTTAAGTACTCTTCATTTTCGGTTTTTCCGCCAAAGGCGTATATTCGGCCATTTACTTCTGCCATTGCCAACCCTTCTCTTGCAGGGGTTAGGCTTGGTTTTGTGATTGTTGTTCCGGCCGGTGGGTTTGCGTTTGCGAAGTTTTCTTCGATGGTTTTCCATGGTTGATTATTCATATTTTTATTATTAGGATACTCAAAAGTATATCCATAATCTAAAGGCTTATTTATGCATAATATGTTAAACGTTGACACATTCTGCTTTGTACCATTAATAAAATAACTTGGACTTTCAAAATATATCTTCTGTTTTTTATCTCCACTCAAAAAGACTTTATGTGTCCCAGTTGCCCTAAAATTTAAAGGTTTATAATATGTAATAGTTCCATTCCACCCATGAGGTCTAACATCTCTTCCTCTATACTGGTAAAAATCACCTTTTACTTCTATTGTACCTGCTGAAAGTAATGATACATCCTGCTCTGTGATTGTTCTTGTAGAAAAGTCACCAAATATTTTTATATAGTCATTTTCATTTTGCATTTTAAACTCTACATAACGATCACCCAAAAATGGGTCATATCCCATTTCAAAGTTATTCCGAACCTCAATATATCCACCATTTATAAATACTGTTCCATTACTATGTATAAAATCTCCCTTGATACCAATACTCTCATTTCCATTTACAAATAATTCTCCAGAATTTAAGTCTAGCGTACCTTCGTTTAGTACATTCCCATTAACGTTAACAGTACTACCATTTAGATCTAACGTTCCATGGTTTTCTAAGTTACCGTCAATAATAATACCGCTGTCTATTTTGTTTTTACCATAAAAAGAAACACTTTTTATGATACACCCATTACTTCTTAAAACACTTGCACTTAAGTAATTATTGTTAGTAAACTCAACATATGACACTTCTCCACTTTCAGATTTTTCCAACTCTAAAATATTTATATTAGAACTTTCAATAAATATTTTGTGAGATACATTCTTTGATAAAACCACTTTATGGTTACCGCTTGTTCTAAAATTACCTGGTTTTGAACCCCTATATTGATAAAAATCTCCGTTTATCTCCATAGTTCCAGCACTTAACTCAGTAGCCAATGGTTCAGAGATAGACCTTGTTGTAAAGTTACCAGTAACTAAAATATAGTCATTATCATCTTTCATTGTTAATGTTCCATAATTAGAACCAATTCCATAGTTGCCGTTTATATCCATATAACCCCCATCAACATTAAGATTTCCTCCTGATTGGGATAAATGAGATTTTATAACAACCTTGTATGTATTTAGAACTATGTTGTTATTAACAGTTAAATTTCCACCATATATTCTATTTTCATAAAGAACAGTTGATGTATAAATATTACTTTCACCCGTATTCACTAGCAACCTACCACTATTACCCATTTCAATGCCATTCGAATCTAAAGCTTTTACCTCATAAATATAATCCTTACCAGAAACTATACCTGTAACTTCACACAGTGGCTGTTCAACTACTATAGGGGTAGTTTCATCATTTCTCAATATTTGATAGCTAGCAGCCCCCGCCACTTGTTCCCAAGTTATTATTGCAGTACTTCCACTTGTTACGTCACCATTAACTTCTATTGGCTTTTGTGGTGCAGTACATATTCTTAATACTTCACTCCATTCACTTTCACTGTTTTCAAACTTTGCTCGAACTTTATATGAATGCCATGTGTTCTTTATAAGTCCAGTATGTTCATATGATGTGCCGGTTACTGATTTGGTAATAATGCCATCTGCACATATTTCATACCCTTTAGCACTCGTCACCGGATCCCATGAAATAGTTATTGATGTTTCTTCATTCTTTATAACTCTAAATACAGAATTGCCTGTTTGAGTTGGTATTGGTGTTGGTGGAGTTGGCGTCGATGACACAGTAGGTGTTGGGGTTATGGTTAGAGTTGGTGTCGGCGTTACCTCATCCGTTACCGTAGGTATAGGTGTTTTCGTTGGTGTTGGGGTTGTAATAGCATTTATAGGAAATTCCTTTATATCTCCCAAAAGATATTTTCTCATATATGCAAAATCAATAGCATTAAAATTTCCATCTCCATTAACATCTGGATTAATTAATTCATCTTCCTTCTTAACCCCCAATAAAGCCAGTCTCATAAATGCAAAATCTATACTATTAACTTCACCGTCACCATTAACATCACCATGAAGAACACCTTCAGACTCAGCATCTGCTAAAAATCTTATAGGCTGGTTATTAATATCACCCACGCCAGATTTGAGTATATCATTTGATATGATACCGTCTTCTAATTCAGTTAGATTTTGATTGTTATACACAGACTCAGTCACTGTAGTCAGGTTTGCTGCCTCTACCTTTCCTAATCCAAAAGGACTTAGAACAGTCGAAGTCAGAATTTGAACAGCAAAAATCCCTGAAATAATTGATGAAATTACTCTTTTACTTTTAAACATTTTTAATTTTTTCTCCCCTCACAATTGTAAATCGTATGCTCTCGGAAATTCCGAGGGCTTTATTTATCTGATTTTTGGGATTCCAGATTTACGTTTCACCCCTAAAAATCAGTAAAAATCGTTATTTAATTTTCCAATTATTTTTACCAATATATTGCATAATAGGCATCAATCTACCTTGACAAATTGAGATTGCCTCAAAAATGGAAATGTATGGTTAATTTTACTATCTATTCTGTTTTAGGAGGCTTTATATATGTTACGATATTGGGATTTACATGAAAATTATCAGTACGCATTGAAATTAAAACTCTTGCTTCACTTTGCTACACAAAAAAGTA
>JAEZUI010000104.1 GCA_023421115.1 Bacillota bacterium | reverse complement strand
AGGAAATGCTACCTAAAAATCTGGCTATGGTGATACCGGATTTTGAAAATACGACAATAAGAGAATTGGTAAGATCAGTAAACCTGATAAGGAGTATGGGAAATGCTACCGCGTCTTATATTCCTAGTACAAATATAGAGACAACAATAACTTACATTAAAGCAAGGGAAAATCTAAGCAGCGATTATTCAATGTGGAATGAGTACAGTCAAAATCATTGCATCAACTACTTTGATGTAAAGGGTGATCACTTTACAATGATTAAGGCTGAAAATGCTGTGAGGGTTGCGCAAATTATTATTGGACTGATCAATGCCTGATAAGTTAGACTTTTTATAAAAATCAAGAATTCTAGCTGTGAAATAGGTTACTTCCAAAAAGAATCAAAATCAGTGAAAAAATCCTTCTATTGCATACTGCATTTCCGTAAGCCGGATTTTTTCACTTGGAAGTATTCCTCCTAAGGTCGATGAATCTTTATTCCAGCAATCCTATTTCACAGGTGGCAAGAATTTATAAAGTGGGGATAAAAATATGCATCAAGAGCAATTAAAAACAAAAGAGAAAGCTAATTCTTATAGTGTATTAAAAAGTATGCTTGGTTATATAAAGCCATATTGGCTGATGGTACTTATAAGCATATTATCATCGTTGACTTTAATAGGAATTAACCTTTATATATCTGATATTATAACTCGTTTGGCTGAGAATGTAAGGAAGGGTGCTTACATAGATTCCCTTCATTACATTTATATAATGATTGTATTGACTCTGCTAGGTGTTGTAGCAAGCTTTTTGGTAAAGTATGCTTCCGGCCGATTTAGTCTTTACTCAATAAGAGATATAAGAAAAGATATTTATAAACATATAGAAAAGATAAATGTAAGATTTGTTGATAAAAACCATACGGGTGAAATAGTATCAAGGTTGACTAACAATATATCATTATTGCAGGATTTGCTTGAAAATAACATACGTAACTTTCTATATCATCCATTGTTGTCTTTAGGTGCATTTATTCTACTGTTGCGCATCAATTGGAAATTGCTTTTTGTAAGTGGGGGTACAATGTTTTTAGCTTTATTGCTTACTTTCATTATATCTAATCCTGTAAAAAGAAAAGTTAAGGATTTACAAAAAGACATTGCTAAAGTAAATGCGGTATATCAGGATAATATTATGGGGATTTATATAGTAAAAACATATAATCTCTATAAAAATCTTTTTAAGAAATATGAATTATATCTGGTAAAAACTTTGAAAGAGAGTTTGGGTATTGAGAAGATAAATTCCTTGTTAGTGCCTATTGGAATGATATTGAGTATAGCTCCTATACTTGTTTGTATTATGGTTGGGGGATATTTCTCAGTTACAGGACAATTGAAACCAGGAGAACTTCTTTCGTTTATATACTTACTGGATTATCTTTCAAACTCAGCTAGTGTGTTTCCAAAAATAATAACAGAGTACAAAACTATAATGGGAGTAACTACGCACCTTTTTGAAATATTGGATGAACCTGTTGAGCGTCAAGGTGGATTAACTATAAAAGAGACTTCTTGTGAGTATCCTATTGTATTTGATAATGTTAGTTTTTCTTACGACAAAGATGTTAGGGCACTTGAAAATTTAAATATAAAAATTAAAAGAGATAAAATGACGGCTTTAGTAGGTCCGAGTGGTAGCGGAAAGAGTACAATTATCAAGCTTATATGCGGCTTTTATGACGCAAGCGACGGAAACATAAAACTTTGGGATACAGATTTAAAAGAATTAAATCTTCAAGACATCAGGTCTAATATTTCACTTGTATCACAGGATGTATATTTGTTGCCTGGTACGGTAGCAGAGAACATATCTTATGGAATAGATAATGTTCCTGTTGGCGAGATCATTAAGGCAGCAAAGGCTGCTAATGCTCATGAATTTATAGAGAAACTTCCGGAAGGATACAACACTGTTTTAGGAGAATTAGGTTCGAGTCTGTCAGGAGGTCAACGACAAAGAATTGCAATAGCTAGAGCTATTATTAAAAAAACTCCTGTGCTTTTGCTGGACGAGCCTACTTCTGCACTTGATACTCATTCTGAAATCCTTATACAAGAGTCCCTTGAGAGAATTTCAAAGGAGAGTGTTGTGCTCGTAATAGCTCATCGTCTATCAACAATAAAAAATGCGGATGAAATTATTGTTATAAATCAAGGAAGGTTTGCAGATAGTGGAACTCATTCGGAGCTTGTTGAGAGAAATGGACTTTACAGACAGTTGTATGAGAGACAGGTTTCGGAAACCGTCTAAATAAATTTTGGGGAGAGGCTAAATGAGAAATATAATTGGTAGTAAAGAGTTTTTTCGTCTTATGTCTTACATGAAACCTCGTATGAAATCATATCTAGTGGGGTTGTTTGGTCAGAGCATAGGAAATGCAGGAATATATATCATACTCGCTTTTGTATTGAAGTATCTGGTTGAGGCTGCTGATAAAGGTAATATGGATCTTATATACTATGCATTAAAACTTATAGGAATAACTTTATTGGGATTGGTTGTTTTGTTGCCTATATTTTTTTACTACTATAAAAAAGCGGTGAGAATAACAGTGGTAGAAATAAAGAAGGCAGTTTTTTCAAAAATTCAAAGACTTCCTATAGAATATTTTGATAAAAATCACAGTGGGAATATCGTGTCCCGCTTTTCAAATGACATTTTGCTTGCTGAAAAGGCTTTTACAGAGGGACTTAGGGAAATAATAACAACGGTTATTCTAGGCCTTGGATCTGCAATAATCATGTTTATACTAAATTGGAAGATAGCTTTGTCTCTGTTGGCACTAGGATTATTGCTAACATCTATTAACCTTTTGTTTGCAAAACCTATACGCGATATTAGTGATAAGATACAAACAAATATAGGGTTTTTGACAGAAAGGTTTACAGACCAATTGGCTGGGTTTTACTTGATTAAAATGTTTAAAACGGAGAGTCTTATAAATAAAAGATTTTTTGAGCAAAATGAAGAGGTTAAGAGGCTATCTGTAATAAGAGTTAATAAGACTGCTGTTCTCGAAGGTACAAACTACCTGTTAAGCATGATTGGATTTGGTGGTTCACTAGTTATAGGAACCATAATGGTAATAAGCGGAGAGATTGATTTTTCAACCTTGATAGCAATTGTGCAGTTTCAAATAAATGTAAGTGAAGCATTTCTCAGTATTGGAAAGTGTTTTTCAACATTACAGATATCTTTGGCCTCTGCACAAAGGATATTTGAATTGTTAGATTTGGAAGAGGAAAAGTTTGGCGACGGAAAAGTAATTGTTCAAGATAAAAATCCAATTATAGAATTAAATAATGTAGTCTATAGCTATAATGAAAGCAAAAAAGCACTAGATGGAATTTCTATGTCTATAAACAAAGGTGAAGTAATTGCTGTGATAGGTCCGAGCGGAGGTGGGAAAAGCACACTGCTAAAGTTACTTTTAGGGTTTTATGAAGTGTCGGAAGGTGAAATTAAGTTATATGGGAAATCGATAGGAGAATACAGCTTTGAGCAATTAAGAGATCATATTGCCTATGTACCTCAGCAGTCATATCTTTTTGCAGATACAATAGAACAAAATATTAGATGCTCAAGGTCTGATGTCACATATGAGGAAGTTATTGAAGCAGCTAAGTCGGCAAATGCGCATGAGTTTATTGTTGCCTCTCCTGAAGGGTACAATCTACAAGTAGAAGAGGGAGGCAGAAATATGTCTGGTGGACAAAGACAAAGAATAGCAATCGCAAGAGCTTTTTTAAAAGATTCCGAAGTTGTACTTTTGGATGAGGCTACATCTGCATTGGATTCTGAGAATGAGTATAAAATACAAGAAGCAATGCAAAGATTAATGAAAGGAAAAACGGTTATTATTGTTGCACACAGGCTATCTACAATTGAGAAAGCTGATAAGATATTTGTTGTTGATGGCGGAAAAATAAAGGAGATGGGAAGCCATAGTGAACTAATAAAAAGGGATGGTATGTACAATGCTCTAATTAAAAATAACAGGTATTAGTTTTTTGAAATGGTCTTAAAGAAATGCTCTAATATAAACATTATTGTAAACATTAAGGGGGAGTCATATTATGAAAATATTTCACACTGTTGAATCAGAAGTTAGATCTTATTGCAGGTCCTTTCCAACCGTTTTTAACAAGGCAAAAAATTCTATGCTTTTTAGTGAGGATGGGAAGGAATATCTTGATTTTTTTGCAGGAGCTGGAGCATTAAATTATGGACACAATAACGATTACATTAAGAAGAAACTAATGGATTATCTTTCGTCGGATGCTATTATACATGGACTTGATATGTTCACAAAGGCCAAAAGAGAATTTATAGGTAAGTTTGTTAAATCGATCCTTATACCAAGGGATCTTACATACAAGATGCAATTCTGCGGACCTACAGGTACGAATGCCGTAGAGGCTGCATTGAAGCTTGCAAGAAAAGTAAAGAAAAGAGCCAACATATTTGCGTTTATGGGTGCATTTCATGGAATGACTCTTGGAAGTTTAGCAGCGACCAGTAATATCAGCAGTCGCGAGGGCGCAGGGTTGTCATTGAACAATATAACCTTTATGCCTTATCCTTCAAGTAATATAAGTTTTGATACAATACAATACATGGAAGATATTCTAAAGGATGACCACTCTGGAATTGAAAAACCGGCAGCAGTTATTGTAGAAACTGTTCAAGCAGAGGGTGGAATAAATATTGCTCCTGTTGAATGGTTAAAAAGATTAAGTGATTTATGTAAAGAAAATGATATTTTATTGATTTGTGATGATATTCAAGTGGGGTGCGGAAGGACCGGTGAGTTTTTCTCCTTTGAAAGGGCAGAAATCATCCCGGATATGGTGGTTTTATCAAAATCTATAAGTGGTTATGGACTTCCCATGTCATTACTTTTACTTAAACCTGAGTTGGATATTTGGCAACCTGGGGAACACAACGGTACCTTTAGAGGTAATCAACTTGCATTTGTTGCAGCTAGTGCAGCGTTGGAATATCGTGAAAATATAAACCTGGATATGAATACAAAGTTAATGGAGAACTTTTTAAAGAAGTACTTAACAGAGTCAATTAAACCTCTGCATGATTGTATTGAAATAAGAGGTATAGGTTTAATTTGGGGAATTGACTTTTCAAGGATGGGAATTGAGCATGCTTCTAAGGAAATTGTTAGAAGGTGTTTTGACAACGGGCTGATTATAGAAAGAGTGGGACGTGAGGATTCAGTTGTAAAGATTATGCCTCCATTAAATATAGAAATGAAGGACTTGGAAAAAGGATGTGATATATTGAGGTGTGTTATATCCGAGTATCTAATGAGCGTTCAGAAAGAAAACATAGGGATAACAGTCTAAAAAGGAAATGCTAGTATAAAATTTTTTTAAAACCGCTATACAGACTTGAAGGGGAGGCACAACATGAAAAAAAAACTTGAAATTAAAAAGATTTACCCTCTTACACCTATGCAGCAGGGGATGTTATTTCATAATTTGTTGGATACAAAGTCCGGTACATATTTCGAACAACTTTGTTTTGATGTTGAAGGGGAATTATCTATAGATATATTTGAAAAAGCTTTTAATCTATTGATTAATAAATATGATATATTAAGAACAATTTTCAAGTATGAAAAAGTTAAAGAACCTATACAGGTTGTACTAAGTGAAAGAAAAGCGAAGATTACATATACTGATATTTCTGATTGCAATGAAAGTATACGCGAAGAAATTATAGACAACTTTAAAGTATGCGACAGGAAAAAGGGGTTTGATTTATCTAGAGACATACTAATGAGAATATCGGTATATAAGACAGGATTAAATTCCTATAAAGTTATATGGAGTTATCACCATATTCTTATGGATGGATGGTGTCTTGGAATTATCATTAAGGATATTTTTGAGCTTTATAAAGTAGTAAAAAACAATGAAATGGCTGACATAAATGAAAGGTATCCTTACAGCGAGTATATAAATTGGTTAAAAAAGCAGGACAAAAACAAAGCTATGTCATACTGGAAAGAATATCTCAAAGGATGTCAACAGCATGATATTTCAGTTGTTAAAAATTTCTCAGCTAACAATGAATATGTGTCCCAAAAATTCGACTTTAAACTAAGTAGACAACTTTCAAATAGTCTTAATAATATGTCGAAAAATTACAATATAACATTAAGCAGTTTATTTCAAGGTATATGGAGTGTATTGTTAAGAAAATATAATAACTCAAATGAAGTGGTTTTTGGTTCGGTTGTGTCTGGAAGACCTGCAGAGGTTGAAGGTGTGGACAATATTGTGGGGCTTTTTATCAATACTATACCAGTTAGAGTTTGTTTTGAAAAAGGGCAGACTTTTTCGGATTTTGCGAGGCAGCTTCAGCAGCTCAATCTGAAGTCTGACAGATACAACTATTTATCCCTTGCAGAAATTCAATCTGCTATTGGTGTAAATAAAGATATGTTTGATAGCATTTTTGTTATGGAAAACTACCCCATAGAAGATGGCGTTAGAAACATTTGTACCCACAAAGATTTAAACCTATCAATCCAGAATGTTGAGTTCTTTGAACAGACGAGTTATGCATTTAATTTAATAATTTTTCCTAACGAAACTATAACTATTGAATTTTGTTATAACGAAGAATTGTTTGAAAAAAATGTAATCGATTCTATGAAAGATCATTTCCTTCAGATTGCATATGAAGTATCAGAAAATCCTGATATGTTGATTGAAGACATTGAAATACTTAGTGATAGTCAAAGAAAACAGATTTTATCACATTTTAGCAAAGGTTATCATAAAGTTTTTGAATATACAACTATTCATCAACGTATAGAAAATCAAATAAAAACAACACCTGATTCAACAGCACTTGTATTTGAAAATAAGACCATTACATATAAGGAATTGAATGAAAAATCAAATAGTCTTGCCAGGATACTCCGAGAAAAAGGTATTAAGAGGGACGAAATAGTGGCTATCATGTCAGAGCCTTCATTGGAGTTGATATTCGCTATATTTGCTGTCTTGAAGGCTGGAGCTGCTTATCTTCCGATAGATGCACAATATCCCGATGAAAGAATAAAATATATGCTCGATGATAGTCAGGCAAGACTTCTGTTGGCACAAAAACGTTTTGTAGGAAAGTTTGACATTGATGGAACTGTTCTGGATTTAGATGATGAAAATATGTATTTATCTGATAGTTCTGATTTAGATAATATAAATGAACCTGAGGATTTAAGCTACGTTATATATACTTCCGGTTCTACAGGAAAGCCTAAAGGTGTTATGCTTGAACATAAATCAGTTTGCAATCTTATTGATGGTGTTGCAAGGTTTGTTGAATTTGAGCATGGAAAGACAATAGCTAGTGTTACAACAGCTTCTTTTGATATGTTTGTAACTGAGACTCTTTTGTCTCTTTCAAAGGGTTTAAGAATTATTATTGCCAATAAGGAGCAGCAGAGGGATCCATTACTTTTAAGTGCTCTTATAGAAGATTATGATGTACAAATAATACAGACGACGCCATCTAGAATGCAGATGTTGGTTAGTGATGAGAAAGCTTGTTTATGCTTAAGAAAAGTAAGTGATGTACTTCTTGGAGGAGAGGCTTTTCCGGAATTACTCCTTCAAAAACTCAGAATATTATCTAATGCAAGAATATTCAATTGTTATGGGCCAACAGAAACTACCGTTTTTTCGACTATTAAAGAACTTACTGATTCGAAAAATATTACAATAGGCACACCTATCCAAAATACATTGACATATATTCTTGATAGTTATAATAAACTTCAGCCCATTGGAGTAGCAGGAGAGCTATGTATTGGGGGAGAAGGTCTTGCTAGAGGGTACCTAAACAAACCGGATTTGACACAAGAAAAATTTATTGATGATCCATTTAACAGTGACACAAGAATATATAAAACAGGAGATCTTGTAAGATGGCTTCATAATGGTGAGATTGAATATCTAGGTAGAATTGATCATCAAATTAAAATAAGAGGATACAGGATAGAGTTATCTGAGATTGAACAAATTCTTCTAAAGCATGAAGAAATATCTGATGTGGTAGTTAGTGCAAGAAATGACAAGGAAGGTAACAAATATCTATGTGCGTATTTAGTGTCACAAAATGCTTTAAAAGCAGTGGATTTAAGAAAATATTTGTCTACATATTTACCGGAGTATATGATTCCTTCGTATTATGTTAATGTAGACAAAATACCTTTGACAGCAAGTGGAAAAGTTAATAAATCAGCGTTGCCGGAACCTGGTGTGCAAACAGATAGGGGCGAAGATTATGAACTTCCATCTAATGATATAGAAGAAAGATTACTTGATATATGGTGTAAAATATTGGAAACATCAAAAATTGGTGTTAACGACGATTTTTTTGTAATAGGAGGTCATTCACTTAAGGCAACTCAATTGATGTCAAAAATAAAAGCAGAGTTTAATGTTTCAGTACCTTTGAGGGAGATATTTACTAATAGTACAATACGAAATTTGGCCGAATATATTAAAGGTGCTGGACAGGAAAATAGTCCGACAATTAAAGCAATTAAAAAAAGTCCATATTACCCTATCTCTTCGGCACAAAAAAGAGTGTTTATTTTGAAGGATTTGGAGGAGAACAGTACTTCTTATAATATGCCTGCCGCATTTATCTTAGAAGGAAAGCTTGATAAGATAAGACTTGAAAATGCTATTGGTGAAGTTGTGAAAATACACGAATCCTTAAGAACGGCTTTTGAGTACGTTGATGAAAGCCCAGTACAAAAAGTATATGAAAATATTGAATTTAAAATAGACATGTATCAATTTATCGATGGTGATTTGGAAGAATATATTAAAAATCTAATAAAACCATTCAAACTCGATATTCCGGGTTTGTTTAGAGTTTCTTTGATTGAAATCAATCAAGAAAAACATATACTTTTCATTGATATGCACCATATTATTTCTGATGGTATGTCAATAAGTATTCTTATAAATGATTTTAGTAAAGCCTATTCAGGGATAGCGATAAACCCATTAAATATACAATATAAAGATTTTTCCACATGGCAGAATTCCATTTTGGAGTCAGGAGGGTTCAAGAAGCAACAAAAATACTGGCTGGAAAAATATGCTGATAACATTCCGGTACTAAATTTGCCTACAGATTATCCTTTGCCTGTTTATCAGAGTTTTGAAGGAGATAGGGTTAAGTATACGGTTGGAGAGGAACTAAAGCAGAAATTAGCAATATTGGCAGCTAAAAAAGGCTGTACATTATATATGCTGCTGCTTTCCGTTTATAGTACTTTGCTTTTTAAGTATACAGGACAAGAAGATATTGTTGTTGGTTGTCCTTCTTCAGGAAGGCATAATGCAGGTACAGAGAATATTGTTGGGATGTTTGTTAATACTCTTGCTCTCAGGATTTTCCCAAAAGAGGAGGAGTCATTTGAGCAGCTTTTACAGGAAGTGGCACAGGGATTTTTAGAAGCCTTTGAAAATCAGGATTATCAGTTTGAATTTCTTATTGAAGAGCTTAAAATCAAGAGGGATGTTGGAAGAAATCCTTTGTTTGATACGGTATTTACACTTCAGAATATGGAAAATAGAGGGATAAATGCTGATGGGCTGAAAATTTCTCCTTTAGATATAGATACTAAAATATCAAAATTCTTTTTGTCTCTCGAAGCTAATGAAACGCTTGACACAATAGAATTTGAATTAGAATATTGTACTAAAATTTTTAAAAAAGAAACTATGCTTCGTTTTATGGGGCATTACATAAATTTATTAGAACAAGTAGAAATGTTTCCAGAAAAAAAACTTGGTGATATTTGTATTGTTTCAGATTCTGAGATGAAGAAAATACTATTTGAATTTAATGATACAAAAGCAGAATATCCTGAACAAAAAACAGTTCATGAACTTTTCGAAGAACAAGTGGAAAGAACTCCTGAAAACATAGCAGTCGTATTTGAGGATGAAAAAATTTCTTATCGGGAGCTAAATTCACGTGCAAATAGTATGGCTCGTTTTTTGAAGAAAAAGGAAGTCAAATCTGACAACATCGTTGCGGTAGCTTTGGAACGTTCTGTCGAAATGATAGTAGCAGCTCTTGCTATTTTGAAGGCGGGAGGGGCTTATCTTCCAATTGATCCATTGTATCCTGAGGATAGGATTTCATATATGCTTAAAGACAGTGGAGCTAAAATTTTGATTACTAAAAAGCAGTTTGCCGAAAAAATAGAATATGCAGGCACTGTAATTGATATAGATGACAAAGATCTGCTTAAACAGGAAAATACCAATATTATAAATAACAATAAACCGAAGGATTTAGCATATATAATCTATACTTCCGGCACCACAGGAAATCCAAAAGGAGTTATGATTGAACATAGAAATCTTGTAAGACTGATGTTTAATGATAAGTTTCAGTTTGATTTTGATGAGACTGATGTTTGGACTATGTTTCATTCATTCTGTTTTGATTTCTCAGTTTGGGAAATGTATGGTGCTCTTCTTTACGGGGGAAGATTGGTTGTTGTACCTAGAGTGATAGCACAGGATACAAGGGCATTTTTGGAATTGCTCAAGAAAGAAAAAGTAACTGTTCTTAATCAAACACCTACAGCCTTTTATAACCTAGTCAAAGAAGAAATGGAGAAGACGGATAGACGGTTGTCTCTAAAATATGTGATATTTGGTGGAGAAGCCTTAAAGCCCGGACTACTTGCAGAGTGGAAGAAAAAATATACACAAACTAGACTAATTAATATGTATGGTATAACAGAGACGACTGTGCATGTTACGTATAAGGAAATAACCGAAACTGAAATTGGATTAAATATTTCTATTATCGGCAAACCAATACCAACACTTACAACTTATATTATGGATGGAAATTTAAGACTTAAGCCTTTAGGTGTAGCTGGAGAACTTTGTGTTGGTGGTGATGGTGTAGCAAGAGGTTACTTGAATAATAGGGAATTGACTCAAAAGAAATTTGTACAAAATCCTTATAAAAAAGATGAATTGTTATATAGATCAGGAGATCTTGCCAGAGTTTTACCGGATGGAGATATTGAGTATCTTGGAAGAATTGATCATCAGGTCAAGATAAGAGGATTTAGAATAGAGCTCGGAGAAATTGAAAAATGTATTTTGGGTATTCCTGAAATTAAAGAAACAGTAGTGGTTGCAAGAGAAGATGAGACAGGGAATAAGTATCTATGTGCCTATATTGTCAGTGACATTAGTATTTCAGTACTTGAGTTTAGAAATATTCTTTCAAGAAAATTGCCTGAATATATGATTCCTTCTTACTATGTAAGTATTGAAAAAATACCTCTAACTTCTAATGGAAAAGTAGATAGAAAGGCCCTTCCTGAACCTGATAATAATATAGATACGGGAGCTAATTATGCTGCACCTACTAATTGGACAGAGATGAGGCTTTCTTCTATATGGAGTAGAATACTCAAAATAGACAGAGTGGGCATTAATGACAATTTCTTTGAAATGGGAGGGCACTCGTTAAAAGCAGTAGCAATGACTGCTGCTATTCACAAAGAACTTGGTTATGAGATATCTTTAAGAGAAGTATTTACGGGGGGGACGATAAAAGATCTGGCAAGGATTATAGCTAACTCAAATAAAAGTGAGTATTTTTCAATACAACCTGTAGAACAACAGGAATTCTATCCGATATCGTCTGTTCAAAAGAGAATGTATATATTGAATCAGATGGATACATCGAGTACTAGCTATAATATGCCTGGTGTAGTGACTATAGAAGGAGAACTTGATGAAGGAAAAGTTAAAAATGCTTTTAATAAATTAATAGATAGACATGAGAGTCTGAGGACATCTTTTCAAATGATAGATGGACAAATAGTCCAAAAGGTACATAAAAAAGTTCAGTTTGAAATAGATATAGAGCAGAGTACCGACAAACCGGTTTTAGAACTTGTAAGGGAGGTCGTCAAGGCTTTTGACTTGAGTCAAGCTCCTTTGATAAGAGTAAAACTAATCAGAGTATCTAAAGATAAACACATACTTATTTATGATATGCACCACATAATTGGTGACGGCGTTTCAATGGGAATTTTAGTGGAGGAGTTTACAAAGCTTTATGACGACAAACAGCTACCTGATTTGTCTGTACAGTATAAAGATTATGTAATATGGCAGGACAATAAAGAAAACAAAATGCTTTTAAGTAAGCAAGAAGAGTACTGGCTTGAGCAGCTTAGAGGAGAAATACCTGTCTTAGACATTCATACCGATTTTACAAGACCCGTAATAAGGGACTTTAGTGGGGATACAGTATATTTTGAGGCTGGCAGAGAACTTTCAGAAGAAATACATAAGCTTATGGAGAAGCTTGGAGCAACTGCGTTTATGATACTTCTTAGCGCGTATTATGTATTGCTTTATAATTACACAAGGCAGGAAGATATAATAATAGGAATACCGGTAGCAGGAAGACCTCATGAAGATCAAAAAAACATTATCGGTATGTTTGCAAATACCCTTGCTATTAGAAATTATCCAATTGGAGGCAAGACTTATAGGGAGTTGTTGAGTGAAGTAAGGAATTCTTCTTTTGGTGCCTTTGAGAATCAGAATTATCCTCTAGATGTGCTCCTCGAAAAACTTGATATAAATAGGGATACAAGTAGAAATCCACTTTTTGAAACAATGTTTGTAATGCAGAACATGGATATTCCAGAAGTGGAAATTAACGGGCTGAAATTTGTTCAACATCGTTTTGACGATGATATTGCAAAATTTGACATAACTCTTGAAGCCTCTGAGGAGAAGGGTGATTTTTCTTTTGGTATTCAGTACTGTACTACCCTTTTTAAAAGGCAAACTGTGGAACATATGGCAGAACATTTCTTGAACATTGTTAAAGAAATTGTTAAAAACTCTGATGTTAAACTTTCAGAGATAAATATAATATCAAACAAAGAGAAGAAAAAGGTAATCAACGAATTTAACAATACAAACACAGAATATTCAGAAGATAAAACTATTCATAGGCTTTTTGAGGAACAAGTGGATAGAAGTCCAAATAGTATTGCTTTAGAAATTGCCGGTAAACGGATGTCTTATGGACAGTTGAATAATAAAGCAAACAATTTAGCTAAAGTTTTAAGAAATAAAGGTGCAGACAACAGGAGTATAATTGGAGTAATGCTTTATCCATCAATGGAAATGGCTGTTGCATTGATTTCTATATTGAAATCAGGTGGAGCATATTTACCTATAGACCCCGAGTACCCTGAAGGAAGAATAGAGCATATGTTGGAAGAAGCAGATGTTAATCTGCTTATTACAAAAGACAATATAAATGCCAATCTTAAATATGAGGGTGAAATTATTGATTTTTGCATAGGAGACGATTGTGAAGAAAATTGTAGAAACCTTGAAAATAATGAATCCTCAAGAGATTTAGCGTATGTGATATTTACATCAGGTTCCACAGGTAAACCAAAGGGAGTTTTAGTTGAACATCATAGTTTGGTAAACTACATTACATGGAGAAATAAGGCATATGGTTTTTCTTCAGAGGATGTTTGCTTACAATTAATATCTTTTTCCTTTGATGGGTTTGCAGCAAATTTCTATTCAAGTATCCTGTCGGGTGGTAAACTGATTTTGCTAGAGGAACAATACAGGAAGGATTACCGATTTGTTAAGGATATTATCAAGGAATGTGGAGTAACAAATATTAGTCTGGTGCCTTCTATGTATAGGGCTATATTGAATAATGCTTCTATAGAGGATATAAAAAGCCTTAGACTTGTGGTGCTTGCAGCAGAAAAAGCAGATAGTCTCATGATTAGTAGAAGTATTACTATGAATCCTAAGATTATACTTGCTAATGAATATGGTCCAACCGAGACTACAATTGGAGCAACCTGTCATATTGGGATTACCCCTGACCAAACACAGATAATTGGAAGACCAATAGCAAATACAAAAGTATTTATCGTAAATGAAAATTTATCTCCAGTTCCTATCGGAATACCAGGTGAAATATGTATTTGTGGTGTTGGAGTATCAAGAGGGTATTTAAATAATATTGAGCTGACAAATGAAAAATTTGTTGCCTGTCCTTTTACAAAAGGGGAAAGACTATACAGAACAGGTGACCTTGCACGCTGGACGAAAGAAGGAACTATAGAGTTTTTAGGTAGGGTAGACCAACAGGTGAAAATAAGGGGTTTTAGAGTTGAACTTGAAGAAATTAAAGAACATATTGTAAGGTGTCCTGGTATACAGGAGGCATTGATTATAAGTAAAAAAGATGAAGACGGGTTGGAGTATATTTGTGCATATTATGTAGCAGATACACAACTTAATGTGACAGATATAAATACGTTTTTGGCAAAAGAATTGCCTTATTATATGATACCGTCATATTTTGTGAAAATTGATAGAATTCCTTTACTTCCTAATGGAAAGATAGACCGAAAATCACTACCTGAGCCTGATGGAAATCAGTTGTCTTCAAAGATGTATAAAGCACCTGAAAATGAGGTTGAAGAGAGACTGGTGAGCATTTGGAGAGATACACTTGGAGTAGAAAAAATAGGTACATTAGATAACTTTTTTGAAATTGGAGGGCATTCATTAAGGGCAACTGTATTGGTTACAAAAATTCATAAGGAATTTGGGGTTCAGATACCATTAAAGGAGGTCTTCATAAAAAATACAGTTAAGGAGCAAGGGGAGTACATAATTAAAACAGAAGACCATAAGGGTTATTGTGCCATTAAACCTGTGGAAAAAAGAGAGTATTATCCGTTGTCATCTGCACAGAGCAGGTTATACATTGTCAATCAGTTTGAAGAAATCGGTACTGCATACAATACTCCGTTAATAATAAACATTGAGGGTGAAATAGATAAAAAAGAGCTTAAGGAAGTCTTGACTAAGTTAATAAGAAGGCATGATTCTTTAAGGACAAGCTTTAAAAGTGTAGATGGACAACCTGTACAGGTAGTTCACGAGGATGTGGAGTTTTCAATAGAATACCTAGAAAGTACATCCGGTGATGAAGAGCTTGCTATAAATGAGTTTATAAGACCGTTTGATCTTGAAAAAGCTCCGCTTATCAGGGTGGGCTTAATAAAAACGGGCAAAGAGAAATATGTACTTATGATGGACATGCATCATATAATAACCGATGGTTTTTCAAATCAGACTTTAGTAAGGGAGTTTGTACAGCTGTATGAAGGCAAAGAGCTACCTGGGCTTGAGCTGCAGTACAAGGATTATGCAGTTTGGCAAAAAGATTTTGTAGAGTCAGACAGAATGAAGGAGCAAAAGGAATATTGGCTTAAAAACTTAAGTGGAGAGCTTCCGGTACTGAATCTTTCGACAGACTATGTGAGACCTTCTGTTCAATCCTTTGAAGGAGATAGTATAAGATTTAGATTAGGAGAAGAACTTTCAGAAAAACTAAAGGGGCTTGTATTGGAAACGGGAACTACGTTATACATGGTTCTTTTAGCAGCGTATAATATACTGCTCAATAAGTACACAGGGCAGGAGGATATCATTGTAGGGACACCTATTGCCGGCAGATCCCATGCAGATATATATAATATAACAGGCATGTTTGTAAATAATCTTGTTATGAGGAACAGTGTTGCTAGAGAAGAAACTATTGAAAGTTTCCTAAAACGTGTGAAAGAAACGGCACTAAAAGCTTATGAAAATCAGGATTATCAATTTGAAGAGCTGGTAGAAAACTTGCAGTTAAGAAGAGATGTAAGCAGGAATCCTGTGTTTGACACAATACTACTGATGCAGAATGCACAGGATCAGGATAAAGTGCATGTAAAAGACCTTAAGCTTACTATGAGAGAATTACAGTCAAATATATCGAAATTTGACCTTAGTGTTATAGGTAGTGAGAATGATAAAGATATAGAAATTGAAATGGAATACAGTACAAAACTATTTAAAAAGGAAACCATCGAGAGGATGGCAGAACACCTTATAAAGATAATTGGAACAATGGCTGAAAATCTTGAGGTTGAGATTGAAAATGTGGACATAACCTCTGAGGCAGATAAGAAACAGATAATAAATGTGTTTAATAATACGGACAGTGAATATCCAAAGGACAAGACTGTTGTTGAGGTTTTTGAGAGGCAGGTAGAAAGGACCCCGGATAAGACAGCTGCTGTATGTGGTGAAAAGGAACTGACCTATAGGGAATTAAATGAGAGAGCTAATTGCTTGGCACGGGCAATAAGGGAAAAAGGCTTGAAAGATGGGGAACTTGTAGGAATAATAGCAAAGAGAAGCATAGAAATGGTAGTAGGCACTCTGGCCATATTAAAGGCGGGAGGGGCATATTTACCAGTAGACCCCAAATATCCTTCTGACAGGATTACATACATGTTGGACAACGGTGGAGTAAATATTCTTTTGTTTGATTTTCAAA
>JAEZUI010000061.1 GCA_023421115.1 Bacillota bacterium | reverse complement strand
ACCTTTGATTAAATGTTCTTTGCACATTCGGCATCGCCCCCTATCTCTGTTGTAGGCGTATTCTCTGTTCATGTAATGCTCAAAATTGTTAAGATTCGTCTCCTTCAAACTAAAAAGCAAAGTATCATCATAGATTGGGGGTCTATTCAGTGGTAAATTCTTTTTCCTGTTCTTTTGATAAAGGGCTCTTCCTTTAGGAGTATACGGTGTCATGTTTTGATTATACGGGTACATTTCCCGCTGGCTGTGGGTTATATATGCCTTTGTTATGCCAATCCACATACCTTCATACTCTACTGCGTATGTCTTATCCAAACGACCTTCATGAATATGCGGGCGATTGGACAGTTTAGCCAGTGGGACATTGTGCTTCTTGTATTTCTTTCCGTATAGCTTCCGAAATGTCTTATAGCTAATGGTGTTGATCCTTTTGTCAATATACTTGTATGTTCTGCTGCATATCGAAACTTTGTAATATTCCGCAACTCCTGATATGATCGCATTGATTTTCTCAATTTGCGCTGCTTTGTGTTTATCAGACTTTATCCATCGTAATTGCCGAATTTCTTTCCCTATTTCTATTACCTTTTTCTTTACCTTTTCCTTGTCTGGATAGAATTTTCCTACAACTCTTGTTCGTCTTTGTTTCCCATAAACAGACCTATCAAATTCATTTAAGAGAAAATCTATACCTATGCCGTTGTTTAAAGAAAATCCAATCTCTTTTAGTTTGTTAATTTGAATTTCTAGAGGAACAATTCTGTGAGTATTGTTTGAGTTCGTTTTTTCTTCTTTATTTGAAAATAGCTTTTTGAGGAATGATAGCATATTCAAAATCTCCTTAAACACTATATATTTTGTATTTGATCATTATTAAAGCTTTCGTGCACAGATGCGTTGCTCCTGAGTCCGATTACAGTTGACGTACTCAAACGGTGGAGCCTTAACTAATGACGTATTTGCACAATTTTATAACTGTACAGCAAATCAACAAATCATAATCCAACACATTATTGATATTGCCACCCCATACTTACTATTACAGAGCTTCAACAGAATACTCTGCAAATCTATTATACCTTTAAATATGGCTCATACATTTTTGCAAATAGACCAGGTTTTATTTTATATATTGTAATATTTTGCGGGTTAGAATTTTCTTCAAATCCTTTTAAATTTGACACGAATCCCTTTTGTTTCAATGTTATATTTATAGCAAAAAAATTCTTCTTAATCTTTTTTACGTAATAGAGCATCCCACCCTTCTCGATGGGTATATGTGTTCGAGTAAGTAATAAAGGCTCATATTCGAAAGATATATTTGGAATCTGCCCGTTATTTAAATGAAGTTTTTCCTTAAAATTCTCCCATTCTTCCTTAGAATTGAAAATGCCGATATTGCATCTAACAAGTCCATTTACAAAGTCCATGAGTTGGACCCACGTAGCCATTCTTCTTTTGAGAGACTACGCCCCAATGAATGGATTTGGGCAGAATGACCTCGTGCTTTGCTCCAACGGCATGCTGCACGCTTTACCCTTTATGCAAATGTATTGTTTCTCTGAAGTCCGTCACCTCTGAGCTTCAACTAGTAGTATCCCAAACCGCTTCAAAGTCCAGAATATATAAATGATGCGAACTTATATGCCGAATCCTATTGAGATGTCAATAACATAAAGGGTATTCATCTAGCAGGGCTGGAGTGCGAGTATGAAATAGGTGTAGAATCTGTCAGAAAATTCAATTAAATCGCCGACATTATCAAATTTCCGATTTTAGCAACTCATTAAATCATACTTAATATAATTATGTATGATTTGATAAAAAGGAGCAAAACGTAGATAATTCTAGGTTTAATCTTCTTTTAATAAACTTGGTTTTTAAATTTGATCTTTATATCATACTTGTTATTTGCATACTTGTTTTTCACATAATTTGAATATTTATATGACGAGTTTAAAAAGTTTTTATATACCTTGTATTACGATGTAAATAGTGATACAATATAGAAAAGTTTAGGAGGTGGTATCTTTGAATAAAGAGCTTATGAAAGGGAGTATTGATATCCTTCTGCTGCTATTAATAGCTAGAGAGGATTTATACGGGTATGAAATAGCTAAAAAGTTAAAAGAAAAAAGTAATTATTTGTATAATATTGGGGAAGGAACTTTATATCCAGCACTTCAAAGAATAGAAAAAAAAGAACTAATTAAATCCTATTGGGGTGATTCTGACAGCGGTGGTAGGCGTAAGTATTATTCTATTACGGATGAAGGGAAAAAGCAGCTTGCTAAAAGATTAAACGAGTGGGATTCATTAAGTAACTTAGTAAATTCATGTAAGGAGGGATTGGTATGCACCAATTTGATGATTACATCAACACAATTTTAAAAGACTTGAAGATAAACAAAAAGAAAAAAGGTGAAATAGCTGAGGAGTTTTTAGATCATTTGCAAATGTTAAAGATGGAATATTTATCAAAGGGTATGACTGAAAGTGATGCCACTAATCAAGCTATGATTACTTTTGGTGAAGAAAACGGCCTAAAAAGAAAATTGTCAGAAAGTTTACTAAACTATAAGAACTTACTTAATATTATTGGTGGTGTAATCATACTTTTTATTGTGTTTAGAATTGGATCATATATTCCTGTACCTGGGTATAACCCAAAGCATTCATATTCTTCTGTTTCTAGTATATTATTATATGCTATTTTACCAAACCATATAATATTTATTGCTCTTGGATACTATCTTCCTATCTTTTCAACAAAGATGGTAAGAATTCAGAACATCCTTTTAGTATCTATTGTAATAGGAGTTGTATGGAGGATATTCATACATTTACTCTTCCCAATACCGTGGAATAGTTTGGGAATTCAAATGAAATTAATTACACTTGTATCTCCATTGGGTATTATTTCAAATATTATTGGATATATGCTTGGTTTTGCTCTATTACAATTATTTCATAGAACATCGGCGATTTGTAAGAGATTAGTTTTTAAAACCTTCTAATTATATAAATTTCTGTCAACTATGTTGAAAGAATAAATATATTATCCCATGTTTGACGCATAAACAAAATGAAAATCCTGTAAAGCTTTTATATAAGTGCTTATTCAGGATTTTATGTTGATATAAAAATGCGTACTTTTTTTGTTTTTTCGTGTTTTTAACAATTCTTTTCATTACTTTTTTTGTTGTAACAATCTCATCATAGTCCGTACGAAAGCCAAATGCTGCGTGTAAAGCCTCTCTGAATGTTAGTCTCTTATTAAGTACGGTTTCCATGTAAACTAATCAATTGCTATATCTTTTTTTTATCTCTATTTCATGTTATTTCTTCAAATTTATTGTCCAAAATGACTTTATCAACCTCCATAGAGCCTCTGTGTAAAGAAAACCATATAAATCACTTTCGCTAAAATAGTATCCATACAAGAATATTATACCACAAAAACTCACTCTCGATAGGCCTTCTCTCACCTTTTATAAAAGGAATTATACCAAATTAAAGAGAGGCATTGTAACTATCTAACCACCCTCTTGAAACATATTCGAAACTGTTGTAGAATTCAATCTATAAGCTTGAGCATTTGCATTGACCCCTCTAGTTTTTTAGTCTTTTCAACATTAATTTCTATAGTTTCCTCAAGCTTATTTCAAATGTAAGTTGTGGCATAAACTTTTTAACTCTCAAGTTACTGAAAGGGGTATATTAAATGAAAAAAAGAGTACTTGTGGCAGATGATGAAGAAAACGTAAGTGAACTTCTCAAACTCTATCTTGAAGTAGAAGGATATGAGGTGGAGATTGCTGCTGATGGGTTAAAAGTGATGGAAATTGTTCAAAGTTTTAAGCCGGATATAATACTGCTGGATATTATGATGCCTTATAAAGACGGATGGCAGGTAGCCCGCGAACTGCGCACTGAGACTCAAATACCAATAATTATGCTATCTGCAAAGAATCAAGAGAGTGACAAAATTTTGGGGTTGAACCTTGGTGGAGATGATTATATAACAAAGCCTTTTTCTCCTGGAGAAGTTGTAGCAAGAATAAGGGCTGTACTTAGAAGAAGTGGTGCTGACAAGACTGATGAGGTACTTAGATTTTCATGTTTGGAGATTGACCTTTCAAGATATGAGATTTCTTTAGATGGTAGTAAAGTTACTTGTACACCAAAGGAAGTAGAAATGCTGTGGATAATGGCAAAAAACTACAAAAAGGTTTTTACAAGGGACCAATTACTAGGTAAGGTATGGGGATATGATTACCCGGGGGATTCGAGAACAGTTGACACACATATAAAGCGCTTGCGCAGAAAAATAGAAAATGGGCACTCCTATAAATTTTTGCATACCATTTGGGGGGTCGGTTATAAGTTTGAGGTGGTCAATAATGAAGAATAGTTTGTTTATGCGACTTATTAGTACATATATTCTGGTTATTGTGCTGAGTGTTGGAATATTAAGTATGCTATTTTATATGTTTTTTAGCAGCTATTATTTTAAAGTTAAGGAAGAGCAATTATTAAAGCAGGCTAAAGATATGGGAGCGGTAATTAGTATTCACTTAAAAAATAAGGAATTTGATGAAATTGAAGATATTGTAGAAGTTTTTAATAAAGTAAGCATACCTCATTTGTGGGTTGCTGAAAGAGATGGCAATATTATTGGCGAACATGAAGGTAAAGAAGCCTTAAGCAATACATGTCCCGAAAGAGATCAGTTGCAGGAAGCTTTGAAGGGAAGGATAACTATCAAAAGAGAGGGTGTGGTGCATGGGAACGAACCTGTTCTTTCGGTTGTTTTGCCTGTATATAGTGAAAATGTTCTAGTGGGAGCAATTTTTATATGCAATTCTCTTTCTGAGATAAGATTAAGCATTCTAAACGCTTTGAAGACTGTTGTTATTGCTGGAACTGCAGCTGTGATTATTGTTTTAGTTGTAAGTTTCTTTCTCTCAAGAAATATCACCAGACCCCTGAAAGAAATAACAGAGGCTTCTTTAGAAATTTCAAAGGGCAGTTTCACAAAAAAGTTAAGATTTAACGGCAGCGATGAAATTGGAACATTGAGCAAAACCTTTAACTATATGGCGGACACTTTGCAAAAAACTCTTATGGAATTGAAGGATGAAAGGGATAGGTCTTTTGAAATGGAGAGGATGCAAAGGGAGTTTGTGGCAAATGCATCTCATGAACTTCGGACGCCATTAACTTCTATAAGAGGGTATCTCGAAGCAATGCTTGATAACCTCAATAATAATCGAGAGACTGAGATGAAATTCGTCATTGTAGCACACAAGGAGACACTTCGTTTGCATAGACTTGCCAATGGCCTTCTGGATTTGGCAAAGCTTGAAAATGGAAGTATAAAGGTGCACAAAAAAGAAATAAATATAAGCCAAACAATTCAAAGAATTACTGAAAAATTTAAGCCGTTGGCGGAAGACCATCAAATTGAACTTAGGGGAAATTGTCCTGTGGCAATGCCTATGGTTTTAGGGGATGAAGACTTAATTGAGCAGATAATTACAAATTATATTACAAATGCAATAAGATTTACGTCAGAAGGTGGAGAAATAATTATAAGTGCTGAACTTCAAGCAAAGGAAGTGCATATACATGTGAGGGATACGGGAGTGGGTATTCCGGAAAAGGAACTTGCTAATGTCTGGAAGAGGTTTTACAAAGTCAATGAGTCGAGATATCAATGTAAAGAGGGTGCGGGGCTTGGGCTTGCACTAGTTAGGCAGATGGTGGAAAAGCTCTGTGGGAGAGCTTGGGCAACTAGCATACTTGGACAAGGTTCGGTTTTTAGCTTTAGTTTACCGACAAATATGCTAAATGACTAAAAAAGTTCACAAATAGTCCCTATGGAGTACAAATTCGCCTTATAAAATAAGATTACTCAAACAAGTAAACTATGAGTAATTCAATTTTTATAAGGAGGATGACTTATATGGTCAAATTAAGAAAAAAATCAAAAATTGTGGGACTTATGATGGTTGTTTTTATGGTGGTATTGTCAATTCAGGTAAGTGTTGGAGCACACTGTGATACGGTGGATGGACCGGTTATCGCTGATGCGAAAAGAGCAATTGAAACAAACAATTTAAACTACATATTAAAATGGGTTAAACAAGAAAGTGAAAAAGAAATGACTGATATTTTTGATCTTACTATGAGGGTAGGAAAATTGAATTCTGAGGCCAAAGAACTTTCGGAACGGTATTTATTTGAGAACCTGGTGAGAATTCATAGAGAAGGTGAAGGAGCTCCTTTTACCGGTGTGAAGCCTTCTGGAACTCATGTTGATGAAAAGGTGCTTGCTGCAGATAAAAGTATTGAAACTGGAGACCTATCAGCCTTGGAAAGTATGGTATCTGATGACAAGAAGCATGAGTTGAGGGAGAGGTTTGATAAGGTAATGAAGTTGAAAAACTTTGAGGTTAACAATGTCGATGCTGGAAGAGAGTATGTTGAAGCATATGTAGGATTTTTTCACCTTGCTGAGGGCGAGCACGAAGGTGAGCATGCTGAAGAGAGCCATGCAAGTGATATTAATGATATTATAGATACTCATGCAGAGGGAAGTGAGGCTGAAAGAAACTATTTACAGTTTGTTCCATGGGGTTTGTCAAGTATATTCCTATTTATTTCATTGGTTTTTGGAGTGTTATACTATAGGAAATAAAAGAAACACTAAAAACAGCAAAAGAATAATACTCGTATAGAAGTTCCGAGTGATAGCATTTTTATCACGTCTTGCGAGGATATACATATTTCGTGTATGACTAATCTCCTTCTTAGTAGGTCACTGGAATTAACGAATGCTAAGAAGGTGATTTTTATGTCAACATAAACAAAATAACAACTTATTAATAAAAGGTTTGACCGAAGTAGAAAAATATTAGCATACAAGCTATAATCTTTTTTATTGTGTTATTTTCAAAGCATTAGATATTGCTTTTGTATGATGATTTACTTAATATTGTTTATTTGTATTTAAAAAAGTTCTATATATTTAGCTCATCCTAAAAAGTGAGGACATCATTTTTGAATAGAATTGCATAATATAATGGGTTGATGTAAAATTTATATATTATGGAAATGGAGCAGGTTTGAAGGTAAATTTTTAATGTAAAATATGAAAATTATGTTCAATATGGCAAAGTCATTGAGAATTAAGGGGGCTGGAGTTATGCCGCTTGTAATAATCCGTAATGATATAACGAAAGTTGATGTTGATGCAATAGTAAATGCTGCAAACTCATCTTTGCTTGGTGGGGGAGGAGTTGACGGAGCAATCCATCGTGCTGCAGGACCAGAGTTGCTTGAAGAGTGCCGTAAACTTGGCGGATGTGAAACTGGTCAGGCAAAAATAACGAAAGGGTATAGGCTTCCTGCAAAGTATGTTATTCACACTGTCGGTCCTGTTTGGAACGGCGGTAAAAGCAATGAGGAACAGCAGCTAGAAGCTTGTTATAAGAACTCGCTTACACTAGCAAAAGACAATAGACTAGAGAGTATTGCCTTTCCCCTTATATCTTCCGGTGCATTTGGATATCCCAAAGATAAAGCATTAAAAACTGCGATATCGGTTATAGGAGATTTTTTGTTAGTTAATGAAATGACAGTTTTTTTGGTAGTGTATGATAAGGCATCTTTTGTGTTGTCTGAAAAACTGTTTTCATCCATTACCCAATATATTGATGATAGATATATAGAGGAACATCCTGTTAGTCGTAAAAATCAGCTAGAGGAACTATACCAAACAGAAGAGATATTATATGAATCTGATAAAGTTTTCTCAAATGAAGCGTCTGTTCCTGCAAAAAAACGTAGACGAAGCCTCGATGATATAGTAAAGCAGATGGATGAGACTTTCTCACAAATGTTATTGAGGCTGATTGACGAAAAAGGCATGACAGACGCACAGACCTATAAAAAAGCAAATATAGACAGAAAGCTGTTTTCAAAAATACGAAACGATGTAAACTATAAGCCGAGCAAGCCCACCGTAATAGCTTTTGCCATAGCATTGGAATTAAATCTTGATGAAACTAAAGACTTACTGCTTAAGGCCGGTTTTGCTCTTTCTCACAGCAGCAAATTTGATATTATTATCGAGTATTTTATTGAAGAGGGCAACTATAATATTTTTGAAATTAACGAAGCCTTGTTTGCTTTTGATCAAAGCTTGTTGGGAGTGTAGGCAATTTTTATTGATAATAGATTTGTCGCTTTTTATGCGACCGATTAGCACATGCATAATGTTATCCTAAAATTACAATAAATGATTGGAGGATAACAATATGAAAAAAGGTTTGACTGAATTGGTATTTATTCTTGATAGAAGTGGCTCAATGAGTGGTCTTGAGAGCGATACTATCGGAGGCTATAATGCATTGTTGCAAAAACAGAAAAAAGAGTCTGGAGAAGCCTTGATAACTACTGTACTATTTGATGACAGATATGAATTGCTGCACGACCGTATTAACCTTCGTGGAATTGAACTTATAACAGACAAAGAGTATTTTGTGAGAGGTAGTACTGCTCTTTTAGATGCGGTGGGAAAAACCATCAATAAAATAATAAATGTGCAAAAGCACACACTTGAAGCTGAGCGTGCAGAACATGTTATGTTTGTAATAACCACTGATGGTATGGAGAATGCAAGCCGGGAGTTTAGCTATAAAAAGCTAAGTCAGATGATTGAACACCAAAAGAACAAATATGGCTGGGAGTTTATATTTCTAGGTGCAAACATTGATGCCGTTGCTACAGCAAAGCGTTTTGGCATAAGTAAAGATAGAGCAACAAATTATAATGCTGATAGTGAGGGTACACTGCTTAATTATGAAGTGATTAGCGAAACAGTAAGTTGTATGCGGGCAAACCACGCTATATCACAAGACTGGAAAGAACGAATTGAAGAGGACTTCAAAAAGCGTAAAGGTAGGAGAAAATAAATGTAGTAATAACCACAATACGTTTAAATAAATTTAAATATGCTACATAGTTAGTAGCGGAATAGAGTTTTTATGGATAACGAATTATTTACAGCTTGTTCTGAAGGTAATATTGAATACATGAGAGATTACTTGATAAATGGTGGTGATCCAAATTATGTTTTTAATAATGAAGTACCTATACTTTTTTACGCAGTTAGTGACAACCAACGAGAAATAATTAATTTGCTATTAGAACATGGTGCTAACATTAATTTACAGGATCAATTTGGGCAAACAGCTCTCTTTTTGATAGTTGATGGGTGTATAGATGGAATGATTCAATCAGGAGAAGAAATTGAAAATGACTCGATAGAAACTATTAATTTTATTTTATCAAAGGGTGCTGACCCAAATCTTCCTGACAATAACGGATTGACTGCATTAGGAGTTGCTGAACACTATAATTATCAACCGATAATTGAGCTCTTAAGAGGTAAAAATAGTTGATATTATTGCCATAGATCAAAAGTTAGACTGATAGAGATCAAATGATAATGGGAAATTTATTCTTTCTTGTATTCATTTTTCTATCTTATCAACCAACATTTTAAAAAGGGGCGTTAACCCCATTTTATTCCATAATTATTAACTAAAGAGTTTGTGAATAATCGCCTATTTTTTTGTCCATGGTTTTTATGTGATTGGTAAGCCAGTCTATAACCATTTTATTGGCGTTAAGTATAACTAGAATATTACCACCGGACTCGTTATAATCGCTCTTTAATTTAGCAAGTTCTTTGACAAAGTTTGCATGTGCTCTCTTCTGAGCATCAATCTCAGGGTAACGGATTTTTTCCATATAGGCTTCTTCATCTTTAAAATGCTGCTTTGTATACTCATCTAAGAAATTAAGCATGGTATTGATGTAATCCTTTGCCCTCCGTTCTTTTCCTGCTTCAAACAGGCCATTAGCCTTTTCAAACCATACTTTGTGTTGATCGTCAATCAATTTAACACCGATCGACAAGTTAGGAGTCCATACTACTGACATAAAAAATCCTCCTTTTAGCTTATTATTAATTATTTCTAGGATTAAATTAATAAATTTGTTAATACAAGGGAGTAATTAGTGCTATCATGTTTAAAAGTGATAATGTTCGTTATTATCATTTATATTATTCTTTATCAAACAAAGCAGTTAGTGTAACAAATAGTAACCTTATATAAAGAATACTCAATAAATATAATCGGATATTTTTTGTAAAACTATTAGCATTAATTTTTAGATGTAAAGTCACTCGTTTTTATTGCATGCTTTTTTTATTAAATATATGGCTTTAAGTAAAATTTAAACGTCACATTTTCTGTCTGACCATGCACATGGTCAAAGCCTGTTTTCCATGTGCACATGCTTTCTTAAAGAAATTATCAAGGTTAAAGGCAACTCTAGGTAAATAACCCAAGTCTTCAAGCAATGTGAACAAAGGAAAGAATATAGCCATTGGTGGTAGCATGACCGAAACAACCCAAGCTAGGGTACGGTATATACCAAGTATTAACATGCCATGGAGCCATTGAGGCCAACCTGCTGATACAAATAGATTTGTGAGTCTGGCTTCAATTCCAAAAAGGAAATCTGCGATTAGAGCTGAAGGTACATTTGCACCCTCAATAGTAAGCCAGAAAATAGCTGCTAAAAGAGCCAACATAATAGGTATACCAAAAAATCTAGAAGTAAGTATGCTGTCAATTTTTCTGTCCATACCATTATACTGCTTGTTTTCAAAGGTTACGATATGATTGCTGATATCTTCTGCTATGCTTACAAGTCTTGATACAATTTTATCACGAAGCTGTTCGGGATGGGTGCCATTGTCGGCAAGGAATTTTATTGCTTTATCAAGAAGTTCAAGCAGTTCGACATTTTCCATGAGATTAAATCCCAGGTATTTGTCTAAGGATTTTAAAAGAGTAGTATCACCATCTAAGAGTCTGAGTGCTACCCAACGGTTATTGATTTTTCCATCTACCAATTCCCAAATTTTTGGCTGAAGGATTTTTATTGCTTGTTCAATTGCATCGTCATATGTAATATCGATAGCTTTTGTTGCAATTTGTTTGTTAGCAACATCATAAACGGTATCCATCAATTCTTTCAGACCTTTATAGCTTCGGGCACTAGTGGGGATTACGGGTACTCCCAAACGGTTTGATAATTCAGTATAGTCTATGGTTATCTTCTTTCTTTTTGCTTCATCAATAAGGTTGACACATACAACAACCTTATCAGTGATTTCTAAGGTTTGAAGAACAAGGTTTAGGTTTCTTTCAAGGCAAGTTGCATCGGCTACAACAATGGTAGCATGAGGTTTGCCAAAGCATACAAAATTCCTTGCAACTTCTTCTTCAGCTGAATTAGCCATAAGTGAATAAGTGCCGGGTAGGTCTACTATAATAAAATTTTTATCTTTGTGACGATATTTTCCCTGAGCATTGGTTACTGTTTTTCCTGGCCAGTTTCCTGTATGTTGGTTTAGGCCGGTCAAGCTGTTAAATACAGTGCTTTTTCCTACATTTGGGTTTCCTGCAAGTGCAACAACTTTATCATCAGTTGTTGTACACTCAATCCAGAGTTCACTGCCTAGAACGCTTGTGCCGGTAGACTGGTTGGTAAGTCCCATATATGAAATCCTCCTCACTATAACTTGTTTGATTTGCTTTCATCCATGATTCCAATTATTTGACCCTAAAGTAAAATAATTATTTTGCCACAAATATATTGATTGTTTATATAGGTGACTTTTTTATATACTACTTTTAAAAGGTTTGTTTTTTGCAAACTTTTATCTTAAAAATCATATATTATAAGTGTTATAGAATGCTTTTTAGAAGATATATTTCTTCCGATTATCATAAGTGGAATTTATGTATTTGTTTTCATCTTTTGCAGTGAAAGCATACCTCATTTTAAGAGGAAAGAAAGTTTTTCCTAAGACTAATGTATGAATAATTAATAGAAAAAGTTCAAATCTTATTTGATTATATAGGCAGTTATTCGGGTATTAATTATGTAGAATTATGAAGGGGGTAACAATTTATGGATTTGCAAAGTGTTTTGTTTGCCTTTGGACTTACACTATTTGCAGGATTGTCAACAGGAATAGGTAGTGCTCTTGCGTTCTTTACAAAAAAGACTAATACTAAATTCTTATCCGTTGCACTGGGTTTTTCCGCAGGTGTAATGATCTATGTATCTTTGATTGATATATTTGTGAAAGCTAAGGAATCCCTTATTGAGGTTTTGGGCGAAGCAGGAGGTTCATGGGCTACTGTGGGAGCATTTTTTGGGGGTATGCTCCTGATAGGAGCTATTGATAAATTTGTTCCCTCAAGTGAAAATCCTCATGAGATGAGGAAAGTTGAAGATATTTATAATAAAAGTGAGGAAGATAACAAAAAAAAGCTTATGAGGATGGGTACTCTTACTGCATTAGCAATAGCTATCCATAACTTCCCAGAGGGTTTGGCAACCTTTACATCGGCAATTAAAGATCCTTCACTTGGAATAGCTATTGCAACTGCGATAGCCATCCATAATATTCCGGAAGGTATAGCGGTTTCTATGCCTATTTACTATGCTACAGGAGATAAGAAAAAAGCATTCAAGCTTTCGTTTTTGTCAGGTTTATCGGAGCCAGTAGGTGCTGTTATTGGATACTTGATTTTGTATAGGTTCTTTAACGAGGTTGTTTTTGGTGTCTTATTTGCTCTAGTGGCAGGAATTATGGTGTTTATCTCAGTAGATGAACTTTTGCCTACAGCTAGGGAATATGGTGAACCACACCTTTCTATATATGGTATGGTAGCTGGAATGATGGTTATGGCAGTTAGTTTGTTGTTATTTATTCAGAATCCTATAAGTTGAAAAAACATCAATGAAACTCCGGCGAATGCTACCGGAGTTTTTATTATTATACATTGATTGAAAGAGGCAAAGTTAAATTTTAGCAGAGCTCAATTATAAAATTTTCTAGACAATGTCTTATCATTTCAGTCAATTATTTTTGAATATTAATTTTGACTGTTTTATCTCTATCGACCCACTCAACATCAGCATCAAAGCTTGAACATATAAATCTTATTGGAATCATAGTTCTTCCGTTTACTATTATTGCGGGAGAATCGAGAGTATATTCCGCATCATTTATGTTTGCAATAGGGTCATCAATTCTAAGTTTGATGGTCTTGTTACCTTTAGTAGCCGTAACCTGTTTTTTTGAATCATCCCATTCAATATTTGCTCCAAGCTGTTCAAAAACTGTTCTCATAGGCACAAGTACTCTGCTATTTACATTTACATTTACAGGTGCAACATCAAACATTAAAGGGGCGTTGCCAATAAGTACTTTTGGAAAGGCCTTAGGATATGCAATTGCAATCTTTCCCTTTCCGACTCCCATATAAGCATTTCCGTTCCAGCAAACTGAGTTGAAGTTAAAGGGTGCTTTTGAATATTTGAATTCCCAATCCTTTATGTTTTCTGATTGTAGTATTCTGTCTTCGACAGTAAATGCCAAATACCTTTTGCCGTCATAGATTAGGTCTTTAATTTGAGAAGCTGTAGGACAAGTGCCTATTGACCAAGTACTTCCATCGTTTGAGGCTGCAACTCTTCCCTGACCGGTTGCAATTAACGTGTTGCTAGGATAATGAATATTTGATATGTAGCCGTATGGTAGCCAGATATTGTTTTCTGACCAATTAACACCATCTTGCGATATATATGATAAGTATGACATACCGCTGACAAGTGTGATAAATTTTGTGCCATCCCAAACCACACTATTGTGATAATCTGCAAGGCATTGTGTTGAAAACTCATTCCAGACTTCGCCATCCTCCGAAGAGTAAATCTGAACAGGTTCTCCTCCAAGTGCAACAAACATTTTGCCGTTCCATATAACATTTCCAGAAGTATAGCTTTTATTTTTTAGCTCATGTTGCATCCAGTTTATACTGTCTGAAGATGAGACAATAAGTACTTCCTTACTGTTTGAAGCTTTACCTATGGCAACGAATTTTTTATCATTATAAGCTATACCGGTTATTTTGCCCATTCCATCAATGGCCCGTTTATCCCAAGTTTGGCCATCCTCTGAAAAAGCAAGCATTCCGTTTTCGCCGACTGCTGCTAACTCTTTCCCTGTCCATATTACCTTTTGAAACTCATTTTCAGTTTCTAAATCTATTATGTTCCAGTCAAGTATTTCATCTGGCACAGCATCAATTTTAGGGGCATTTGGAGATAAGCTTAAGATTTTATCAAAGTCAATCTTTTGATTCAAATAGAATATGTTTCCAGAGTTGCTTATTGCCACGAGTCCATTTTTCCCCACAGACATTAAATTAAAGGTTTCTTTTGTATTGGTGATGTGAGTACTCCATTTAATACCATCCTTAGACTCCATTATTGTTCCGTCATTCCCGGCTGCAATGAAAGACTTTCCTGTCCATAAAACGGTATTTAGACCGCTGGAATCAAGAACCTTTCTAGTCCATATTTTCCCGTCTGTTGAATAATATACAACCCCTTTTTGATTGTCAAAGTCTCCATAACATCCGACGGCTAGATATCTGTTTCCATTATATGCAACGCCTTTTAGAAGTTCGCCCTCAGTTATTGGATGGCTAATCCATTTGATTCCGTCAGTTGAAGATATAATACTTGAGCCAACTTGATAATAATTCTTTCCATCCCAGATGCTATCATAAAATGCCTCATTGCCATTTTGAAATTCTTGCTCACTTTTGTCCCATTCTATTCCATCGTCAGACCATTTAAAACCGCATACATAACGGTTTCCATTGTATATAACCCTATTGATATGTCGATTACTAAATATTGTGAAAAATTCAGACGTAGTTTTAAATTCATCCCATTTTTTCAGGTCCTTTGATACAAAAAGGCATTTATTAGAACTATAAGCCTTTTCAGAACCCCAGATATAGAAGACACCATCTCTCCAATATATACTGTCTAAATGGTAAGTATCACTGATTTTAGCACTTGTCCAAGATTTCATATCTTTCGTAACCATTATATTGCCTTCATTACCTAAACTTACAAAAGAATATCCGTCACTTACAATACCTAACGACTCTGAAAGGGTGTCTATGGTTAAATCAGTCCATTTTTCTCCATCTATTGACTTCAAGATATTGTTTTGGTAGCCCACTCCAATATAATATTCTCCAGTCCAAACGACATCATTTAATATACCGATATGTTCTAACATCATATTTGACCAATCTATACCGTCATTACTTGTTCTCACCTGTACCTCTTGTTCAGGTCCCCAGATTCCGGTAATTCCACTTATTGCAAAGTACCTCTTTCCATCCCAAATAACTTTGTTAAAGGCTCCTTGGATTTCCTCTTTAGACCAGTTTGTGCCGTCTGTTGAAATAAGTACATATGAATAGGTGCCATAACCCCCGAGTTCTATTCTTTTTTCGTAAGTGCCTCTATTTATTGCTAACAACTTTTTGCGGTCAAATACTATTGTTCGGATTGCACAATTCTCAGATTCTTTAATATGCGTCCAGTTTATTAAGTCTTTTGAGACATATAATCCATTAAAACCGCCAATAATAATGTTGTAATATATAAGGTGATTTGAAAAAACTTTTAAAAATATTATAAAATAGTCCTAGACTAAACTCGTAGGAATTTTGGAGGTTAATATGATTAACTCATTTGAGCCCATTGCAAATAAAAACTGTAAAATATTGATTTTAGGCACAATGCCGGGGATTCAATCACTTGAAAAGCATGAATACTATGGAAATGAGAGAAATGCTTTTTGGAAAATAATATTTTCCCTGTTGCAACAAAAAATGAGCGATAATATTGATAATTATACATTTCAAATATATAATCTTTATATAAAATAAATACTAAATTGTATAAATATCTTAATTGAGGAGTGTACAACTTGTTGATTGATAGAAGAGGAAAGTTGTTTGGAAAGATTAGTATTGTAGACATAATTATTGTAACTGTAATTTTGGCATTATTTCCGGTCATATGGTTTTTGACAAATACCAATGTCAAAAATAACATGCCGACAGAAAGTGAAAACATTAAGGTGACCTTCAAAGTAGATGAGGTTCCCGATATTTTTTCAAATTCAATTCAAAATGGACTAAGTGTAAAGGTCCAGCGTCAAGAAGATTATTTTGGGAAGGTTGTCGACTTTTCTGTTGGTGATAGAATTGTTTATGGTACCAATTCTTCAGGAGAATGGATTGCATCTGCAAAGCAAAATTATAAATCGGCTGTTTTTGTTGTTGAAGGGTTAGGTAGGTATTCTGATAATCAGGCATTGCTTAATGGAGTAGACCTATTTAAGGGACAAAAAATTGCGTTGGTTGTTGGTAATACAACTTTTTACTCGATAGTACTCGACATCAAAAAATAGAAAAGGTATTTACAGGGGGGTTAAAATGATTTTTAACGGTAAGGGCAAGTTGTTTGGAAGATTTAATATTGCAGATATTGCTATGGTGATTATTGTTCTCTTTATTCTTGTGGGATTAATTTATAAATTTAACAGTGACAATCCTAATTCTCCACTAAAATCATCGGACAATATTCGTACTACATTCTATGTTGAAAGTCTTAGTGACTCTTATCCCATAGAGAATGGAGATGTTGTCAAAGACAGAAATACTAACGCGGTCTTTGGAACGGTATGTGATGTGAAATTAGAGGACTCTATAGACTATGGGTTTAATTCAGAAGGAATGTCCACTGTGTCATCAAAACCTTATTATAATGCTGTGACTATAACTGTTGAAGGAATAGGTAATATATCTGATACAGGAGTTTTCTTTAATAATACAGAGTACTATTTGAATAATAATTTAGAGAATTTAATAGTAGGGCGGTTACCGGCTTTTACCGCAAAAATAATTAAAATAGGAAAAATGTAGGGGGTAGATGTAAATTTGCATTTAATGATTTCAGAAAGCTTTATTCTGAGAATGATATTAAATATTTACCGTGCGATAAAAGATAATTTGAAAAATAGTTTTTTTGTAAATATTATAGAAAATTTAGTTAAGCGGTTTAGAATATATTTTCGTTCAAGTATGATCATACATATTTTTACAAGAAAGAGCCCCATCTCACAGGCATGGGAAAGTAGCCTCGTATACAGAATCGTACGGTATATTCTTCTGCTGCCGGAAAACATAATTAAGCTACTTTATAAAAAATGTGAGAAAGTCTTTTGCGGTAGTATTGTGTACAAAGTCATGGTTGTAGCTATAAACAAGCTACATATTTTGACTGCAAGCGTACTTTTTATTTCACTTGTTGCTCCTTTTAGGTGGAACAATCTTTATGCGTCTGGTATGCTTGTTTTACTGATGTTTTTGTTATATATTAAGCCTTCAGTGACAGGTGAAGAAGGAATAAAGGTCGGTGTTGTAAGTTTTTATACAGTAGTTTTTGTGTTGGCGGTTATTGTAGCACAGCTTTTTTCGATATCACCGGGAGAAAGTTTTAAATTTTTGGTGTTCTATACAAACTGTTTCATGCTTGTAACGCTACTTGTAAGTTCAATAAGAACTACAGCACAATTGCGGAACGCAATAAAGGCAATATTAGCTGGCATTACTATTACAGCGTTATTAGGTATATTTATGTCCATTATAGGGGTGCCTGCTAACCCGTCATTGACAGATACCACTGCTAATTTGGATATGCCGGGTAGAGCTTATGCAACCATAAAAAATACTAATGATTATGCCGAATCACTGCTTATATTTTTTCCTTTTTACTTAGCTGCAATAATATACTCAAAAAAGACAGTAAAAAAGGTATTGTTTATGGCAATGGTGATTCCTTCTTTTGTAGCTATTATGTTGACGTATTCAAGAACATCTTGGATAGGCCTTGTAGCTGCAATTTTTATTTTTGTATTTTTTGCTAATAAAAAGATGTTGGTTCCTATGGCAGCATTAGGTCTGTTTAGTATACCATTTCTTCCTTCAACTGTAGTTAATAGGATTCAAACTATAGTATCCGGTGACACTTCAATTGGATACAGGTTTACAATATTTAAGACGGTTTTACCGATTATTAAGGACTATTGGTTTACCGGAATTGGGCTGGGTACATTTGTTTTTATAAACGTAGTTGCTAAATATCCTATTTATACAGAAGGTTGGATTCCTCCACATAGTCATAACATTTTCTTGCATATATGGCTGGAAAGTGGAATTGTCGGCGTTCTTTCATTCCTTGGCTGGATGATTCATCTTGTTAAAATTGGAATAAGCAAAATACGCTATGAATCGGACAAAACAATTAAGTATGTAATTATTGCATGCATTTCTTCCTTGTCCGGTGTGTTGATAACAGGTATGGGTGAGTATATTTGGCATGAACATAGAGTTATGCTGCTGTATTGGGCAGTAGTAGGTATTTTGACTGCGGCAGTAGGTTTGAATAGTGAACCAGAAAGTCAAACTCCCGGCTACGCTAACATAAAGATTACACATTGACAAAGTCTGGAATTGCATGTAAAATTATATTGTTGAAATGCTATAAAGTATATCAAATTACTATACGAAAGGAGTTGTTAAAATGTCAGTAAAAAACGTTGAGGTGGTTTGCAACTAATTAAATATTGGCATAGGTAACGGGGAAGCCTTATTAAGGGTTTTGGTTTGTGTTGCCTTTGCATCTTCTTTCGAGCAACCTTAAATAGCGTATTTGGCAATTTGTTGGCACGCAATGGTAGCGTGTTTTTTTATTGCCTATAATAGTTAAAAATTCGCAGTTGGTCGTTGTCTGCGGATTTTTTATATGCATTTTTGGTTAATGACAGATATTAATTATGTTAAAAATTACTTTGAAATTAAAAAAAGGGAGGCCAAAATTAATGCGTTTAGAAGAATTAGGTGGAATGAATATTTATAAATTTACGCAGAAGAAGCAAGGAAAAAGAAGAAGTAACTGTATTTAGAAAGAACACTAAAAAGAGAAATTGGAGGAATGAGGAAATGATTGATAATAAGACTGTAAAGATAGTTAACCCAAATGAAGATATGCATGGCAATGAAAAAGAAAACATTTTTTTGGCACTTGGAAGTAACAATGAATATTTAGCTCACTCATATGTATGGACATATGAAAACTATCATACCTGTTATGCCAAGCCTAGAAATATTTTAATAGGTATTGATGTTCCGGAAACAAATGCTTTTGATATAAAAAAAGTAAGAGAACTTTTATTCAAAAGTGCACTAGAGAGGGCCTATGTTCTAAAGGAAAAGCTTTGGAAAGGCCAAAACACAAGGATATATTCTGGGGCTTCTGTGGAAAGAAAAGATATGCTTGATTTTTTAACCAGCCAGGGTTTTGTATCTGATGATTCTGTTTTTGTGATGGAAGCTCTTATTAACAGCAGTTGTATAGGGGAAGTTCCACTTCAATATACCATAAAGAAAAACCTGTTAAATACTGACGAGGACCAAGAAACCTTTTATATAAGGCATAATAGTATTTTCCCTACTGGAATTGATAAAAGCAAGCTAAACCACTTTAAAGCTCTAAATAACTGGGCGTTTTTTACAATGTACATGGATGAAAGAATTGTTGGTGAAAGCATGGTTTTTGAAAAAGACAAAGCAGGGAATATTGAATATTTTTACATATTGCCTGAGTTTCATGGAACCGGTGCTGCTGACGTATTAATGAAGTATATATTTGCGTATCTTTTTGAATGTGGGTATAGGAGAGTAGAGTTGACTGTTTGGGAGAGGAACAAGAGAGCTATAAGGTTTTATGAAAAGAGCGGATTTAAAATGACAGGTGAAAAGACTGAGGAATATCCTGGTAGAGATGTTGAATAGCATGTAAGAATTTATTTGAGGAGGAATTAATAATGATTTTCGAAACTATGAATCACAATCATGTTGAAGGTGCTGCAAAAATTGCTTTATCCGAGTATATGGAGCAGAGAGCTTTTGTTCCGATATTGCCAGAGTTTGATTTTCATAATGGCTTGTGCAAAATAATCAGTGAACTGACAGATTCGGACCTTGGTGTTGTTGCATTGGAAAATGGCAATATGGTTGGTTATTTAACCTGTTATCAACCGATGCAGAATCATTTCGGAAAAACACCGGGAGTTTTTTCACCACTCCATGGACATGGAACCATTAAAGAGAACAGATCAAAAATATATTCACGTTTGTATCAGAAAGTTTCGGAAAAATGGATAAAGCAAGGCATATTAAGCCATGCAATTTCACTTTACACTCACAGTGAAGCAGTTGAAAGCTTTTACTTTAATGGGTTTGGATTAAGGTGTATTGATGCGATAAGAGAAGTCAAGCAAATTGAAGTCAATTTGAATGCAAATATGAAGATGTTTGAGCTGTCGGCAAATGAATTGGATGCTGTTGTACCATTGAAAAATCAGTTGATAAAGCACCTAAGAAACACACCAATGTACATACCTCTGTTCTTTCAGGTAGACTATAAGCAGCTTAGAGAAGACTCTGAAGATAGAAAATCAAGATTTTTTGTGGCTGAAATTAACAATGAGATTGTTGCTTATATTGAAATAATGAGTTCAGGAGAAAATTTTGTCTGTGAATATGCCGAAATGATGAATATTTGTGGTGCATATTTGATTCCGGAACATAGGGGTTCAGGTGTTTTTCAAAAGCTGTTGGCATTTCTTATGGAGATATTAAAAACGGAAGGTTATACTCATTGCGGTGTTGATTTTGAAAGCTTCAATCCGACTTCAAGAGGCTTCTGGTTAAAGTATTTTATACCCTATACATATTCGGTGACAAGAAAAATTGATGATCGGATTGTCGAAAATTTAGTCTTTGATTAAAAATACAGGGTTCTGATGTTTAAAAGAGTTGGTTAGTTAACATAACAATCAATTATGATTAACAAATAATCGTAAGGGTATAATATGTTATATACAAATAATAGAGTAGTTTATAAGCTCGTGCGAGGGTATGACGGTTTGATAAAGAAAAAATATAAAACGCCTACATTAATAGATGGAAGAAGGAGCAAATACCATGACAGAAGGTACAAAATCAAAAGCAGGCTGGAACTTTGACAATAGCTATGCCAATTTGCCGGAGAGATTTTTTACTATACTCAATCCAGCACCTGTACGCTCGCCAGAGTTGGTTATAGTCAATCACTCATTAGCACAGTACTTAGGATTAAGCGTCCAGGAGCTTCAAAGCAACGAGGGAATATCTGTGTTTTCAGGTAGTCGAAGTCCCGAAGGTGCATTACCTCTTGCACAAGCGTATGCAGGCCATCAGTTTGGACACTTTACCATGTTAGGGGACGGACGTGCTCACCTGATTGGAGAGCAAATTGCTCCATCAGGTGAACGGTTTGATATTCAACTGAAGGGTTCCGGCAGAACACCATACTCCAGGGGAGGCGACGGACGCGCAGTGCTAGGTCCCATGCTGCGTGAATATATAATAAGTGAAGCAATGTATGTCCTTGGTATCCCTACTACCCGAAGTCTTGCGGTGGTGACCACCGGTGAGACAGTTATCCGGGAAACTGATCTGCCCGGTGCGATTTTGACTCGTGTAGCTGCCAGTCATATCAGAGTAGGAACTTTTCAATATGCTGCAAGGTGGGGCAGCTTTGAGGAACTCAAGTCCATAGCGGACTATGCAATAAATCGTCATTTTCCAAATGCAAAATCTAGTCAAAATAAATATCTTTCATTTCTTCAGGAAATAATCAAGCGCCAAGCTGAGCTGATTGCCAAATGGCAACTGGTTGGCTTTATTCATGGGGTAATGAATACCGATAACATGACTATTAGCGGAGAGACAATTGACTATGGTCCTTGTGCATTTATGGATACTTATGACCCGGCGACTGTATTTAGTTCTATTGATATCCATGGTAGATACGCTTATGGTAATCAACCATCTATTGCACAGTGGAATCTGACACGGCTTGCCGAATCGCTTTTACCGCTGATGCATGACAATCAGGAACAGGCTATCAAACTGGCCGAAGATTCAATTTCAGATTTTAATGGAATTTATCACCGGAGTTGGTTGGAAGGAATGAGGTCAAAACTGGGCATATTTAACGTTGAGCCACAAGATGAATCTCTTATTGAAGAACTTCTCAGTATGATGTATAAATACAATGCGGACTATACTAATACTTTCCGTTTGTTAACCTTAGAAAGACCAGAGGAGACAGTTTTGTCCGGAACCGCGGAATTTGAACACTGGTATGAGCTGTGGAAGCAAAGATTAGGCAGGCAGGAGGAACCAAAAGACAAATGGACAGAATTAATGAGATATAGCAATCCTGCGATAATACCCCGTAATCACCGTGTGGAAGAGGCACTAGATGCAGCGGTTAATCAGGGGGATTACAGAGTTATGGAGAGGCTGTTAAATGTTTTATCGAAGCCTTATGATTATAGTCCTGAACAGGAGGAATATACTATGTTACCTGCTCCGTCAACCTGTGCTTATCGTACCTTTTGTGGAACATAACCTTAATTTATAAAGCAGTTTATAAATGATGTATAATGAAAGGGTACATGGAAAAATTTCTATGTACTATCATTTTGCCTATTTTCAAGTAGCAAAGTACTACAGCAGGATTTCTCGAAAGGCACTTTACATTCATTTTTCTTACTTCCTGTAAATCTGTATACTGAACTCGTTTTCTAAATGCAAATAACCAGCCTGAGATTAAGATATTAAGGCACAAATAAATTTTGCAGTAACACCTATTTATGATATAATTTTCATATAGAGTAATTACCTTTTTTGTATAATGAGTGAAGAGGAGAGTGTCTATGAATAAAAAGAATCGATACGATAATTTGGTTAGTAAAAGCAATGAAGAGAATTTGCAAAACCTTTACAGAGACGGACAATCAGACAATATAGGAATAAGGTTTGTGTATTTTCTTGTAGGATTGGCACTGTTATGTGGGGGGCTTTTTTTGATATTTCAAAATACCACTTTATCAACTAACTTTACACTCATGGACATAATGGGATTTACTCCACCTTTTGGAGTTGTTTTGATACCTTTTATTATTGGGGTAGGGGTTTTGTTTTTTAATGAAAAATCCTTTATTGGATGGCTTTTGACCATTATGGGTTTGGTTGTAATTGTTCTTGGAATCTTAATGGGACTAAGGGTTTACTTTAATAGGATTACACTAGCCCAAGGTCTTATTATGTTTGGAATGGCAGCGGCAGGTGCAGGATTGACGTTAAAGGCAGTTGCAGGGAAAAGGGTATAGATGTGAATATAAATCTTTTGACTAGATTCTTATAAAAAAGCATGATAAATTATTTCATGCTTTTTTTATATATGAAATGTTTCAATTATTTTGTTAATATCAATGTATTTGTGGTAAATTAATAAGTGTAAATTGGACGGAGAAAGAAATGAACTATATATAATTAGTCTGTTTAGGAAAGAAATTTCTGAGTTGGAACTAGATAAGGATATCTTTGAAAGTGAATATTACACATTTACTTAGTGTAGGTATACTTTTGCAAGGTAAGCTGAACCTAAAGTCTGACCTGTTTGTGGGGCTCCTAAGGAAAAAATAAATTCGGTTTAATAATTTGATGAAAGGAGTGATAAGAGAAAGATGAAAAGCTACAGATGTCTTATATGTGGTTATATCCATGTAGGCGAAAATCCTCCAGAAAATTGTCCTGTTTGTGATGCATCCTCTGAGGAATTTGAAATTTATGAAGAGAAGGCAGAAGAAATCGAACAGTCTGCAAGTTCTTGGAGATGTTTAAATTGTGAGTATGTTCATGATGGAAGCAATCCACCGGATGTTTGTCCAGTATGTGGGGTAAAAAGTGATATGTTTGAACCCCATAGTAATGGGCAAAAAAGAGGAACAAGCAATGAGGCTACTAAAATTGTAATAGTTGGCGGAGGGATTGCAGGACTTTCCTGTGCTGAAGAAATTCGAAACAATTCGGACAAAGCAGAAATTACTTTGATTTCGGCTGATAAAGTTCTCCCGTATTATCGTTTGAATTTGACTAGGTATCTTGCAAAAGAGACCGATAGAGGCAGCTTGACAATTTATCCTGAGAGTTTTTATAATGAAAAAAGAATAAAACTGATTTCAGGAATAGAAATATCTGAAATTCAAAAGGACGTAAAACAGGTAAAGCTTAGTGATGGATCAAAAATTGCCTTTGATAAGCTGGTGATAGCTAATGGAGCTCATCCTTTTATTCCTCCAATTGCCGGAAAAGAACTTGGGAATGTTATAACTGTCAGAAAAATTGAGGATGCAGATATTCTCCTTGATAAGATGCATCAAATAAAGTCTTGTATATGTATTGGTGCAGGAATTTTAGGTTTAGAAACAGCGGGAGCTATAGCTAAAAGTGGTGTGAAAGTTACATTGCTAGAGGGTTCGGATTGGCTAATGCCTCGTCAGTTGAATAGAAAAGCTGCCGAACTTTTAACGAAATATCTAAAAGAAATTGGTGTTGAAGTTAAAGCAAATTCAAAAGTACAGGAAATAATCGGTGATAATGAGTGTAAAGGTGTAAAATTATCAACAGGAGAAGTATTGCCTACAGAACTTGTTATCATAACAGCAGGGGTAAGACCTAATACACATCTTGCAAGGAAAGCCGGACTTGAAGTAAATATGGGAGTTGTAGTAAATAACCGAATGAAGACTTCCGAAGAAGATATATTTGCAGCAGGTGATGTTACAGAACATTACGGAACATTGTACGGTTTGTGGAATGTAGCACAATTTCAAGGTAAAATTGCCGCTCAAAACCTTGTGGGTATGAATTCTGAGTTTGGTGGAGTTTCGAGATCAAATGTATTAAAGGTTCTTGGGCTTGATATGTTTAGTATTGGTGAGTTTATGCCAAAAGATGGCAGTTATTATCAGTATGAGAAAGAAACCCAGGACGGTTATATATACTTTGTAATTAGGGATGGAAAAATTGTAGGCAGCATTATTATAGGCGATAAAAATCTTTCAATAAAAGTAAAACAGGCAGTTGAAAAGGGATTAAATATCCCACATGAAATATATGATGATGTTGAAAGTATAGTTAATAAACTAATTAATAAAAAAACGGAGGAAACTAAAATGAGTGAAAAAAAGACTAATGAAAATTTAATGGCAGCATTTGCTGGGGAATCTCAAGCCAACAGGAAATATTTGGCGTTCGCAAAAAAAGCAGAGGCAGAAGGAAAAATGAACGCTGCGAAGTTATTTAGAGCAGCAGCTGATGCAGAGACATTGCATGCAATGAAAGAGTTGGAGTTAGCGGGTAAAATAAATTCTACCGTTGAAAATTTGAAAGATGCAATGGCAGGAGAAACCCATGAATACAAAGAGATGTATCCTGACTTTATTGAAGTGGCAAAGGGAGAAGGAGAAAAAGCTGCAATAGGAGCCTTTACATTAGCTATGAAGGCAGAAGAAGTTCACGCAAGATTGTATAAGGAAGCATTAGATAGTCTTGATAATACAGAAGAAGTTTTCTACTATCTGTGTCCAGTCTGTGGAAATATAGAAAAGTTTGTTCCTGATAAATGTAGTATTTGTGGAGTCCCAGGAGATAAATTTATAAAGTATTAAAATATTGCTTATATAGATAACTTGCACAAAAGTTAAATTTATATAGCACTTAAACGTTATCTAATTTAGATGAAAAACTTCCATTAAAATTTAGTTTTAGAGTTTTTCATCTATAAGAAGCTTAAATAATTAAAGTGAACATTTTTAAGAATAAACTTATTATAATGGAGAGATAATTTTTTATCTCTCCATTATTTTTTTTTAAGCATTTCAAATGGAAAAGGTTGCAAAAATTATTGACAAACAATAATATTTTGAATGTTCTAACAATAGAATTATTGTAAAACAATAATTATTTATTTTGCTCTGAAAGGATGACAGAAAATGAAACAAAAAACTTTAATATTTATTTGGGCTTTCTTTGCGATGTTTTTTTCTTAGTATCTGTGTTAGGCAGTGCTGTAAATGGCTATGAAGCGCTAATTTCTTTTCCATTTATCCAAATTGGCTGGTTGCTAAGGAAGTTATCTTTATCCGGTGCTACAGGTAATATATTTGCTCTAATTATTTATATTGTTTTAAGCATTTTGCCGATTGCATATATTTTTGTTAGAAAGGATAATGGTAAAGACAAAGTGGAAGATTTTCTGCTTGTCATTGCGAGTATATTCCTGTTTGTTATGCTATACCTGATGGTAAACCCAGCACTTATGAACAATAAAGGAAGTATGCTTTCGATTAAACCTATGCTTGGCGGTAGTTTTTATTCTATTTTAGTTGGATATTTTGTTCTAAGACTACTCAGAAAATATGGAGAGAGTGAAATAGAAGATATACTAACTGTACTTCAAAAAATATTTGCTTTTATTGGAATAGTTCTTATATATAGTATTATAGGATCTGGTTTGGATGGAATGATAAATGATATTGAGAAACTAAAATTAGATACTACAGATCCAAACGTTTCATTGGCATTTACAAACTTCTTCTTTGTACTAAGCTTCATTCTTGAATTAGTTCCCATTATGTTTCAATTATCTTTCATATATTTTGCGATAAAGCTTTGCAGTGAGTTGGCAGTCGATAGGTACAGTGAGAGTGTAATATCTACTGCATATAAACTTGGAGTTTATTGCAAATACTCAGTTGTAATGGTCTTGCTTTCGTACATAACGGTTAATATACTTCAGTTAATATTTGCCAAACAGCTTTTAGTAGCAAATTATAGAACGGATATACCTTTATTTTCGATGGTATTTGTACTTGTTTTTCTGCTTGCTGCGAAATACTTTGCCGAAAGCAAGTTTCAGAAGGAAGAAAATGATATGTTTATTTAAAGGAGATGGAACTTTGGCGATACAGGTTTATCTGGAGAAAATTTTAAAAAGAGAGAAGATAACTTCTAAGGAACTGTGCACATTAATTGGAATTACTGAGGCAAATTTATCAATATTACGCTCTGGAAAAGCTAAGGGTGTGCGTTTCGGTACAATAAATAAAATTTGTTATTATCTCAGATGTGATGTGGGGGATATTTTGAAATTTGATGGAAAACTAGAGGAGGAAGACGAAGATGAATTATAAAAATATATTGATAATTTTGTGTATTGCAATTGTTTTTAATATGTTTTGTGGGTGCCAGCTTGCTATAGAGGGTGCAGGAGAAGAAAAGGCGCAAGATACTGTGGTTGGTGTTTTTGTTACTTATGATTCTCTTAATTTAATAAATAGGGAAAGCATTGATATAGAAAAACTTTTATTGGAAGGAAAGTCCCCTGAAGCAAAACCAAATAAGATTTTTGCTACAAAAGGTGATGGAGGAAGATGCTTTTTTGAAGGTATAGAGGGAATGTATTATTTTTATGAAAAAGTTAATACTGATGAAGCTAAAATGACTGTTATGCACGGAAATGGTGGGTTTACCGACGCAAACATGAAGGCTTCGGACAATACAAATGAATTGAGCGCTACACTTAAGTATTGTGGAGAAAAAAATAATATATTTTTTCTGAATCCTGTATATCAAGCTTCGGATGGAGGGATTTATACAATGCCGGGCAGTGGAGTATCAGGTGATGTTGATCTTAGTACAACTTTTTCCGAAACATGCACTATAACTGAAAATGGCAAAAAGACAGAACAGAAGAGTAGTGTTGAGATAAAACTTAAAAAAGTTAATGAGATAGAAAAAATTCTAATTAAACAAATGAGTGATGAAGACCATTTAGTTGAATGTACAGAGATAACTAAGGATAAAATTCCCGATTTCATTGAAGTGAAGTCTGATACAGCGTATATGTTTGCTGAAGTTTATGATAATGAGAGTGAAATCGAACGAACATTTATTAAAATTGGAGAGAAGAACTACACTTGCCATTTTGCAAATGATAGGGGTATTATTGATGGACATATTGTTGACTTTGTGGAAGTGAATTAAAGATATTGAAATTATTCTTTCTTGACCGAGTGGTCAAAATGTATTATGATGTAATTAGACCAGTTGGTCAAGAAAGGACGGATATAGATTATGATTGATGTAATTGGTGTATTTCACGATTATGAAGGCAAGGGTAATTATGCCGTTTCTGACATTACTTTTAAAGCTGAAACAGGAAAGATATTTGGTTTCTTAGGTCCTAGCGGTGCAGGTAAATCCACTGTACAGAATATTATGACAGGTCTTCTTCCCCTTAAGCAGGGTGAGGTTGCATATGATGGTCAGTCAATTAGAAGTCTGAATAGAAAATTCTTTAACAAAATCGGTGTGTCCTTTGAACAGCCCAATGTGTATGGTACTTTGACAGGTTATGAGAATTTGAAATATTTTGCAGACCAGTTTTCTGTTCCTACCCTTGATGCTATGGAGTTGCTTGATAACTTAGGTTTGAGAGATGCAGCACATAAAAAGGCAGCGGAATACTCAAAAGGGATGAAACAGAGACTCACTCTTGCAAGAGCATTGATAAATAAACCTGCCTATTTATTTCTTGATGAACCTACAAGCGGACTTGACCCTTCAACTGCTGCAAATGTCAGGGAGCTAATCCGGGAGCAAAGCAAGCGTGGTGCAACAGTATTTCTTACTACCCATAACATGGAACTTGCCGATTCTTTATGCGATACGGTGGCCTTCTTATATGATGGGAAGATTCAAGCGATGGATTCGCCTGAGAAACTTAAGCTTAAATATGGTAAGGCAACTGTAAATATTGTTTTTAAAGAAAATAATGCTGAAAAGAAAATATTGCTTGATATGGCTGATAAAAAAGCAGTGGGGGATTTTGTTGCCAACCACGATATTATAAAAATGCACTCAATGGAAGCAACTCTAGAGGAGATATTTCTTCTTGTTACCGGAAAGGAGTTGAGAGGATGAGAGGTGTTTTTGCGTTGTGTCGGCAGGATTTTAAGCGAATGCTAAGTAATGCTCTGTTTTGGATTATTTCAGTTACGCTTGTGCTTATTATTCTAGTTGTCAATCTGGCGTTGCCAAAATCTTTGAAAGAAGCACAATACACTCTAGTTTCCTTAAATATACCTTCATATGGAGCATTTACTACGGTGGTTGATAATGAAGATGTGTTGAGGGAAACAGTAGCTAAGGAGAATGGCATAGGATTTATAGGACGTGAAAATGGAAGTATCACGGTGATTCATACAGGGCTTTCTGAGAAGACAATACATGGGCTTATGCTTTCCCTTTCGGGTAAGGTTGAGCCTGCTAAGCTTGAAAGCATAAATGAAAGCAGCGACAGTGTACCCTTTAATAAGCGAATGACTCCAATTTTCATTTGTTTTGAAGCACTAATTGTAGGCTTTATTCTTGGAGGAGCACTTATGCTTTCCGAAAAACAGGAAGCAACAGTAAAAGCGCTGAGAATATCACCTGTAAGTGTAAACCGCTATATTATTTCAAAGGTATTGCTTTTTTCAACAATTGGAACATTGTACGCTTTGCTTATGGCAGTATTTTGTGTAGGAGTAGAGTTTAATTGGCTTGAATTTATAGTCTTAAGCTTTTTTGGGAGCGCAGTATTTTCTGTTATGGGGCTGGCGTTTACCACGTTGTTTAGGGATATGAGCGGATGGTTTTTTTCTGCATCTCTGTTACTATCCATTAATATGCTTACGTTTATTTCCTATTCCAATCCATCTTTTAATCCCCTTTGGATGACCTTTATACCATCTTATCCGATTATATTTGCCTATGAAGGGATTCTATTTGGAAAGGGAATGGGTTCTACAGCATTAGTTGCAATTGGTATTTGGGGTGCGGCTCTATATTTAATATGCTTTACTATGGTAAAGAAGCTGTTCTTTTTGAAGGGAGGCAGACTAATATGAAGGCAATTTTTAGTGGAGTAAAAAAGGAGTTTAAATTGATTTTTAGAAATGGTCTCTCCCTTTATATGTCGCTCGCTCCGGCAGTTATGGCACTGGTGTTTATCATGGTTTTTGGAGTGGTGCAAAGTTCTTCTGTTACTTTTGCGGTGAACCGTTCAATACCCGAGGATTCACTTGCTAAACTTGAACGGGTAGCAGATATTGAGTTTTTTGACAATGATAATGAAATTAAATTAAGAGTGGGCGGTACTGACAGTGTATGTGGTATAATTTTTGAAGACGGTTCACATAAGGTAATTGTAGAAGGCAATGAAGGAGAAGAGTTTGCTGTATCTATGAAAGGCTTGGTTGCTGGTGCACTCAAAGGTGAAACAATTTCTTACAATACAGAAAAAATTGAGGGTGACGGTGGCTTGGCATATCGGATAAGTATGATTTGTATTCTTCTTATGGCACTGTTTGTAGGTGGAGCAACAATTGGATTATCCTGCGTAGATGAAAGGGAAAGCAAAGTTACTCATGCAGTTGCTGTAAGTCCTGCTACCATTACAGAGTATGTTGCAACAAAGCTAATTCCCGGGATGCTGATTGGAATTGTAGGGGTGGTCCTAAGTACAGTTATTATTGGAAAAAGTGAAATGATAGTACCCTTTGTTTTACTTACTTTATTCAGTGTATTTGTTTCGGGATTCGTAACTTTTATCCTTGCATTTTTTGCAAAAAACCAGATTGCAGCTATTGGGGTACTGAAGTTATTAATGCCTGCTATGATGGTGTTGCCTATTTCTGCAATGTTTGTCTCTCAGACTTTCCAGTTTTTTTATTATTTATTTCCTATGTATTGGCAGTACAGAGCAATTGACGGTATATTAAGTGGTGCCTTTGATTTTGGATATATATTGATGACCTTTATTATAAGTATTCCGTGGTTTTTTGCTGTGGTTGTCTTATTTGCCAAGAAAACAAAAATTGGAATAGGGAGGTAAGTAAAATGGAGTGGTATTGGTGGATTGTTATTGGAGCAGCAGTTATAGCTATTGGGGCTTTTAAAATTTGGTATGTTCCAAAGTGGCTCAAAAGTATGTCAGACAAAAAGGCTAAGAGAGAGAAGTTAATGGAGGATGACGATTAATGAGTAAGATGAAATGGAAAGCAGAAAATGGTGAAAACCCGCTGCTTTCCAATAAGATACTATGGGAATGTGCTCTAGATGCGTTTTCTGCACAATCTTACAGGGAAGCATCATTGAATGATATTATAAAAAATGCGGGTATCAATAAAGGCAGTTTTTATTATAGGTTTTATGACAAAATGGACTTGTATTTGTCACTTTTATCGTGTATGGGAAATGAGAAACTTGCTTTTTTTAAGGAGCATTATACAAATAATCAGTCGATTGATTTTTTTGATTCGCTAAAAGATAAGGTAGTGTTAAGTCTTAGATTTGCACAACAGGAGCCAAGATACAATGGTTTGTGGAAAAGAATTCTAGTGGAGGATCCCATGATTCGTTCCCAAGTAAGTGAAGAGTTTTCCGATCTTTCACAGAATGTTCTTTTTGAAGAGGTTGAAAAAGCAAAAGAGGAGGGCCTGTTAAAAAGTAAAGCATCATCTGTTTTTATTGCAAGGGTTATATTATCGTTGTTTGATGCGCTAGATAAAATGATTAATCCAAACAGCACTGACGATGAAATTATGACGGAAGTGGAGCATATGATTGATATGCTGCAAAATGGAATATAAAATCATTACATTGTTAGTAAGTTTATGTGGATAAACATAGTATGTGTGTGGAAAACTTGTTGATAAAGTGTGAGCACATTGTGGATAAGTTTTTATTACTAAAATTGAACCAATAGTGCGGATATACTAAATGATTTGTGTGACATAATTAGTAAAGGACAAGAATACCTAAGGATAAAAAATATTACTTGTAGGATTTTATTACTGAAATAAGGAAAAGACTCTACGGTGCGTGGATAGGCAATTTAGAAAAAGGTTGCTATACTCTAGATAAAGAAAACTGAAGAGGAGTGTGGCAGAAATTGAAACAGGAGTTTTATGAGATTGACTTAAATAAGTGGGTAAGAGCACCACAATTTACGCTTTATACAAAGATGATTCCAACAGGATTTAATCTTTGTGTAGATTTAGATGTGACGAGGATGTACACATACTTTAAAGAAAAGGGATATAAATTTTCCATAGGCTATCGTTATATTACAATTAAGCTTATTAATGAAAGGGACTATTTTAGAGTAGCCTATAAAGATGGAAAGCTTGGTTACTACAATTATCTTGTTCCAACTTATGTTAATTTCCATGAGGATGATAAGAGCACCTCTGTAATGTGGGTAGATTATGAAAAATCCTTTGAAGCGTTTAATAAGCAATATTTAGAGGAGGAGGCAAAATATAAAGATGTTCATGGGCTTGTAGCAAAACCAGAGATGCCACCGGAAAATGGTTGTATAGTAGGCATATTACCTTGGATTTCTTTTAAAAGCTATTCACCTGTACCTTATGCGATGGGAACACAATTCTTCCCGATTTTGCAGTCAGGAAAATTTAAGAAAGATGACGGTAAAATACTAATGCCATTTTCTATAACAGTGCATCATGCAGTAGCGGATGGTTATCATATTAGTAACTATTTGGAAGAGTTGCAGGCAGCAATGAATAAGCCAGAAGAGTGGGTAGAGAGAATATAGAATTATTGACCCCGGTAGCAAGTTTATGTGGATTATTATAATATAAGTGTGGAAAACTTGTTGGCAATGTGTGAACACGTTGTGGATAAGTTTTTTTATTCGGTGCTTAAGAGTTTGTTATTTTATAAGTTCGGTTCATGATGTCAAGGTTAAGTTGCAATTATTTGTATCTGAAGGGTGTGTAGTTGTAAGCTAGGGCAAAGCAATAGGAGTTAAATACTTTCCAACTTCTTGAGACCATTTTTTTACATAGTCCCCAGTAGCCCACTGCGCCATAATGATTGATTCATTGTCTTTAATTTCAAGGTTCAGCATTGAACTGCCAACTTTACTATCAATTATTGAATATATCAATAATTCTGAAGGTGTAACTGCTGCAAACATATCCTTATCAGGAGAGGAGACAGCATCAATAATATTAGGTAAAGTCTTTTTTATTTCCTCCCATCCTGGAGTCAGTTCATCATAGGTAACAATAGACTTTGGCAGCGTAACAGGTAATTCTTTTGCAACATAGTCCATGGCCTGACTTCTGGTTTGCCTTTCTCTACAAACCAATGGTGCAATTTGCCTTTCGATCTTGAAATCCCCCGCATAATGGAATTATGTATTGAATATCGCTGTTATACCTTGCATTCTCAATCTTCCAGAACCCGCTTCCATATGGTACTAATATAGAATTCCCTTCATTTTCAACTTCACTTGATTGTTCTCAGGAGCTATCCATAGAGTTCTGTAAGATCTGCACGAAGTCCTAGCAATAGACCAGAATTGAGTTTTATAGGTGACGTCGAGGTCTCTAGTTGTTCGCTTGTTGCAGGTATAGCAGAAGACTCTATACTATTCTAAATAGGTTCAGTTTTCATATTACTGTTACTGCATCCAGTTAAAATAACGCATGATAGAACTAATATACTTAATATCCTTTTGATTGTTTTCAACTCAATGGCCTTCATATTAATTGCTTACGTGTCAACACTTTTTATTAAGAAAATTTGTCTGGTTTTCACTACAAAAACAGGCTATAGCACTATAACTCTTCTATTATTTTCTACTTCCATCTTTATTAAAAACTTGCCTTAAGTTTAATTCCCCTATTAATAAAATAACAGCTAATGATACAAACATAGCAATCAAGCCTATTGTTTCATGGATATTTCTCAAAAAAGAATACAGCAACAAACCGGCAGACATATTGATAAGCCCACCAAAAATGAATAAGTTAGCACCATACCTCTGAGCTTCTTTCCAAATATCAATATTCTTCATTGCAAAACATGTTCTCCAACCATATATATGATTAATCTTTCTTGGTGGAAAAAATTTAAAAAACATTCCTCCTATTAAAAAGAAAATAATCCCTGCAACTACTAATGGCATATTGTTATTCACTCCTAATTAAAAGTAATAGTATATGCGTTTCTGCAATTATGTTTTATTATACTCCATTAATTAACATCAGTAAATAAAGACAATGATAATTAAGCAACTTTGAGTAAGTAACTTATAGAGGTAGAAGATCTTAAGGAGATTGTAAAATTGGGTATTGGTTGGTGTAGTTCCTGATGTTGGTGTCAGAGTTGGCGTTATACTTGGTGTCACAGCCGGTGTTATAGCTGGTGTAACTACCGGTGTTGGAGTTATAATCAATGGAGTATCCGGATATTCTATTGTCAACAAATCTATATATGTACCCAGATAATACGATGAGACCTGATGTTAGTATAACAAGAGAGGAAGCCATTAAAATTATTGTTGCTGCTTTAGGATATGAATCGGCTGCAAACCCTGATCTAAAATTTGCAGATACAGCTTCAATCGGTGACTGGGCAAAGGGCTTCGTAGCTACCGGTGTTGAGAAGGGAATTATAAAAGGCTTTGAGGATAATACATTTAGAGCAAGTAAGAAGTGCAGCCGTTCAGAGTTTGTAACAATGCTGTTAAGGGCTATGGGGATAGAAGGACAGAATTCAAATACTCTGACATTTAAGGATACTGAAACCATACCACAATGGGCATATCCATATATGGAAAAGGCTGTTACCATGGGCGTTATCAAGGGATATCCAGATAACACAATAATGCCTGTAAAGGATGTCACAAGGGCAGAGGCATTTACAATGGTAGCAAAAAGTGTATATAATATGGAATAGATGAATCTTTAGTACGAATTGTTTTTTTATAAAGCCTACCTGCCGGTATTTCTGCCGGCAGGTGTAAATATCTCCGATTAGAAATGTGAACTTCCAGTAATTCATAGACCTAAATTGAAACGGTTATGGTCTTTGTTAGTAGATACAGTTTCATATACATCATGGAAGGCTTATAAGAAGGAAAAAACTAAGTACTTGCCACAAGCTTTAGAAGGTATAAAAGAAGATAGCCTTTTGATTTTTATGCAGAGTGCAGTTGAGACTACTTTTATTACAAAAGAAGAATTGGATCTAATAAAGCATAATTTTTTGTCTAATTATCAAACAAATTATAATGGGATTATTAGAAGCGATTTTATAACATTTGAAATTGTTTTGAAGTATGTATGCAGCTATAATAGGCCAAAATGTTATTGGTAGAGTATTACCGTCGAAGATAAATGAAGTGCTCATGACCGGTACTCCATACCAAGTTATGCTTCTGTCAATAACAGCAACCGGTACTAGGCATAGGACTGTTTATTGCTAAGAGTTTTTATATTCCATTACACAAGAGGCCGATATCTTATCCCTTCATCAAAAAAGTAAATGGATTGCATGTGATCAAATATACTTTTGTGCTATAATAGTAGTAGAATGATTATAAAGGTGGTGGGCTTTTATGTTAGCAATAAAAGGTTATTTTAATGGAAGGGAATTTGTGCCAATTGATAAAGCAAATGTTAAGCCAAATCAAAAAGTTATAATAACTATTCTTGATGAATATATAGATGCTGGTGAAAAGATAGACAGAAAAGATAGACTTATGAAAACATTTGGATCATGGGATGATGACAGAGATCCTGAGGATATAATAAAAGATATCTATTCCGCTAGGGCTTCAAGAAAGGAAGATGTTAGCCTATGAGATATGTCCTTGATACTAATGTTTGTGTATATTGGCTCAAAGGAATAATGGGAATAGATAAAAAGTTATTTGCTATAGATATTGATAATATTTTTGTGTCTTCTATTACAATAGCAGAGCTCTTATATGGATCATATAATTCTGCGAAAGTTGATGAGAATTTAGAAAAGGTATATGAATTTGAATCCGCTATAAAAGCTTTTGAAATTGATAGACAGTGTTTGGAAGTTTATGCAAGGATAAAAGCTAGGCTTAAGGCAGAAGGCAAAATTATAGATGACTTTGATATTCTAATTGCATCAACTGCAATTGTAAATGATTGTATTTTGGTAACAAACAATACTAAACATTTTGAAAGAATTGATGGGCTTGTTATTGAAAACTGGATTTCGCAATAGTTATACTTTATAAACAAGGGTGATTTTTAACTGTCCCCCTTGTCTAATTGCATATTTTTTTCAGATTACGATTATATAATTTGTATGAAGTACTTACAATTGTCATCTAAGTGTAATAAATATCTATATAATATTTAAGCAAAGGACAATATCTGCCATCGTGAAAAATTGAAGATGCAATTCATGATAAGGAATAGAGCATTGATATATAGATTACCTATAAATGAAAGATGGTGGTAAAATGTATTTGCAGTTCCTGATTGCGTTTGTAACAACAGTAATTCTTTTGCTATTCGGATATAAGCTTTCATATGCAGTAAAGAAAAAGAAGCTAAAAATAATCTTAGGGTGGGTTTTCTTTGCTTTATGCTTACCTGGACTTTCTTTTTTGATTATGGAACTGCCTATCTTTAAAAAGCCTATATGGTTTGTAGAATTTAGAAGCATTTATAGAATTGAACTTCTATCTGCATTTTGGGGACTGTTCATTGGTTTTGTTACAGTAAAGGCTGATACTGCAAAAGTAAGATGGAAAATGTTCAACAAGTATTTCTACATAATAGCTATCCTTTAATTATACCGCCTAATATGCAATGTATAGGCATTCCTATTAACTATGAAAATCTAAAAAGCGAATGGCAGGAAGATGTATGCATCCAGTCGGAAGGGGTTACTTGTGCACCTTCAGCTATAGCTACAGTATTTAGATACTTTGGAAAACAAAAAACCGAAGCTGAAGTGGCAAAATCTGTATATACAAATCGTACAGGAACAAGTGTATATGAAATTATAAGGTATATCAGAAAAAATGGAATGAAAGTAGAATGCTTTTATGAGAAGGATTTATCAAAGATACCTGTTCCATCAATTCTTGATATAAATGTAAATAACATTGGGCATGCTATTGTTTACCTTGGCAGTGATAGAGGGAGTTATATTATAGGTGATCCGCTCGAAGGGCGAGTAGTGTTAACTAAAGATGAATTTTACGAGAGATATAAATTTGATGGATTTGTGATGAGTGTAAAAAATGTTTAATCCACGCGATATCAAAACGGTATTAAAGCCTTCCTTTTCACCACAAAGGCATAGAAAGTTTTATTGCGTTCAAAGTACTGCCTATACAATCTATATACTCCTTAGAAATCTCAAGAAATTTCAAGCTTCTTCTCACTTCGTAACTTCTTCATAGTGAACTTGTATAAAAATCTATTCTATTATAATATTTATGCAATATAAGAAATATATATTTTTTGTTTTTTTAGAGGGGGTATTTTTGTGAAAAAAATATTAAGAAATGTTTCTTTGGGTTTGGTATTGATCATGTTGTGTCAGCTTTTTGCCTCAATTCCATCACATGCAGAAGAGATCTGTGGTGATTTGAATGGTGATGGTTCAGTCAATTCTATTGATTTTGCATATTTAAGAATGTACTTACTTGGGATCAATACTCCTACTGTAAGTGATTGGGAAAAAAGTGCCGATTTGTACAAGGATGGTAATGTTGATGCTATGGATTTTGCAATTTTTAGGAAATACATGCTTGGAATGATTAAAAGCTTACCTTATATTCCCGATCAACCAACTACAACCCCAACTCCACAACCAACAAATGTATTTGTATCAACCCTACCAACTATACCTGCACAAACCCCAACAGCTGTATCTACGCCAAGCCCAACAACCGGAATTTCGCCCACACCTACATATATATATCGATATAACGTAGGTACTTGGGCAAATTCAATACAACCGATTGGTGAAGAATATATGCCGCCTATAGATTTAGCGAACAATACACTGCGCCAAGTTTTTCGTGTTTCAATTGGTGGCAATAAAGCAAGTTTAAATTTCTCAAATCAATACGGAGATTCCCCACTGACTATGAAATCAGTACATTTAGCGTTATCGTCAGGTAAAGGTTCGATCAAATCTGAGACAGATAAGGTTTTAACCTTCAACGGAAAAGAGTCGGTAACAATTGAGGCAGGTAAAACCATTTATTCAGACACAATTGATTTTGACGTTCCACAGTTGAGTAATATAGCCGTTACAATATATTTTGGCAGTGTTCCATCTTCCTTGTCCGGTCATATCTGTTCATTATCAACATCCTATATTGCTGAGGGCAATAAGGTATCTTCATTAAATATGGCTTCAGCAGCGACTGTAGACCATTGGTATTTTATATCAGAAATGAATTTGTTAAAAGATGAAACTCAAGGTTCTTACTCTCCTATTGTAGTACTGGGCAATGACAATGTCGATGGCATAGGTTTAGAACCAAATCAGAATACCCGATGGACTGATTTTTTTGCAGAAAGATTACTGTCAAACCCGGATACCTCCTTCAGATCGGTGCTAAATCATGGAATAGGCGGCAGAAGTTTATGGTCAGATATTGAACCAGATCAATATGAGAGATTTCAACGTGTGAGAAGTAAACGTTATCTGATATTACACTTTGGAGATAATGAAATCCTTTCTCATACACACCTGTCCTATAATGAGATTGTATTCCATCTTAGTAACACAATTAAACAATATCGGAATATGTCTTCAGTCACTCGAATATATGCTACTACAATACCTCCTATGTATGGCGGAGCTTATGACTGGTGGAGATATTCAGCTAATGATTGGATCAGAGAGACCTCACTGCTTGATGGAGTAATTGATTTTGACGCTGCTGTAAGAGATCCGAACAAGCCCGAAGCTTTGTTAGATATATATAGCGATGACGGTTTTCATCTTAACGAAAAGGGTCATAAAAAATTGGCCGATTCCATAGACCTTGCGATATTTAAGTAACAAATATAATAGCATACCTCTTAAAAGGGTTAGTCAATGTTGAAAAAATGATAAAGACTAAAATTGCTAATACCAATTGTTAGTTTGAATTATAATTGAAGTTTGAATTGTGTGGATAATTATATTATATTTGTGGAGAACTTGTTTATAATGTGTGAACACATTGTGGATAAGTTTTTTTTCTGTGCTTAACAATCTAATTTTTTATAAAATTCTTTGTGCTTGATGATGACAATAAAAGCGTATATAATAGGTATATCAAAATATGGAAAAATCTTAAATATGATGCTGTTATGATATTATTGAAAAGTCTGAAGAGGAGAACATTAATGAAGAAGGTAACAATTATAATACTTTTAATGTTTGGATTGGTAGGCTGTTCTGCTGAAAATGTGAGGAAACAGGCTGATATGACTTCGCCTGTGCCTGTTTCAACAAATTTAGAGCAACAACAGTTAGAGGCAACACAAGAACCTACTGCACAGACAAAAGCATCAAACCAGCAGTCGATATCTGAGATGACTCAGACACCTGTTGATAATAGTTGGTTTTCAGGTTCTATAGGTGACTATAAGATACATGCGAAGCTTGATATTATAAGAGACACAGTTTCCGGGTTTTATTATTATGATCAGTATAAAACCAATATAGCACTACACGGACATATTGGAAAATATAATCAATTAAATGATTTTCAAAACATTTCTCTTACAGAGGATACAGATAAACAAGGCGAGATCGTTGGAGTGTTAAGAACAAATGATTACATAGAAGGATATTGGAAAAGTGGCAATGATATATATCCTATGTATTTAATAAGAGAGAGTTCAGATATTGCTCCTCCAAAGGAACCCAGTTTGAATATAAGTAAATTTGATGGGTACTGGACGGGTGAAGATTCAAACTATTTTTGTGGCTCGAAAGCAGAAATAAAAGTTTTATTTGATGATTTAATTTATTATAGTCTGAGTGCTCATAATGGCACACATATTGGAACTCTAGATAGCTTTGGTATTATAGATAATGGTGTTTCAAAAACTGTATTTAATGATACTACTGATTTTCAAAGTGGGGAAAATGTTGTATTTGAGTTTATGATTGATAATGATTTACTAAAATTGAAATCCAACGATTACGATTATTATTGTGGAATGGGAGTAGCTTTTAGCTCTAACTTTGTCAAAGGTAATATAGATTTTGATATCCCTACAGCATTAGAGGTTGGAATTGTGGATACTAAGGATCAGGATAATTGATCCTCTTTACTATAACTATGCTACTAATTAACTCAGTATAATATATAAGGAGAATTTCTGATGCCAGAGGGTTAACAATTTTAACTCTTGCAAAATGTTATAATAACAAGAATTGTAAGGATTATAATTATACCAGAAAATGATATGGGAGCTCTCCCAGAATAGAACATCGCTTATGAATTTGATTCAATAATCAATCTCTAAAAAGTTGTCTTTTAACAAAGGAGAGTTATAATTATAATGACAACTGTGATGCTGACAGAAAGTATTAAAATCAATTAGTAATGTATAATATGCGGGTCATTTTAATAATTAATAATACAACAAAATTATAGGGGGTATGATTATGCGTTTATGTCCAAACTGTAAAACAGAATATGAAGAAAGTTCACCTAGATGTAATAATTGCGGAACTCTCTTAGCAATTGATGCAAAAGAAGAAAGTAAAAATAAAGAAGTTGATAATTCAATTTTCTTAAAAAATGTAGCTGATGAATTTGAAGCGGGTGTTATTGAATCAAAATTGAAGGAAGCAGAAATACCTGTTATAAGAAAATATAAAGAAGCTGGTTCTTATATTAACATATATATGGGCAATACAGTGTATGGTATAGATTTATATGTTCCTTCCCAATTATTTGTTGAAGCAAAAGAGATTATAGAAATAGATAACATGGAATTAAGTGAGAAAGATGTTGAAAGTGATGAACTTGAAAAAAGAATCCAAAAAAAACGCCGTTTTAGGGTATGGTTTATTTTGATAATATTAACTCCTGGTTTACTTTGGTTATTAATATTAATTCTTTGGTCAGTTTTAGGGTTTTTTACTAAATAGATAAATTTATTAATCTAAAGCAGGAACACATGCTTCCCTTTTTAAATCTGACTATTTTTCTTTAATTCGTATTCCTGCTTTTCCACCACTTACACAATTTTCTGCAACAAAAGCATTTTTGCTATCGGTAATAAGCAAATTGTGTGAAAATGTATACTCAGTTGAAAGTGAATTTGAGTACTCTGCAACCTCCTTTCCCGTTGAATAAGTTTCAAGAGCTGTTCTGATTTCAAATGAATAACATTTTCTACCTTTAGCATCGAAAGCCTCACCTGTATTTGCATCAAGAATACCAAGAAAGACACCGTTATCATTTGTTGCAGTAATTACATTAAATAATCCTAAAAACCCAATTGTAGTAATAGTTTTATGAGAATTCTTAAAAGTAACAACAGCATGAAGCGAGGTAATTTGTTTTTCACTTCCAAAACTTAACTCAAGAATCTTGCCTGTTATTGCAGAATCTGTCTGTGACTTATCACCGAATACTGCTATACCTGAACATTGAGTTCCTCTAAGTATATCAAGTATAAGATTTAACGTAAATATTTCCTCCCGGCTGAGTTTGCCGTCCTCTGCAAAGGGAGTTTTGCTACTTGAAATTTCATCTGCGAACCCGTTTATTTCATCAACATAGTCACTTGGAATTTGAGGAATTACAGTATCAAGTCTTTCTTATTTAGCCATTTCAATTTCTAAAGTTACATTAAAGACGGGCATCAAAAAGCCATCATTATTATCAATGCTTGATTGAAGTAATACAGTAGTCTGACCGTTTTGCTGAACTGCTTTATCTGCAATGTAGGTGACTTTACCTTTGTAGTTTCTAGATTTATCTGCTTGAGGAATAATAGTTACTTCCGAACCTAGTGTTACATCTTTAATAAATTCCTCTGGAACATTAGCTTCAATGATTATTGTATCAAGGTTTAGAAGGCTGACAATCTTTTTAGAGGGACTCAAGGCTTCGCCCTTAACATATCCGGAATCATAGACTACTGAGTTATCTATGTGTGATATTACCTTGTTTTCGTTTATGTTAGCTACGTTTATTTTATCTTTCATAAGTTTTATTTCACTTTCACAGGCCTTAATCTTTTCATTTAGAATTCCGTTGTTAACGCTGCTTGACTTTTGCTTTATTGAAAATTCAAGTTCTTCTATTTGAGTATTTAGAGAATCAGTAATTTTTTCAATGCCAGACTGGTTATCAAATATCAATTTTTCATTTGCTTCAACACTCTTTTTAAATTCGTCATAATCAGCTTGGGAAATAGCACCACTATGAAAGAGTGATTCTTTATTCTTTTGCTCTTTCTGAGAGTCTGAATATGCTTTATTTGCCACAGCCAGGTCGTTAATAAGCTTTTTTAGTTCTGGGTGACTTTTGTCATTTAGCTGGGTTTTAAGCTTTGACAGTTCTTTATTTAGCTTATTAAGCTCAACATCTGTATCCGAAAGCTGTTGCTTTAACGATTTGAGTTCAATTGTTTTAGAGTTTATCTCATTTAAATAGGCATCGTAGTTTATTGACAGTAAAACATCGCCTTTTTTAACCTTTTGCCCCTCTTTTATATTTACCTCATTAACAACAGCAGGAAAATCAAACCAAATATCCGTCACATCGGTAGATTTTACAATTCCGAAGGTGTCAACTGTTTCAACCTTCTGTGGTGGTTGTGTATTCATAGTACCGGCGTTACTGCTCTGAGTGGAGCAACCTGCCGAAAGCAGTAGCATTGTCGATGTTAAAGCAATTAAAATACGTTTCATAACTAATTCACTCTCCCGTCTTTTACATTAATAATTCTATTGCCATATTGAGCAGCTTCTGTTGAGTGGGTTACCTGTATTATTGTCTTACCCTTCTCGTCATTAATAGTCTTTAGAAGCTGCATAATTTCAGTACCAGACTTGCTGTCAAGATTTCCGATTGGTTCGTCGGCAAGTATAATTTCTGGTTCATTGATAAGTGCCCTTGCTATTGCAACTCTTTGTTGTTGGCCACCTGACAATTCTCTTGGAGTATGATTACGCCTGTCGGACAGCCCTACGATTTCAAGAAGCTCTTCTAAGTTTTTCTTACACGACTTAGCACTTTTTCCGTCAAGTAGAACGGGAAGAATAATGTTTTCTTCTACGTTAAGATTTGGAATGAGATTATAAAATTGAAAGACAAAACCTATATCTCTTCGTCTCATAATGCTTTCATCCCTGTCTTTCATGACAGACAATTCTTTACCCATGATTTTGACACTTCCGGAGGTTGGCTTATCAAGTCCTCCAATAAGGTAGAGCAATGTACTTTTACCAGAACCGGACGGCCCCATTATGGAGACAAATTCTCCAGTTTCAATCATAAGATTTATGTTTTTTAGTACATCCACATCTAAATCGCCTAGTTTGTAAGTTTTGCATAGCTCGGTTATTTTAACTGCTGCTTCCAATATTACCTCTCCCTTCAATATCTTATAGCCCTGCTTATTGGGCAATTATTCATACTTTATAGCCTCCATGATGTTCATTTTTGATGATTTCAAGGCTGGACTAATACTTGCAAGTATTGTTATTGTTATACCGCCTATCAAGGCATATATAAAGAGTGATGTGGTCAGATGTATTTCAATCGGAAGATTCATTCCCTTCAATATATATCCTATATTCATAATTAGAACGAAACCTGATGCTATACCAGCAATACCGCCTATTATGCCACCTGTAAGCGATTCAATAAACAGCATTTTAACAATTTGTACTTTGTTCATGCCTATTGAGCGGTAAACTGCAAGCCAATGTTTTCTTTCCAAGAAGCTTATTACAAAATTATTCAGTACACCAAAAATACCTATTATAAGTGACATAATCGAAAAGCCATTGAGTATTGCAAACATTTGATTATTGCCGTTTGTGTTATCAATCTCCATCTGTTCCATGGTACTCAAATACATATTTGTTTTTGGAAACTTCTTATTGATATTTTCACAAACTACATCGGGGTCAAGTGTTGTTTTTATGTAAAAATTCGAGTAATTATTAAGTGTTGCATCGGATTTTAGATATTTGTCTGAAACTATGCTATAATCTCCGTTATACATTAATGTGTTGAAGAAACCTATTATTTTATATGACTTTATGCCCTTTTCAAACTTGAGTTCTAGGAAATCACCTTCTTTTACATTGAAGCGTTCTTTTAATGATTTTGAAATCATAATGTTTCTGCCTTCTTCAAGCCTGTTTAACATCTTCTGTGTATCACCAATAATGTGAATATCCCAGAATTCACTAAAGTTGTTTTTGTTAATACCATCAATAACTGATATGCTGGAGTTTATATTGGAGATTTCTATATTACTCACCTCATAAGCAGCTGAAACGTCACCTACACCATCAACAGTCCTAAGAAGTTTTTCAAAATTAGTGTTGGAATCATAGTATGTAAGCCATATATCATAGTTAAGGTCATTATACACATTGACAACCTCTTTACCTACGCTAGAGCTTACTATATTTATCATAAGAAGGCTTGATAAACCAATAGCGAGTAATGAGATATTATTTACAATACTTTTATTGTCTTTGAGGTTCTTAACAGCTAGTATACCTTCATTTCCAAAAATCAGGCCATATATTTTCCCAAAAACCATAACCGAGAAATTAATAAGGTATGGTACAAATAGAACAACCGATACAATTGAAAGAAGCATGCACACCATAAGCAACGGCAGTGTTTTAGCAGGGTTGATAAATGGAGGTATCGCAACAGCTGCTATAATTGAAATAATTGCAATAACAAGTTTTAATCTCTTTTTACTGTGCTTTTTCTCAACTGAGTTCAAAATAATGTCCTTTACAGGTATCCTTGCAACCTTGATAATAGGCAAAATGGAACTTAATAGTCCGAGGGCTATTGCTGTAATAAACGTCAATATAAGATGACCTAATGAAAACTCTGCAGTTGGTACAAAGTTCTGCAGCCACATTGGTCTTGACATATACGACAGAATATACAATATTCCTATTCCCAATACGCAGCCACAAAGCCCACCAATGATGCTATATACTGAACTTTCAAAGAGAAGAACACGATCAGTCATTTTTCTTGTTGCACCAACGCTTCTAAAGGTACCAATAACGGGAAGTCTTTCAACCGTAAGCACCTTAAAGGATGAGTGCACAATAAATGCACTCATAAAGAAAACAATAACAGTCATAAGAAGAAAGGCTGTAGTCAATGGAGCTGTCTGTGATGCCAGTTCTTCTTTTGAAAACGGCTCTTTTACAGAGTGCCTGGGATATTCCTTTGCCAGAAGTTTCATTAGGTCTTTCTTTTCATTAGGCTCCTTTAACTTAAGATAAATAGTTCCTTCCCTGTTCTTGGCATTATAAATTAAGCTGAGTGCTTCCTTTGGAACAGCCACTTGTATATTCATGCCATTATCAGCAAAAATACCTGATGGTTGTGCGATACCCCAGACAAGATACTTGTATTTAACATTATTAATTGAAAGGTCTAAATAATCTCCAATTGCAAGTTTGTATTTATCTGCAGTGGTACGGCTTATAATAATCTTTTCTCCACTAAAAGATTTACTTTCAAGCTGTTCGCTCATACTAAAAGGATTCATTGTTTGTAAATCATCATAATCTACAGCAAACAATGACAACCAAACAGATTCATTTACATTTGGTTTGTAAACCGCAAAGCCATTGAAAGCACCTACCATATATTCAAAATGCTCTGTATATCTCTTCACACCTTGCATAATAGGGAAAGTACTGGAATTTTCATTATTAGTAATCAAAAGATCCGCCGAGCCATAATACTGTTTCATCCTGTCAGCATACATTTTACCAAGAGTACCAGACATGGCAGTGGATGCAAAAAGGAGTGCCGATGATATCATAATTGAAAACACAATAAGAAATGTTCTAAACTTTTTTTCACAAATATTTTTTAGTATAAACTTTAATATAATAAAAATTATGTTAACCTCCTTATTAATATACAAAATGAATGTAAAAATTAAAAATATTAAACTTAATCTCAATCTTATTAAGTTCATATAAGTTTACGCAGTAAGTTTTAGATTGTCTGAAAAATTTTTAAAAATAGTAATCTGAAATAAAGAAATAGGATAGCCAAATACTTTTGTGCTATAATATTAATGGAAAATTTTTAAAAGAATTGAGGGGCTTGTTATTGAAAATACGGAAAGTTGTTAGTTGAAACATAGATGTAGATGATTTTAAAGAGATTGTAAAAAATGTTTTCTATTTTGTTGACAAAAGCCTATTAATAGAGGATCTGGATTTGGAAGATATGATGTAATGATTATTCTAAAAGATAAGAGTAAAAGAGGAATAATTATAGAATTCAGAAAAGTTGATAAGTTTGAGGAGGAAACCTTTGAGACTGCATTAAAGGCTGCGTTAAAACAAATAGAAGAAAAGAGATATGAGTCTGAACTCAAGGTTCTTGGCATAAAGGATATTGTTAAACTGGGGATTTTATGGATAAGGAGTTTAGTTGAATGAGTAAAATTTCAATTCGTTTTTTTGATGATAAAGAAGTCCGTGCCGTTTGGGATGATGAGAAATCCAAATGGTGGTTTTCTGTGCTTGATATAATCGGTGTTCTTCGTGGCTCAGATGATTATGAAAAAAATCGAAATTACTGGAAATTTTTAAAATCAAAACTAAAAAAAGAAAATAACCAGTTGGTTAGTGTCGCTAACCAACTGAAATTAACAGCTGCTGATGGGAAAAAATATCTAACAGATACATTTGACTACGACGGAATTATCGAACTTGCAAAAAATTTTCCAAGTAAGCAGGCAAATCGTTTTATCGAATGGTTCGCATATAGCGATGAAACAATTGACAGCAAAAGCAAATCAAAGGCGTATGCTCTTTTTGACAGTTCATTGCTTAATACAATAGAAGTCGGTACAATTAAAGGTTTACAGCAGATTCACGGCTATTTATTTGGTGGGCTTTATGACTTTGCAGGGCAAATCAGAACGCTTAACATTGCAAAGAGTGGCTTTCAATTTGCGATGGCACGTTTCTTGCCCGAAACGCTTATAAACATTGAGAAAATGGCTGAAGGAACTTTTGATGAAATTGCGGATAGATATGTTGAGATGAATGTTGCCCATCCTTTTATGGAGGGCAATGGAAGAAGCACACGCATTTGGCTTGACTTGATTCTGAAAAAAAACCTGAAATTGTGTGTGGATTGGAGCAAGATAAATAAAAAAGACTATCTCACTGCGATGGAAAAAAGCGTATCAGATTCCTCGATGATAAAATCATTATTAAAGACAGCTTTGACAGATAAGATAAATGACCGTGAAATGTTTATGAAAGGCGTAGATTATTCTTATTATTACGAACAGGAAATTGAAATCACAAGAGGTGACGACGAATGAAATTACAGTTCAATATTTAGCAGCTATCTGAGAATAATTAATACAATTTTTCCTTTCAATTAACAGTTGGTGATGCAATTGTATTACCGCTTCAGATAAGCTGTCTTGAATTTCCTGAAAATTAGAGATATAAGGTGTTTAATTATGCTCATGAATTTATGTCGAAGAGATTAAAAGCAGCGAGAGAATTCTTGCAAATCTCACAGGAGGCATATCAAAGCAGATGAACATTTATAAACATCTTAGTTACTTTGATAAATAAGTATTTTTACAAATATTGATTATTACATGAATGGTGAAAAGAATTAAGAATTTTATATATAGGGTATAAAGTCTTATAAGTATTAAAATGTAATAGACGGTGTCTGTAAAAGGGGAATCAATAATGATTAATATGCTATTAGTGTAAATAAAAAAATAATTCATAAAATTATATTTCATATATTATTTTTAGTGATAGATTCGCATGAATCTATATTTTTTTCCGACCACTAATTCATTCCGGTTACGTCCATGCAAAAATAAAACTGTCATTTTGCCTCTTGTGCCATCTGCATAAAGTACTTCTTCATCACTTTGGAACCACATTGCATTACAATCATATGCATCTTTCACATTAACAATCGTACCAGTGAAAGGAGCGACTGCATACTCAGTTTTGATGGCTGCAGTACAATCCATTGCGTTTTTACCACTGTGTTGTGCACCCCCTAGGCCATATTCATAGGCTATTGTTGTTACATTCAACATGGAAGTTACAGGAAACATGGCTGATTCAGCAACAGGTATGAATCTCCACTTTTGTGCATTTACATTGACATTTTTGTAAAGCTGTATTCTGGTTTGATTAGCTGAAGTACCATTAATTACGTCCATACATAGTGAATTATTTACACCGAAGCATATATTGAAATAATCACCATCACCGGAAGCCTTTATAAGCCACTTTTGTGCATTTGCGCCATTTGAGGCATACTGAATAATCTTTGTACCCTGCGCATTATACACACCACCTCCGTCAAGTACTTTTCCGGTACAGCAGGTAATAGTATAATAGTTATTTCCAAGATGTTTCACTGTAAATATTTGAGCAGGTACATCAGCCTTTGTATATAATTGAATAGCTCCTGTGCTGCTTCCATTCACTACATCTAATACACTGTTAGGAGCACATTTAGGTGATATGTAATATGTGCCATCTGCTATAACTCCTGGTTGTTGTGCTGGTGTTGGCAGATCTTCTACATAAATTTGTATAGCGTCAATTGTTTTCCAAATGAACCAGCATAACCATTTGAAGCATCAGATTGATTATATCCAGTTACATAGGGCAACCATTGTCCACCCATTATATGCACTCTATATTTTACTGTTCTTCCTGTATCGGCTTTTATCATTAAGCCATCAATCGGCTTACCTATGGTTCCGGCATAATCGCTTCTATTAGTAACCTCCGACGACCAACCTTCACCTTTTACATGAACCTTGTATGTAATATTTCCTTGTGATAAATTTGCATAAACACAGTCAACAGCATGACCAAAAATACCGGCATATCATATGTTTGATATTTCACGCTAATTTGATTTGATGAGGCCGGTGTAATAAACGTAAACATAGATAAGCAAAGTACAAAACAAATCATAAATGAGGCTATTTTTTTCATAGTTTTCCCCTTATTTTTCATCATAGAATTTACTGTTGTCGACGTCAGTATATAGGCATTCTAGCATTGCATTTTTTTGTTGTCAACGGGTGTAAAACAGCCAAAAAATGCGGTGAATTTGTCAAAGTTTAATTCGCTTTTTTTCCAACAGCTAGAGAAAACAATATTTACGCAAGTTCAAAATTATTCCAGATTCAAGCCATATTCAGTTTTCGTTCAGGAAAATATCAGAAAGTATAACTTAATATAAGTGGAATGAATAAAATCTCAATTAGATTCTTTGATGATAAAGAGATCCCATTAGTGGAGTATTGATTTTGATACTATTTCCGCATAATAAGAAAATGGCCATTATAATAATAAATACGCAATTGGAAATTATAAGTTATTGTACCAAGACTTGTATTATAAATAGAAGGAGAAGGGGCTTATGGAAAACCAATAGCATGGGGAAGTAAAAATTACGTAGGCATACATTATTATGCCGGCGAAAATGGAAAAATCATATCATGTTGTTTGGATATTATGGCTCATGAATATAGTCACGGAATGCTTCAATTCGAAGGATTAACAGGTTCTAAAAAAGAAACAAAAGCAGTTTCCGAGGGAGTGGGAGATGTATTCGGCATATTGGCAGAATACTATATTACCAATGAATATTCAGTTGACGAAAATGGTTCTGACGGAAATATAAGCGGATTAATAGGTGAAGATATTTATAATAACGGGTACTTGAGGGATGCTTTCAATCCAAATATTAAAAAATACGAAGCTTATAATGAGGATATCCACAGTGAAAATGATGGAGGTGGACTTATAAGCAGAGCGGCAGGTCTTATGGCCTTGGGTGGCGAAAATGTAAATGCAATAGGCTATGAGAAAATTGCGCGTATTTTCTACAATGCAATCAATGATGGTTATCTCACAAAAGAAACCTCGTTACAACAATTTGCGAGTTATGTACTTTTATCTTCCGGCTTATTGTACGGTAAAAACAGCCAGGCTTATCAGAGCACAAAAGCTGCATTTACTTCAGTGGGTTTGTTAGTGGAACCCCCGACAAACTTTAGGATGACAAATAGAAGTGGTTTATTGATTCAGTTTAGCTGGAGTGGAACAAAAGGAGATAAATTCGCGTTATATAGAAAAAGGAGCGATACAAATGATGAATTTGAGAAGATTGCTGAAACAGAAAAAAGGCAAATTGCTGTAAATACACTCCGTGGTATATGTGATTTTAAGGTGGCAGTTGTAAACTTATACGGAAAAAGGATTTCTCAATTCAGTGATGTAAAAACTGTTGAAGCATATTCATATGCGCCGCGAAACTTTGAACTTGACAGATCAACAAGCACATTCTATTGGGATCAGTCTTTTGAACAAGATATCAGGTATGCTGTATATAAAGTAAAATCTGATACTTCAGATGCACCTCAAAAAGTTGCAGTTACAGAAAATACTTTTGTGAAAGTAGATATAGAATCAGGCTATGATTACCAGGTTGCAATTATAGATTTTGCGGATAACAGAATATCATATTTCAGCAATATAGCTGAATAATAAAGGGAAAATGTATCGGGTGTTGCAAAATTTAATTGGTTCTGCAACACCTTTTCTTTTAGGCAAAAACGGCAAATGCGAGTCCATTGTTTTCAAAAAGAGTAAGATAAATGAAAATACCTTTTAAATTTATAGAAAAATTCAAAACCAAAACGGGAAGAAATTGTTTCGGGCTCAAGTCCAACGAAAGCCATTTCAACATTAGACGTTCCTTCTAAATGTATAATTTGAATATATATTTGAACCCGATTTATTAGGATCATCAACAGTTAGTATATCTCTAATGTCAGCTGCATTCACTCTAAAATTACTGTCAAAATAATCAAAAATACAAATAGGTGAAACCACAAAGGCATACTATCCTTTTGGAAGCTTTATCATATACATAACAGTTGGGGAATTATTAATGATGATTGCGTCAATCAGCCCTGAGATGAAAACTTCAAAAATTGATTTTGTATCTTCACTAAAATACGAGTGAAGCAGAGATCCTGTTTCTAAATCAATGGCAAAATCTTTGCATAGTATTTATAAAATTGTCTACATCAATATATTTGGAGTAAATGTTATTATTAGGATATTGACAAGCATAGACTATTGTTATAGTGTAGAGGTATAAGAGTGGATAATGTGAAACTGTTTGATAGCGAGTTGAGCATTATGAGGAGGTGTGGTAATACTTGGTTATGTCCATACTCAACAGAGGAAAGGTGGTAAGGGTTTGAAAAAAGCTATTTTTTTGTTAATAATGATAATGATGATAGTAGTTTTATTTGGGTGTGATAACAAAAAAGAAGAACAACCTACAGACTGGGAAAAACAAGATTTACAGGGGTTTAAAGCTATTCTAAAGGATTCTGTAAGAAAGGAAAGGATTAAAATGCTCTCTACACAAATTGATGCTTTTCAGGATATTACTCCCGAAAATGTTTTTAAAGAAACAGGTTGCCAGATATTTAAGAGTAAAGAAACATGCGAATCTTATTTGTTGTATGATGGGAATTTATATACCTTAGGAGAAGGATTCGGTGGGTTTGGTATCGTAGACTTAGAAACATCTGATTTTGATGGTAACGGGGAAAAAGAATTACTTTATACCTATTCCTGGGGGTCTGGTATGCATCGGTCATGTTTGGGATACTTTGATCTTTCAAAGCAATGCGAGGCAGATATAGATATATCTGCAGCAAAAACGTTAGGTTTTATCCAACAAGAACTGATTCTACATAAGATATCTAATACAAAGTTTAAGGTATATAAAGCTAATCCGACAATGGAAAATGAAGATTTTACAAAGATATCTTTAAAAAAGGATATGCTTTTGGGAGAAATTAAAGCAGTTGAGAATAAACCTACACTTGTTCTAAGATAAAGGTTTGACTGTAATCTATAATGGTCTGACGCATCATTTGTCAATTGACTTAAAAATGCACCAAAAAGATAAGTTAGCTTATTGACAAATTTTCATAATAATCGTAGACTAACCTAGTTTGGGGGATGAAAATTTAGATAGTGTGCCTTTTAGCAAGATTTCAAATAGGTTTATTGTGGTTGAGGAAAAGGTTGATGGAAAGGGAATATATTTATTATAGCTTGTTGTGCAATATGCTTACCAATCCGGCAGTCAACCTGATTTTGATTTTTTCGTATAAAATATTTGGGCATAATTCATACTATATCAGCTTGATTTTTCTTGAGTTGATGGTTGTAGTAGTAGAAGCATATATATATATATATATTACTGTGCAATTTTAGAATGCAGAAAGCATTGCTCTTATCATTATTATTGAATAGTGTATCATATGCTTTGGGTGTTGTGTTGATGGATTAGGGCTTGGTGATTTAAAGAAGCGGGATTTGATGTCAAATATACTAGTATGTTTTTGTGGATTGTTTTAGAATATGTGTGGAGAACTTGTGGGTAATATGTGAATACATTGTGGATAAGTTTTTTATATTCCAATAATAGGCTTTTGGAGTATAGTAATTGTTTTAATAGTTCGTATATTGGGTAGATAATAAGGCCATTTCAAAAAATAACTTATACAACATTTTGGTACAGAGCCATCAAATCAAATTTTTTGAAATGGCAATTGACCAGTTATTTTTTTGGAATTACCTAAAATATCGGATGGACTCTTAAGTACATAAAGGAGCAAAAAATGTTTGAATTTGTTGATGTAAAATTTAAAAATATTGTAGCTCTTCCTGAGCTTAGAATAGAAAAAGAAAAAATAACAACACTTGTAGGCTCGAGCGGAAGCGGTAAGACAACTATATTAAGAATGCTCAATAAATTGATATCTCCGACGGAGGGTAAGGTACTCTATAACGGAACCGATTTACACAATATTGATTCGGTGCTTCATAGAAGAGAGGTCTTAATGCTTACTCAAAATCCCTCTATTTTTGATGGTGGCATACGTGATAATCTCAATGCCGGATTGATTTTTCAAGGTAAAAAGTTAATGGAGGACGAAGTATTAAAACAGACCCTTGAACAGGTTAAGCTCAATAAATCCCTTGATACACCTGCTAACACCCTGTCGGGTGGTGAAAAGCAAAGGCTTGCATTAGCAAGAATACTGATCTTAAACCCCTTAGTCTATCTTCTTGATGAACCCTCATCAGCTTTAGATGACGAAACCGAAGACATTTTAATTCAAATGCTAATACAATATGTTCAAAACAATAGAAAAACAATAGTTATGGTTACCCATTCTAAGGCGGTAGCAACAAAATATTCCGATGTGATTGTTGAGGTGTCAGAAGGAAAAGTCAAGAGGAGGCAGGAGAATGGGCGGAATTATTGATTTATCAATAGCACAGGTAGCAGTTGCATATATTTTTGTATTAATTGTTATTGCCATTGTAAGGTTAAGAGGAATAAACAGGGAAAAGGAAATTATTATTTCTTCAGTCAGAATGACTCTGCAACTTATTTTGACCGGGTATGTTCTTGTATATGTATTCCAAAACCCAAGCCCCTTTATTACAACCGGAATTATTATTTTAATGGAAGTATTTTCGGTTTATACTATATTTAAAAAATTTAAGGGAAAACTGTCACACCCACTAAAAAAGGTTATAGCGCTTTCGATGAGTGTTGGGACATTGACATGCCTTGCATATTTTTTATTTATAGTTGTAAGAATTTCACCCTGGTATTCTCCCCAGTACTTTGTGCCTATAGCTGGAATGCTTATAGGTAATTCCATGACTGGTATATCTCTTGGTGTAAAATCACTTATTGAAGGAGTGTCTACTCAAAAAGCCTTAATTGAAGAAGCACTTATTCTTGGTGCAACACCAAAGAATGCATCTAAAAGTATTATCAATAGTACCTTTGACGCAGCAATAATGCCTACAGTTAATTCCATGGTGGGTATGGGGATAGTATTTTTACCGGGAATGATGACAGGCCAAATCCTTTCAGGCACTGCACCTACAACGGCTATTGCCTATCAGATAGCTATTATGTTAGGGATTCTCGGTGCTGTTGCACTTTCAGTTATTATCCTGCTTCAGCTAGGGTACCGGACTTTTTTTAATGCTCAATCCCAATTAAATTAAGGAGGCCTTGATGACCCTACAGGAAAAAGCGACGAAGAATTCAAAAAGATAATAAACAAAATTGAGCAAAACATAAAACAGCTAGCTGAAAAATTAAGAAATGGTAACCTGTTTTACTGTCAAATGACGGAATTGCTCGACCTGAGAATTAGAAGAAAAGCAACGGGACATCGAGTCCCTTCGCTTTTGCCTCTTTCACTTCGCTCGAAAGAGGCGGAAGCTTTTGCCGAAAGCTTGATAATTTGAAGCAAAAATGCCACGGATGGCATTTTTAGCGTCTTGGGACAGGATGTCCCATAGACGTGTGCGAAAATTATCAAGCTGAGGCTACAGATTCTATGCGAAGGTCGTGCAATGGAGTCGTTTGACACTAAAACAATAGGCACAACCCCCAATTCAGCTCCACAAAACAGCAACTCACTAATTTTTTAAGCTTCAAACCCTTAAATAGTCTTTATAAAAAATTCATTATGGAAGCAAATTTTTTAAAGAACCTATAAGTTTAAAAGCAAAAACTCTCTAAGAAATTGAAACAAAAGTATCAAGCCTTAATTAAGCACTTCCCTCAAATACCTCCCCGTATGCGATGCCCCAACCTTTGCCACCTGTTCAGGAGTGCCCTCAGCCACAACATATCCGCCTCCACTCCCACCTTCAGGCCCCATATCAATAATATAATCTGCCGACTTAATAACATCCAAATGATGCTCAATAACAATAACCGAATGCCCCATATCCACAAGCTTCCCAAGACAATCCAACAACTTTTGAATATCCGACAAATGAAGCCCCGTAGTAGGCTCATCCAAAATATACAGATTATGCGCCCCCTTTTTGATTTTTGACAACTCATAAGCCAATTTTACCCTTTGGGCTTCACCACCCGACAAGGTGGTAGAACTTTGACCCAATCGCATATAACCCAGCCCTAGTTCACTAATTATTCCAAGTTTATGCTTTAGGTAACGATTGTCCTCAAAAAAGTCCTTAGCTTCCTCAACTGTCATATCAAGTACATCTGCAATACTCTTTCTCTTATACTTGATTTCCAGCCCCTCCAGGGAAAACCGCATACCCTTGCAAACAGGGCAAATCGTTTCAATATCTGCCATAAACTGAAGATTGGTAACAATAATCCCATCCCCTGCACAGTGCTCACACCGTGTACCGTTTGCATGGGTCAAACTAAAGTCGATTTCCTTATACCCCCGGGCTATAGCATCCGGTTCCTTTGCAAATAATTGTCGTATTTTATCATATATACCTATATAAGTAGCTGGATTGGATTTGCTGTTCCTGCCAATAGGTGTTTGGTCAATATTGATGACATTATTAATCAGTTCATAACCGAATAAAAAATCATGCTCCCCGGATTCTATCCGCGCACCGGTTTTATCAATTTTTAATTGCTTACAAAGTATTTCATTAATCATGGAACTTTTGCCCGAACCGGAAACCCCAGTGACACAAACAAAAACACCAAGGGGTATATCAAGGTCAACATTTTTGAGATTGTTTTCTCTCGCACCCTGTATCGACAGGAAATAATCTCCTAGATGACGGCGCTTTTTTGGTACCGGAATTTTTGCCCTGCCGGACAAGTACTTACCTGTAATTGAATCGGATGCTTTCATAATATCCTCAAGCCTTCCTTCGGCAACTATTTGACCGCCGTGTATACCGGGTCCGGGACCGATTTCAATAACATGATCCGCACTCATTATTGTTTCTAAATCGTGTTCTACTACAATAACTGTATTACCTAAGTCACGTAACTTTTTCATTGTCTCAATAACACGTCCCGAATCTCTAGGATGTAGACCGATACTAGGTTCATCCATAACATAGAGCATGCCCATCAATTCACTGCTAATCTGTGTAGACATCTTGATACGCTGCATTTCACCGCCAGAAATGCTGTCGCTTCTTCGCCCCAAGTTAATATAATGCAAACCTATATCAATCAATAGCGTGAGACGTGTATTTATTTCCCGAACAATTGTAGCTGCCACATCTTCAATATCATTATCAAAAGGAAGCCCCTCCAAAAAACTTAAGAGATCCGGCAACTGCATTTTGCTAAGCTCATCAAAGTTTTTCCCACCTACCGTGACCTGCAACCTTTGCGGTTTAAGTCTTGCTCCATGGCATTCAGGACATATTTTCTCAATCATACATTCCTTGATGAAAGTGGGTTCAAACGCCTCAGAGCTTGCTGACTTGCGAATATAGTGTTTATACCACCCTTCAAATTCGTGTACAAACCCATAGAACGGCCGGTCTCTCCCTACCATCCAATTACGTTTTTGTGAATTGGGAGGCTGTAACATTTCTACTGTCTCACCTTTTGTCCCATAAAGCAGGATTTCGACGATTTCCTTCGGTAGCTCATTGAAGGGTGTATCGAGGCTGAAATTGTATTTTTGAGATAAGCTGTACATTAAAACCGTCTTATAGCTGTCTTTGCCGGAAGTATTATAAACGGTACTTTTAAAGGCACCATCATTGATACTCTTTTGAGGTGCAACAACTAGAAAACGGGGTTCCACCACATAGGACATACCAACGCCCATACAAGTATGGCAAGCGCTTGCCGGTGTGTTAAAAGAGAAGTGAAAGGGTTGCATTTCACACAAAAAATAGTGATGATCAGGACATGCAAATCCAACATAAAATGAATTGCCCACATCACCTATTACTTCAACTTTTATCATTATATCTTCATCTAAAGTAAGCATAGCAGCTTCAATGGATTTGGTCAGTTGAATATAGGAATCCTGTTTTAGTGTAAATTGGTCAATTACAAGCTCAATACAATAGTTTTTACTCTCATCCAATTCCCGTTTTTGTGATAGGGAGAAGGGCTCACCATCCACCATAAGGTTCTTATAACCCTTTTCACGCAATTGATGAAAGGTAAAGGAGTAGTCCTCCCCGAAAACTTTATAGACAGGTGCCCTAAGTTCAACTTTTGTTCCACTCGGAAGAGTCATGATATGTTCGGCGATTTGTGCAGCTGAAAGCTGTTTCAATGGATGTGAGCACTCGGGACATTGTCCGATACCGGCAGTTGAAAACAAAAGACGCATATAATCGTTAATGTCGGTAACTGTACCTACCGTAGAACGGGGATTATTGTTGCTCTTTTTTTGTTCTATTGCAATAACAGGTGACAGTCCCCGGACGTAATCAACCTTTGCTTTCTTTAATTGACTTATACGGCTTTTGGCAAAAGTTGAAATTGAATCTAGAAAACGTCGCTGCCCCTCTCCGTAAATTATGTCAAAGGCAAGAGAGGACTTACCTGAACCGGAAACACCGGTAATGACGGTTAACTTATCTCTAGGAATTTCCACCGAAATGTTTTTTAAGTTATTTTGTTTTGCACCAGACACTTCAATTGTACTACGTATAGACATATTTCATTCTCCTTTTCTTACCTAGGTTAAGGAATGTACAAAAAACTTATTTCTTCCACAGATGAACGGCTTTTTGGTGTTAGTTTGATCAGCTGAGTTACCTTTTCTATTATCCCTCTTTCCGACATATACTCCAGCACATCGACTATAAGATGGCTATCTACACCAAACCGTTTTGCAATCATCGATACTGTTTTTATCTGCTGATCATAAAGGTATTCAAGAACCGGTTTCTGGAACAGCGACATTTTATCTTCTATGTATTCATCCAATAGTTTTAGCCCGTTTGTTAATTCCTCTTCAGTTAGCTGATGTGTCAAAGGTTCTATATAGAATACTTTCATAATTTCGGGATTTAGATCAATTGCTTTCTGAATGGCACTTCGCGATGGAGGGATTCCACGAATACATAATTCCATATTAGCTATTGTTTCAGCCAGTTTTAAATAGAAATACTGGGCATACAATAAATCTTTGCGCGCATTCCTCCACTTCTCAACTTTGTGTATGATTGAAATTAATTGTGAGGCAAGATGCAAGGCAGATATAGCTCTATCATCTTCACCGATTTGTTTTATATCTTCAAAGAATTCGTAGAAGCTATCCTCCGTTGAGTATATAATTTTTCCGTTTGCTAAGTAGGATTGCAAAAAAGACCCGCCTGTTTCATGCTCGATGAATCTTCTAAAGGAGCTCCTCGTAGCTATGTACATATTAAAGGTAATGCCGTCTTCATCAACACTAAGACTGTCGTGTTTCAATTGCTGGTCCCGGACGACTATGGTTAAATCAACATCGCTTTTCTCCCAGATTACATCATAAGCAACGCTGCCACCAAGTATGATAGCAATTATATTGACATCGTCCTTGATTTTGTCTATAAACTGATTAATGGCATTCTTAAAACGTAGCTTTAATGCTGCCTGTTCAATTTCATTCATAACAATTCTCCTATCGAGTTTTTTTGAATGCTGTAAATATTTTGACTGTTCTTTAGCAATTTTTGTCTTATATCGCATAATATCTCATGCTATAATCATTATACAAAGATCTGTTGTAGCAAACAGGACAAAAATTGCGGATGAGGATTTATGGAACATTATCTGTTAAAAATACTTAAAGACACAACAGAATATATTGAGGCTAATCTCTGTAATGAGTTGACTCTTGATGCCATTTCGGAAAACGTAAACATTTCGAAATTTCATTTGCTGCGTATCTGGAAAGGTGCCACAGGAACAGGTATTATGGAATATGTCAGAAGACGGCGTATTGCTGTTGCTCTTTCTGACCTTCTAAGTCCTCTCAACGCCATAGATTTTATTGCAGACAAATACGGTTTTGGCTGTGAACGGACTTTCAACCGCGTTTTTAAAGAGGAGTTTTCAATAACACCAGCAAAATGGCGTAAAAATCCCCTTGCTCTAAATATACTAGATCGTTTTAATGCTGATTTTATGAATCAGGCAGGTAATGGATTGATTTTTATGAAAGCAATAATGATTATGCCCGCTTTTTCGATTGCAGGTAATACCTACGAAGTAAATATTGAAGACAATAGACTTAACCAAACAGCTAACCGATTAGGAGTTGAGTTCTTTTACCAACATCGCCCAAAAGTACTTAATCCCGTCGAAAAAGATGCTTATTATGGTTACACTTTAATTCCAAAAGGTAAATTACCCTATACCTACTATCAACCGTCTATTCAAGTAGATGCATCAAGCATTATCCCTCCAGAAATGACTGTTACACACATACCGCCACACAAATATGGCGTTTTTACCTACATAGGCCTTCACAAACCTGAAGAACTATCTAATAAGAATCTTCGTGAACTAATGAATTTTGTAAATACTAAATGGATGCCTACAGTTGAATTTCACTTAAAAGAAAATTTCCGATTTGAATACATAAATTATGCCCGCTGTAATAAACAATACTGCGAATGCGATCTATATTTCCCTATCGAATTGTTGTTACCTAAATTTCAGAACTCTAAATCACATAATCCGAAAACCTACAAATAAATCATTATTATTATTTTGGTGTGTGACATTTCCTTCAATTCAGCCCCAAAAAACCTAAAAATAGCTTCTCAAAAAAATTCATAAGCGAGTTATCTTAAAACAGTAATACAATGTGCATCAAATAAAATCAAACCTTCATTTTTCATTTTCAACAACTCCCTTGACAAAGATGTACGCTGAACACCAATTTTCTCTGCCAACTCCTTTTTAGTCATATTAAGCATTACACAATTTGAGTTTTGCTTTTTACTTTCGTAATTAAGAAAGTTTAAAACACTCTCACGTATTGTCCTGTTTACATAGTGTTTGATTTTATCTCCTAAAATAGTTGCATGTTCCGATACAAACTCAAGGTAACACCTCAAAAAATCCTGATTGATAGAAAAAAGCTTAAATAGCCGATCCTTACTGATTTCCAAAATAATAGATGAATGCTTGGCAGTAACAGTCATAGGATAGTATGGTTTTTTTGAAAAAAGTAAATTGCCTCCAATCATATCATCATCAAAGAATTCAGCTACAGTCATTAGCATTCCCGATTCATCAATTCGCTCCACAACTACTTTGCCTGAAAGTACTATTTCAAGTTTTTCGCATACATCTCCTTCAGAATGGACTATACTGTTTTTGCTATAAGAAGAGGTCTTAAAGCTTCTGTCATCTAAAAAACAAATTAAATCATCCTTGGATAAGGATTTTAAAAAAGGTGTTCTTTCTATCAAATCTAAATATTTATGTATAAAAACATCCCCTTCCAATATAAGTGTTACATAGGTAACACCTTTTTATTTAGTATACGTTTATAATTAAAATATATCAAGCATAGGAGGTTGTATATGGATATATTTACAATTTTATTCTGGATCATTGCAATAGTTTTAACAGTAATATCTCTTGTGAAAGACAGGAAAAAGACTTTTGATTCAATGAAGGCAACAAAAGGAATTATGGGAAACATGATAGGTGATATTGTTGCAATAATATTCTTAATAGGCCTTGTATTAACTTTCGTACCTCCCGAGACAATAAAGGCTGTTCTAGGTGGTTCAAGCTCCTTTTTATCTACTGTAATATCTGCGCTTGTTGGAAGTATCACACTTATACCTGCCTTTGTTGCTTTTCCCTTAGTGGGCTCTTTAGTTGATTCTGGTGCGAATATTGTACCGGCAGTTGCTTTTCTAACCACATTAACAATGGTAGGGATAGTGACATTTCCACTTGAAAAAAAGGAGTTTGGTTTGAAGTTTACGTTAATTAGAAATGGTTTGAGTTTTGTATCTGCCGTCCTTATTGCATTAACCATGGGGGTGATTTTATGAAGGCTATAAAACTAATTAAAAAAAATAAGCTACTTTTTGTTGTTGGGGTTATATATTTGCTGCTATTGGTTATTTCACCGGATAAAGCATCTAAGGCAGTTGGAAATAGTGTCTATTATCTCAAAGAGATGCTTATGATTATGCCTGTTATTTTTCTTTTGACTGTAGTTTTAGAGGCGTTGGTACCAAAAGAAGTTATTATGAAAAGTTTTGGTAAAAAGTCTGGTTTTAAGGGCAATGTGTTGGCTCTGATTTTGGGGAGTGTTTCGGCAGGACCTATTTATGCTGCTTTTCCCATTAGTAAAACAATGCTTTCAAAGGGTGCGAGTATTTCAAATATCGTAATTATACTGAGTAGCTGGGCCGTTATAAAAGTTCCGATGCTAGCTAATGAGGCGAAGTTTCTTGGAGCGGGTTTTATGGCAGTCAGATGGGTTCTTACTGTTGCAGCAATCTTTATTATGGCAAATATAACAGAGTTATTTATTAAGAATAAGGATTTACCAAAGAATGAAAGTGAAATAAAAGAAGGAATGATATCAATAAAAGAAGAATACTGCATAGGTTGTGGAATTTGTTCGAAGATAATGCCCAATTACTATAAAATGAAAGATAAGAAGGCAGTGGTTGTAAAAGCAATTCCTGAAGGAAAGGAAGCAGAATTGTCAATACTTGAAACGGTAAAAAAATGTCCCGCTAAGGCAATAAGTTTTTTCCTTCAAAGTTAATTAGGCCATTTCAAAAATAACCTATACAGTAATCAATTCACAAAGCCCATCACGGAAGATTAAAAGCTTCCAAACAGAAGAACCTTATTTTGCAACGCAAAAAATATAAATCAGATTTTTTGAAATGGCGATTGCAAAATTTTTTGGAATCACCTTATTTTACAAAGTTCTGAAAAAATATATAAGATTATTCTAATAATGCCGATAATACTATGAAATTATTTATAAAAAAAAATTAAATAATCCGTTGTATATACAACGGATTATTTAGTGTAACTATATTATACTAAATTCAACAATACGGTGCTTTAAAAAACTTTGCAATTGTCATCTCAAAAAGTCTGATTTGATGGGATTTGTGACATAAATGTTTTATGGGTTGTTTTTTGAAAGGGCCAAAAGAGAGGAGCAAAAATATGATTGAACAAATATTTAATATGACTTTAGGTGATAAAAAAACTGTAGAAAAAATCATTATGGATGAAAATATGCATTACATCCACATGATTTTCAATAAAGATGAAGGACTACCGGAGCACTATTCAAATTCGACTGTTTACATGACCGTTTTAAGGGGTATATTGTCAATTGGGTTAGAAGAGCAGGAAGTACATCAGTATGATGAGGGTTCAATACTTAAGATACCTTTTAACACAAAAATGAACGTAAAAAACAGTCACGATAAAGTGCTTGAGTTGATTGTTGTTAAAGCTCCGGCACCAAAAAATTAAATTATAGGAGGGTCAATTATTATGAGTATGTTTTGTTATCAATGTCAAGAATGCGCAAAGGGAATAGGTTGCGAAATCAAAGGTGTTTGTGGTAAAAATGAAGAAGTTGCAAATCTGCAGGATTTATTGATTTATGCAACCAAAGGAATTTCAGAAGTAGTTGTTAAGGGAAAATTAGATGTGAATACTCTTGGAAATGTAAATCATGAAATTTTAAAGAGTTTATTTATAACAATTACAAATGCGAATTTTGATGAAGCAGCAATAGAAAAACAGATTAATAAGTTAATTGCCATTAGAAACGATTTGAAAAAGAAAGTATCTGGTGTCCAGTTTGGAGATGCGGCAAATTTTGAAGTGACCGACAGAGCATCCATGCTTGAAAAAGCCTCTAAAGTTGGTGTGCTTGCTACAGAAAATGAAGATGTACGTTCCCTAAGAGAGTTAATAATATATGGATTAAAAGGTATGGCCGCATACACTCATCATGCACTTAACTTAGGCAAAGAAAATGCTGATATATATAGCTTTGTATACGAAGCATTGGCAGCTACTTTAGACAATACCTTGTCGGCGGACGATTTGGTAGCTCTAACTATGAAAACAGGTCAATTTGGTGTTTCTGCCATGGCTCTTCTTGATGAAGCAAATACATCAAAGTACGGAAATCCTGAAATTACAAGTGTCAATATTGGTGTTGGAAAAAATCCTGGTATCTTGATTTCCGGACATGATCTTACCGATCTTGAGCAACTCCTTGAACAAACAAAAGGAACAGGTGTTGATGTGTATACTCATAGCGAAATGCTTCCTGCACATTACTATCCTTTCTTTAAAAAGTACGAAAACTTCGTTGGAAATTACGGAAGCTCATGGTGGAAACAGGTTGAAGAATTTGCAACCTTTAACGGACCTATTTTATTTACAACCAACTGTATTGTACCGCCAAAGAGTGAAGAAATAAGAAATAGGATATTTACTACCGGGGCTTCAGGTTATCCGGGATGTACACATATTGAAGCTGACGAGAAGGGTAAAAAAGATTTTTCAGCTGTCATTGAAATGGCTAAGAAAAGTAAGGCTCCAACAGAAATTGAAACAGGAAATATTGTAGGTGGTTTTGCTCATTCCCAGGTTATTGCACTAGCAGACAAAGTAGTTGATGCAGTTAAATCCGGTGCAATTAAGAAGTTCTTTGTAATGGCTGGTTGTGATGGAAGAATGAAATCAAGAGATTACTACACACAGTTTGCGCAAAAGCTTCCGAAGGATACTGTTATCCTTACAGCGGGATGTGCAAAATACAGGTATAACAAACTTCCTTTAGGTGATATAGGAGGCATTCCGAGAGTGTTAGATGCCGGACAATGTAATGATTCATACTCTCTTGCAGTTATTGCGTTGAAGCTCAAAGAAGTATTCAACTTAAATGATATAAATGAACTTCCTATTGTATATAACATAGCTTGGTATGAGCAAAAAGCTGTTATTGTACTTTTGGCATTGTTATATTTAGGAGTTAAGAATATTCACCTTGGACCTACACTACCTGGATTTTTATCTCCAAATGTAGCGAAAGTTCTTGTAGAAACTTTCGGTATAGCCGGAATTGGCACTGTAGATGACGATATAGCAATGTTTACAGCTTAATATAAAGTAAAATAACTCCTGACACTCAAAAATGATGATTGTCAGGAGTTGTTTTTTTGATGTTAAGGAAATTATGGTGTTAATTGATACTTATAATTTAGCATTATCAGTGGATATAAGAGCTGGATGCCATAATTTCGTGACGAAATTTCAAGGTAACAAAAGCCGTTTTGCGGTTTTGTTCTACTTAGAACAAGGTGACTAAAAAATATTTTTGTATCGAATTCTATTTTCAGGGATGATTTGTTTTTAGGAGGAAAAAAGTGAGAAAATTATATGTGATTCTAACTGTAACTTCTATTATTTTATTTTCAATAATAGTGTGGATATTCAATAAGCCTTACGATTTATATTCTTTACGAGAAATAGAGAATTCTATAACTCCGACATCAGTTAATTTTAGACTAAGGAATTATTCGTTGAATCCAGTTTATTATGGTTCATCCTATGAACTTGAAAAAAAAGAAAATGGCAAATGGGTAGAAGTAAAAATGATTAGTGATTATATAGCGTTTAGATCTACCTTATTTCGAATTGGCAGATTTTCAAGTGTAGTTATAGAAGAATATTGGGGAGATACATATGGCAGACTTGAAAATGGTGAATATAGATATTCGAAAGAATTATACATTAATACTGAAGAGAAGCAAATTAAGAGTATAGTACGGATTTACTGCGTTTTTACTATTGCAGCTAATGACAAACATAATTGATATGTTAATTATACGAAAGACTACATTATTAATAAAGAACGCAAAACTTAACTTACAATAAAAAAAGATTAATAACTAAACTGACCTTGGATAAGCTAAGAATACAAAAATATAAAGGATTTATCAAAGAATATGGAGAAGATTGATTTATAATTAGCGAAAGGAGCAATATGTATGGAAAATAAGGAGCAAAGCAGAAATGCAGGGAACTCTGACGAGATTACCAGAGAATATTTTGATTCGCTGCTAGTTGAAATGAGACATATAGATTCTGTAATTCCTTCAACCAAGCTTGAACTGTATAGAGAAACCTTTGATACTCCTATTATGATGGCTGCATTGTCTCATTTAAACAATGTGCATAAAAATGGACTTGCGGAGATGGCTAAAGGAGCTTTTGCTGCAAATGCAGTAAACTGGGCAGGTATGGGAGATGAAGCAGAACTTGAGGGTATTGTTGCTACTGGAGCGAGAACAATTAAAATCATTAAGCCTTATGCAGATAATGACTATATTTTTCATAGGATTGAGCATGCTCAAAAATGCGGAGTAATGGCAGTCGGCATGGATGTGGATCATTCTTTTTCTGAAAACGGACAATATGATGATGTTTTCGGAATGAAAATGACCTCTAAGACCCTTAACGAAATTAAAGAATTTATAAAAGCTACAAAATTGCCCTTTATTATTAAGGGTGCTTTGAGTGAACAGGATGCATATAAAGCTTTAGAAGCCGGTGCACAGGGTATTGTCGTATCGCACCATCATGGAATTATGAAATATGCAGTTCCTCCTTTAATGATCTTGCCAAAGATAGCAAAGGTGATTGACGGAAAAATCCCTATTTTTGTTGACTGCGGAGTTATAAGCGGTATGGATGCCTTTAAAGCTTTGGCTTTAGGTGCTACTGCCGTATCGGTAGGCAGGGCAATTATGAAACCTCTTGGTGTAAACGGAGCAGAGGGTGTAAAAAACCAGATTGTGAAAATGACAGAAGAATTAGCCGGAGTTATGGCAAAAACTTGTTCACCGGGTATTCTGCATATTGACTCGTCAGTAATCTGGCATAAAAACAAATAAAGTCACAGTATAAAAATCCGATGGAGGAGAGATCAATATGAGAATTGGCGGAGCTATAGAAAGACCATATAATAATCCAGAAGAGTGGTATAAACTGATAAGAGAATTGGGTTATAGGGCGGTTTTAGCACCGGTAGACTATTGTGCTAGCAAAGAGGAAAAACAGGCATATCTTAAATGTGTGCAGCAGAATGATATAGTAATTGGTGAAGTTGGTGTATGGAGAAATATAATTTCTATTGACGACAGTGAGCGTAAGGACGCAGTAGAATACTGTAAGAATCAGCTGGCACTGGCAGAGGAACTTAGTGCAAAATGCTGTGTAAACGTCACTGGCAGCAGAGGTGAAATATGGGATGGATTTTATGCAGAAAATTATTCGAAGGATACTTATGCTCTAATAGTAGACTCTATCAGGGATGTGATAGATGCAGTAAAACCTACACGGACCTTTTATACCATCGAGACCATGCCATGGATGATACCCGATTCACCGGATAATTATCTGCAATTAATTCATGATGTTGATAGAGAAGCCTTTGGCGTCCATTTGGATTTTGTCAATATGATTAACTGCCCTAAGCGATATTTATTCTGTGATGACTTTATTGAAGAATGCTTCACAAAATTAGGGCCTTATATTAAGAGTATCCATGGAAAAGATGTGCTAATGGAAAACTCCTATACTACTGTAATTCATGAAACAATGCCCGGAAAGGGAATTGTGAATTATCAGAAAGTAGCAAGATTATGTGAGGCTTTAGGTCGGGATACAACTCTTTTTGTAGAGCATCTGCCTGATTTTGATAGCTATAAAAAAGCTGCCTCTTATGTACGGGAACAGGCTGAATTGGCTGGTGTGAAGACAAGATGATTTTTTGGGTCTGTTTAAATTTGTTAAATGAAAGTATAATTAGATTACAAGTATATTGACAAATATATAAAATGGATACTTTAGATAATAGATAAAAGGTATAAGGGGGATTTGTTGATGAAAAAGGTACTGGTGTTTTTAATTGTTTTTGGAATGTTTCTTAGTTTCTTTCCAAACAGCGGATTTTCGGCTGAAGGTGTTTCAACAAAGTACGGCGATCTCAATGGCGATAATAATGTGAATTCAATAGATTTTGCATTGATGAGAGCTTATCTTATGGGAATTAATTCGGATTTTCCAGTTTCCAACGGGAAAACTGTTGGGGATGTTAATGCAGATAACGGAGTAAATTCATTGGATTTTGCCTATATGAGAAGTTACCTTCTAGGACTTATCAGCGAATTCCCGGCGGAAAGCAATCCTTTGCCAAATCCAACACCACAAGTAGAGACAATATATCAGGCAGAATATGCGATACTTTATAATTCGATTTTAGAGACTACCAATTCCGGGTACACAGATAGCGGTTATGTAAATTACAATAATGAATATGGAAGTTATGTTGCGTGGAACGTAAATGTTGCTAAATATGGGGCATACAAGCTTATATTCAGATATGCAAACGGAACAAGCAGTAACCGCCAAATGTCAATAAGTATTAATGGAAATGTTGTATGGAACAGTTTAGACTTTAATTCAACAGGTACATGGGCAACATGGAATGAGAACTATATAGTGGTAAACCTTAATGCGGGGACTAACTTAATTAAAGCTACTGCTATCACATCAGATGGAGGACCGAATGTCGACTACTTAAAAGTGGCATTAACAAATGATACAGTTATGACTCTTACACCCACACCAGTTCAAACATGGAATCCAACACCTGTCACAACACCAAACACCGGTGACGGAACTACAGTAACATCTTTTTCTCAGTTAGAATCCGCGATATCATCTGCTGAAAGATCCGGTGGTGGTAAGGTATATGTTAAAGGTACAACTATTGTTTGTTCAAAACAACTAGCACTGTCAGCAAATAACGCCAATGTAGAGATCATTGGAGTAATGAACAGTGATGGTACATATCCGGTGCTTGATTTTTCCTCGTTCCGTAATAGTTACATAGGAAAGGCCACTAGTGATTCACAAGTAGGAATTAGAATAACAGGTAGCAAATATACAATTAAAAATCTTATTATTGAGAAGGCTCCGGATAACGGAATTCAAATAAAGGGAAGTTCTGCAGGAAATAACAAGGTTTCCAATTGTATCGTAAGATACAATAATGATGCTGGACTTCAAATTACAGCTGGTGCATACAGCAATACGATCGAATATGTATGCAGTTATCGTAATTGTGATGTATATACTATAGGAGGTAATGCAGACGGTTTTGCACCAAAGCTTGCAGCTGGCAGAGGTAATACGTTTTATGCCTGTTATGCCTGGGATAATTCCGATGACGGTTGGGATTCCTATGATAAGACAGATGGCCTTACATATGACTTGTCCTATACCGAATGTGCAACATGGAATAACGGCAATACTGAAGTGTTTACGGGAAAATATGATTTTAATAATGGAAAACCATTAGATGAGAATCTTTTGTTGGTACAGTTGATTTGTGAGAAGAACCCAAGTTTTGCATCAAACTATGCGAGGGGAAATTTTTCACTTCCCACAGACAATTTTATTGTTACAAACGCCGGAACAATTAGCTTGACGTCTTGGACAGGAAGTTCTTATGGAGGTAATCCTAATGGATTCAAGATGGGGTCAGCCAATACTACAAATGCATGTACAAGAACATTTAAAAACTGTTTGACCTTTAATCATAGCAAAAAGGGTTTTGACAACAATAATAGTGCAGTAACAGGATTTTTCACAAATTGTATAGCTTTTGATAACGGATATAATTATTATATCAGTCCTCTCACTATTAGAACTTTTTCTAATGCTATAAGTTTTTCAGGAGGTTCTGCTGATAAACTGCCTAGTGGATTTAGTACTACATCTGCGTCATCTTCTACACAGTCATCAATAAGGAATTCTGTAAAAACGACATCTGAATTTATTATGAACGCATGTAAGAATAATAAGATTCCTGGAGCCGTTTATTTTAATATATATGGCGGCACAGTAGATTCAGGTAACTCAGGTTCCTCTACAGTTATTCCGGCGGGAGCAATTGTGGTAGATAGAAATGGAAGCGGTAATTATACGACTGTTCAGGCTGCTGTTAACAGTTTGGGATCTAGCAGTTCTTCGGCAAAGACGATATACATTAAAAACGGAACCTATAAAGAAGTAGTTACAATTCCTAGTGGAGTTTCCAATCTAACGATAATAGGTGAGTCTAAAGATGCTATTATCCACTATGATAATTACAACGGCAAGAGCAATGGGAACGGAGGCACATATGGAACCGGGGGAAGCGCTTCTGTATTTATCAAGGGAAGTGATATCAGTGTTTCAAATGTGACCTTTAAGAATTCTTTTGAAGAAATGGGAAACAGTAATGAACAGGCTGTTGCCCTTAATGCGACCGGCAACAGAATCAAGTTCTATAACTGCAATTTTCTTGGTAATCAGGATACATTGTTGTGTGATGGTGGTACGCAATACTTCTACAAATGCTTAGTTTCAGGTGATGTTGATTTTATATTTGGACGAAGTCAGGCTGTGTTTGAAGACTGTGAAATCCGTTCATTAAACAGAGGCAGTTCAAACAATAATGGATATATCACAGCAGCAAGGACAGAAGTGTCCGCGGCGTATGGTTTTTTATTCCTTAATTGCAAATTGACCTGTGAATCGGGTACTTCATCAAACAGTGTTTGGCTTGGAAGACCATGGTGTCCGAGCGGAACTAGTGTAAACAAACCCGCAGTCGCTTATGTCAATTGCACAATGGGGGCGCATATCAAGGTAGAAGGATGGACATCTATGTCAGGTGTTGAACCCTCCCATGGACGTTTTTATGAATATAACAGTTCAGGAAACGGAGCTGTTGTAAGTTATTTAAGGCCGCAGTTATCATATTCACAGGCTGCAAATTATACAAAGAGTAACGTTTTAGGAGGCTGGAATCCAAGTTTTTAAAATAATGTATAATAATATTGAATAAAAAAATGAGTTAATCAGAGAAGAGCTGTAGATGGCTATGGAATACATTAGCGGAGTGGTTGAACGAATTACATATGCAAATGAGGAAAACGGGTTTTGCGTCATAAAGATAAAATCCAAGGGTTTTTCTGACCTTGTAACCGTCGTGGGAAATCTTGCTGCCGTTAATGTCGGAGCTACACTAAGGCTAAAAGGTGATTGGAAATTTGACAGTAAGTTCGGTAAACAGTTTAACGCAATTGATTACCGGGAGACGGTACCGGCAACCATTGCGGGGATAGAGAAATATCTGGGCAGCGGACTGATTAAAGGGATCGGACCGGTCTACGCCCGGCGCATTGTCAAGCACTTTAAGGAAGATACGCTTCGGGTGATTGAGGAAGAAGCAGATTATCTGATAAATGTAGAAGGTATAGGGCAAAAACGGGTGGATATGATAAAGAAGGCTTGGAAGGAGCAGAAGGAAATTAAAAACGTTATGCTCTTTCTCCAAAGCAATGGAGTGTCTACTGCCTATGCCGTAAAAATATATAAAACCTATGGAAACGAGAGCATAAATATTGTTAAAAGTAATCCTTTCCGACTTGCTGACGATATATGGGGAATTGGCTTTAAAACAGCTGATAAGATAGCACAGCAGCTTGGTTTTGAAAAAAACTCCTTCGAACGGTGTCGTTCAGGAATTATATATGTATTAAATGAGCTTTCAAATGACGGACATTGTTACTCAACAAGGGAACAACTTGTTTCTGAAGCTGTGAAAATGCTTGAAATAGATGAGGAGCTAATAAATTCAACTATTGATAGGATGCTTGAAGAAAAAATTATAATATCCGATGAGAATAATGCTATCTACCTTCCAACTTTTTATTACAGTGAGACAGGTGTAGTAAAAAGAATTATGGAAATACTTTCGAAACAGACCTCTTTACAGACAATTGATATAGACCAAATAATTCTGCAAATTCAACAAGAACATGATATATCCTACGATCAGATCCAACTAGAGGCTATTAAAAACGCATCCATGTCAAAGTTTATGGTATTGACCGGAGGTCCTGGTACAGGAAAGACCACTACCACATTGGCAATTATAAAAGTATTTCAAAAAATGGATCTAAAGGTTTTATTGGCAGCACCTACCGGGCGTGCAGCCAAAAGAATGTCTGAAACTACCGGAATGGAAGCAAAGACCATCCATAGACTCTTAGAATTCAAACCTGCTGAAGGATATCAAAAGAATGCAGAAAATCCATTAGAATGCGATGTTTTAATTATTGATGAAACTTCTATGGTGGATATTGTACTTATGTATAACCTTTTAAAAGCTGTGCCAAACGAAACAATTGTGATTTTGGTGGGTGATGTAGACCAGCTACCTTCGGTGGGTGCAGGAAATGTACTAAAGGATATAATTGACTCTGAAATTGTAAAGGTTATAAGACTAACAAGAATTTTCCGCCAGGCATTAGGAAGTGCCATTATCACAAATGCCCATAAAATTAACAAAGGAGAAATGCCGATGTTAAAAGGTGGGCGCAGCAGTGATTTTTTCTATATAGAGGAAGAAGAGCCAGCTAAAATTGCTGAGACAATAAAAAGTCTTTGTGTTAAACGCTTGCCTGATTATTATAAAATTGATGCCGTAAATGATATACAGGTATTGTGTCCTATGCAAAGGGGAGAAGTAGGAGCACAGAATCTCAACAGCATCTTGCAGGAAGCCTTGAATCCCACCGATGTGACAATAAAATATGGGGGCACGATATACCGTTTGAATGATAAAGTAATGCAGGTTAAAAACAATTATGACAAGAATGTCTTCAATGGCGATATAGGTATAATAAGTACAATAGATATGGAGGATAAGACCCTTACAATTTGTTTTGACGGAAATGAAGTTGAATATGATGTTACCGAATTAGATGAGGTTGTTTTAGCTTATGCTACTACTGTCCACAAAAGTCAGGGCAGTGAATACAAAATAGTAGTAGCGCCCTTTACAATGCAGCATTATATGATGCTGCAAAGAAATCTATTATATACCTGCGTTACCAGAGCGAAAAAAATATTTGTACTGGTGGGATCAAGAAAAGCGATAGGTATTTGCGTATCTAACAGTAAAATTCAACAGCGCAATACAATGCTCGCAAAAAGGCTTAGAGATAAGGAAAAAGTATGATTATTAATTTGTCAGATTATTTTAAATTGCTTAAGGTGTTTCAAAAGAATTTGTTAGTCAATATATATAGTTCAACCCATTAATGAAGCTAAAAGATTCAAGCATAGGAACATTATTTTGCATAGCAAAAAGTGCAAATCAACTTTTTTGAAACATTCATTGACCAGTTGTTTTTTGGAATCACTTAATTATAAAAGTTGTAAAAATAGAACTGAACTTATTATACCAAGGAGGCATGTTTATGAAGAATTCAGGGCTAAGATGGGTTATAGCAGTGCTTTTAACATGTGGTTTATTATTTGTTGGATTTATCTGTTGGATTTTATCAGCTTTTGCAGCTGGAACTAAGTTTTATACACCCTTTGTTGTGATTGTTACATTTGCTGTAATAATATTTGAAATTACAGGTGTTTTTATGGCCCCTAAACTAAAAAAACTCGTAATTTCATTTTGTGTATTTTTGTTAATATGTACCGTTACTGTTACTGCATTTGAGCTTAATAGAAGTTATTATAGAAGCTTACCGGTTGTGAGTGAGCAAGGTGTTAATCTGAATATTTATAAACCTTTTGAAGAACATACAGAGGCGGTTAAGTTAAATGAGAAAACAAATTTAAAAATTGTAACGAATATTCCTATAATGGATGGTGCAACAGCACTTTATCCTTTATATTCCGCTTTTGCTCAAGCTGTTTACCCTAAAAAGGAGTATGATATTTACAGAAGTGAAGTTATGTGCAATACTACCCCAGATGCTTATAATAACTTAATTGTAGGAGAAGCTGACGTTATATTTGTAGCACAGCCATCAAAAGAGCAAAGGGAGAATGCTAAAAAGTTTAATGTCGAACTAGAACTGACTCCAATTGGAAGGGAGGCATTTGTATTTTTCGTTAACTCTAATAACCCTGTTTCAGGGCTAACTACACAGCAAATTCAGGATATCTATTCAGGAAAAATTACAAACTGGAAAGAGGTCGGAGGAAATAATGAGTCTATTAGGGCCTTCCAAAGGCCTGAAAACAGCGGAAGTCAAACAATGCTTCAAAAACTGATGGAAGGAAAAGAACTTATGATACCACCGAAGGAAGACGTTGTTCAGAGCATGGGTGGGATTATTGAACAGACAGCAAATTATCGAAATTATAAGAATGCTATAGGCTATTCGTTTTTGTTTTTTGCAACAGAAATGGTAAAAAATGATGAAATAAAACTTTTGAAAGTAGATGGAATTTATCCTGACAGCAATACCATTAAAAATAAGCAATATCCTTTAGCCGCAGATTTTTATGCAGTAACAACAGGAGAAAAGGGTCCAGAGGTTGAAAGCTTGATAGAATGGATTTTGTCCCCCCAAGGACAGTATATAGTTGAAAAAACAGGGTATACACCCCTAAATTAGAATTAAGGTGATACCAAAAAACTGCAATCGCCAATGCAAAATAGTGTTCCTATGTTTGGGAATTCAAAAGCTCCTATGATGGGCATTGCAACCTAAATATCAAATAGGTGACTTTTGAAATGGACTACATAAAAAATTGAAGAGTTAAAGAATATGCTCAAGAAGGATTGATTTCTAACGTATGCGAGGCACAAACAGTAGCAGTCAATTATATCATTCATCATTTATTATAAATATATATTATTATTATTAGTTATGATAAAAATGCACTTTATCTGTTTGTATCTCGCACGTTCTTTCAATAAATTCTGTTACCAATCAGTAGCAGGTATAAAGGTCCAATAGTTACACTTTTATTGTTGCAAAGAAAGTGGAAGCTGTGTTTTATATCCGCTAAAAATATCAGAAATATCACTTATTTGAGGCTTTGTTGCAACATCTGATTGGTATTCACCAAGATTAAACAGCTCGTTAAACAAGTTTATATGTGCACCCTGAATATTGTCACGATTATTTATTAACTGTAATCTAAGGTCATCGTTGATTATTTCATTTATTGCAATTTGATAGTTCACAAGGTTATTCTTTTCATAAAAGAGAATGTCATTTAGTTTGTCTCTTACGTTTATGCTTGCATCCTTTACCTTTGGAAGTTCGGAAGATACAGTTTTACCGATTTTTTGAACTCCCATTTTGGAGTTTATTACTGATTGAGTATCCATTATTGCATTTGACCTCCTTGTCTATTAACAATTAAATCTACGTAGTTTAAAAGATCTAAATAGTTTTGTTGATGCATATTTGCTGCATCGGAAAAAACTTTCTTGCGTGTAGGATTTACCTCTTCGTTAGAGTATTGGAAGCATTTTTTACAGGTTAGCAGCTCCCAAGATAATGAGTCCTTAATATAATTTACTTCTTTAGTTGAAAGATTTTGCATTGCATATAAAACCTCCTATTTGTAGTATGTGAATTAGTATTCACTAAAGATAAATAATAATTCTGTGAATTGAAAATAATCTTACTATACTTAGTTAGAAGTAGGAGAAATTAAAGGAACCAAGTACAATGTTGTACTTGGTTCCTTATTATTTCATCACTTAGAGTGAAAGAAAGAGACTATTTAAAAATCTACTTATATAACTATCAATCTATAACCATATCGTTATATATTGACCATTCTTGTGCTGAACCGTCATAAAATGTAACATTTTTGTAACCAAGAACTTCTGTAAGTACAAACCACCATGCACTTGCATATCCACCAACACCACAATACACTATTATGTGGTCATTTTCATTGGCAATGCCTTGAACTAATTGTTTAAGTTCACTGGTACTTTTATAAGTTCCGTCTTCATTCCACATCAACGGAGCAGGCAAAGACTTTGCAGTTGGTATATGTCCAGGTTTTTGTGCATAAGGCTCTATTATTTCGCCGTAATAAACTTCCGCATCTCTTGCATCAATAATAATCGACTTTCCGATTTTCTTCTCTACATAGTCTATGGAAACGAACATGTTTTTATCTATTTTATTACCTTTAAAAACTTTTGCGGTAACTGCTGGCGATTCAGTAGTTACTGACCGACCTTCGGAAGCCCACTTTTCATAACCGCCGTCTAGTATAGATACATTTTCAACTCCTGCATATATCAAAGTATCCGCAACTCTAGGAGCGGCACAAATAGCATAAGGATCAGCGGTTCCGCCTACTATAACAACATTGGAATTTTCGGTAATACCGAAGCTTCCTAACATACTGAATAGTTCGTCTTTCTCGGGCAACTCAAGAAGAAGATCATCTTTCATTGTTATCCATGCGGAAAAAGGAACTACAAAGGGTATACTCACAGAATTGATAACATGTCCGGCTTCATATTCTTCAGCGGTTCTTATATCAACGATTACAAGATTTTGTAGGTTCATGTTGTTTTGCAACCAACTTGTAGAGACGATAGGGTCAATCTCAGGAGTACAGCCATACACAAATGTACCAGATAATGCAGTGGTAAACAACATAACCGCTGTGAGTAATACAATCATTTTTTTCTTCATTTCTTATTACCTTCCCTTCTTTTTTACCTGTTTGTTATTATTAGGACATATGTTTTCTGACAGTGAAAAGACACTTGTCCTAAAAATTAAAAAATTAATTTTGAGCTTTGTTTGGAATAAAGTTTAGAGATAAATATATCTAAGAAGTTTAACAAAATAGAATGTAATATAACGCGAGAGTAATTGCCTAAATTTACCTGATCTAATAAAAGTATACTACTAAAGATGCAACTATGTCAAGAACCATTTTTGAACTTAAAGGTATGGATTGAAATTTTAGACTTTAAATAGTAATAAAACGTACAATATTTAGAATTTATTTGTAAAAATATTAAGTATTATCTATATTTTACCGATAATACTTTTACCGTAAATTGTTATTAAAATAAAATATAGGATTAAGATCTCAATTCACCTAGAACTACTTAATATAATTTTTTCACAAAGCAGTGCAAAAAATACACAAAAAGGATGTGGAATTATGAACACAGTAAAGAACATCAATTTATCAAGAAAAGTTTGTGCGATATTGTTATCCCTTACAGTTCTTGTGTCATTTAGTGGATGCAGCGGAAAAGTGAAAGCAGACAAAGTATTTCGAGTGGGTATTATATCGGGACTCGATTATCTAATGGCAGCGAGTGATGGATTTAAGGAGGAAATGACCAAGTTGGGTTATACGGAAGGTGAAAATATTGTTTATGATATTCAAAGTACCAATTCTAATATTGATGATTACAAGAAATTTTCTCAAAAGTTTGTAGAGGATAAAGTGGATTTGATTTTTTGCTATCCTACAGAGGCTGCCCTTGAATTGAAAGAAGCTACAAAGGACACCGGAATACCTGTTGTATTTGGAGTTACAAACATAGAAGATACAAATCTGGTTAATAGTGTTCGCGAGCCGGGTGGAAATGTTACAGGTGTTCGTTATCCTGGCCCTGATATAGCGATCAAGCGTTTTGAAGTTATGCTTCAAATAGTACCGGAAGCAAAGACAATATGTCTTCCATATTCAGATATTCCGGTTTGTTATCCTCAACTGGAAGAATTGCGTCCGATTGCACAGGAAGCAGGTATAACCCTAGTTGAAGTTGCAGCAAAAACTCCTCAAGAACTAAGTGACTTTTTCGCGAAACATGATGTTGAAGGAGATGTGGGTTTTGATGCTATTTTGTCAATAGCTGAGGCTTATGCTGTTATGCCTGAGACTTTCCTTACAATGATTAAATTTGCAAATAAGCACGATATACCTATGGGTGGTGCATATATGGAAGCGGAAGGTTATTCTTCCCTTTTTGGTGTAAATATTAATCCGGCTGTGACGGGTAAGAAAGCTGCAGTTCTTGCAAATAAAATTCTTAAAGGTGAAAAAGTAGGTACAATTCCGGTAGTATCGGATGAAAGCTTTGTACAATTGAATTACAAAGAGGCCCAAAAAAGAGGATATAAAATGTCCGATGATCTGCTTAGCCAAGCTGCTGAAATTATAAAATAACTAAAATGTACCGCATCGAAAACTGTAATCAAAGAGGTAAGAACAAATGAAACTGAAAAAATTAGGTACGACCCTAACAATTGCTTTTTTATTGGTATGTGCAACTGTAATGTTGATGAATGGAGTTATAAATATATATTACAGCATGATGAGCAATCAGAAAGTTGTTTTCAATGAACAGCAGCTCGTTGCAAGTGATGCGGCTAATGAGGTAAAGAATTTCATTCATCAAAAAAGCTTAATGATAGAATCGATAGGGAATGTTAATAATTTGTTGACTGTTGATTCAGAAGAACAAAAGCATATTTTAGGTAAATTATTGGGGTTGGATTCATCATTCCGGCAAATATCATTAGTAGATGTAAAAAATAGAGAATTGGCTAGAGTATCACGATTATCTAAACTATCCCGAGGACAATTGACAGAAGAAAATGAAAAGGAAGCTATAGAGGTAACCGATGGAGGAGATTCATATATAAGTAGGGTATATGTAGATGAAACTACCTTTGAGCCTATAATTATAGTGGCTGTACCAATGAAAAACAGTGTAGGAGACAAGACCGGAACAATTTTTGCCGAAATTAATCTTAAATTTATGTGGGATTTGATTGGATCTTTAGAGGTTGGAAAGGGCGGAACGGCTTATGTTGTAGACAGTGATGGGGCACTTATTGCATTTGAAGATGGAGGTCGTGTTATAAAAGGTGAAAAGCTGCTTGGAATTGAAGAGGTATCAAATTTTGTCCAAAATAAAGAGAGAGAAGATAATAAGGTACAATATCGGAAAGGAATCCTAGGTAATAATGTTTTATCTTCCTATGTTCCACTAAATAGACCGGATTGGGCAGTATTTGTAGAAGTACCTGTACTTGAAGCTGCAAAACCGATAATTGAGAGTTTGGCAATATCCATAATTGCTATGGTTTTTAGTTTGGTATTAGCATTAGTAATATCAATTTTCATTTCGAAAAGAATAACAAGACCGATAATAGAACTTAAAGATGCTGCTAAGATAATCAGCAAAGGTAAATTGGATGCGGAGATAAGGAATAGTTCCAATAATGAAATAGGCGAATTGGCAGAGGCCTTTAACCAAATGGTTTCAAACTTTAATATATTGATTATGAATGCTAAGCAAGTATCAAAGGTAATCCTCGAAAGAAGTTCTACACTAAAAGAAGGTGCGGAACAGTCAGTATTGTCATCAGAAGCTGTTGTTTTTGCAATGGATCAAATTAGCAGAGGAGCGGATGACCAGGCAAGGGAAGCGGAAAAGACTTCAAAACATACTAATATTTTGGGTGAGGAAATTGATAGTGCAGTTTCAAAAGCTATTGAAGTGGAGAAAATTACTGAAGATACAAAGGATTTAAGTGTCAAATCAAAGGATACTGTTGAACTTTTAATTCAAAGAGCACAGGAAACCGACAGAATTACAAGGCTATTTATAGAAAATACCAAAAGATTAAGTAGCAGCCTAGAAAAAATCCGTGACATTGCCGTAGCTATTTCAACAATAACCAATAAAACCAAAACACTATCATTAAATGCAAGGATTGAAGCCGCAAGAGCCGGCGAAGCAGGACGTGGATTTGTTGTAATAGTGAATGAAATAAGTAATTTAGCTGATCAATCAGGTGATGCGGCAAAAATGATAGACCCAATTTTAAAGGAAATACAGTTTCAGGCAGAGGCTTCTAAAAACACATCACAACAGGCAATTGAAATTGTTGAAGAACAAATGCAAACAGTACTATTAACCCAAAGTGCTTTTGATGAAATCATTCTATCAATGGAAAATGCTATTTCTCATATCATAGGTTTAAACGAAACAATTAAAAAAATAGATATTTTCAAACAACAAAGTATTAATGCCGTTATGACTATAAGTTCTATAACTCAACAGACAGCCGCTTCATGTGAAGAAATATCTGCGACTTCTCTAGAACAAAAGGAGATTGCGGATGAAGTAAAGGATTTTGCCAGTAGTTTATATGAGATGGGTGAAAAATTGGTTGAAACCATTGGTGCCTTTAAGACTAAAGAAGGTTAACAAGACGGTTTTATGCCTCAAGAAGGAATAAAAGGGGAAAAACATTTGGATGAAGCCCCCTTTTAAATTTTTGAGGTTTAATGATTATATAAAAGGAAGAGAGGTACTTGGCCGTTTATTGCCATATTCAGTCTCTTTTCGACTTCATACCAGTTAATTAAGTTCCACCACGCATCAATAAATTTCTTCCGTTCATTCTGATAATCCAAATAATAAGCGTGTTCCCACACATCACAAACGAGAATGGGGATTCCGCTCCATTGTGTTAGATTCTGGTGCTTTTCCGCTTGTAAAATTTCTAACCGTCTCCAAGTTGGCTGCCAGGTCAATATTCCCCAACCTGAGCCTTCTACCTTCTCTGTGGCTTTTATAAACTGATCCTTGAAGGCATTAAAATTACCGAAGTAGTTATTTATCTGGTATAAGGTTTGTTGTCCGGGTTGGCCTCCAAAAGCTATAGGACACATAATAGTCCAGAAAATACTGTGTAAAATATGGCCAGAGCCGTTAAAAGCCAATTCATTTTCCCAGTATTTAATATAATCATAATCATTTCTTTTTCTTGCTTCTACCAGGCTTATTTCTGCTTTATTCAAAGCATCTACGTAGGATTTATGGTGCTTGTCATGATGAATTCTTAGTGTTCTCTCACTTATCACAGGTTCTAGCGCATTATAAACATAGGGTAATGGTGGTAGTTGGTGGATGCCAGGTGGTGTCATAAGTAATTGCATATTAAGGCCTCCTTGAATTAGTTCATTTTAATACTAATTAGAATACTTTCTGTGTTCATAGCCTCTAAACTATGGAGATTAATTTTTGAACGAGGTAAAAAAGGCTATATACACCAGTATATTCGAAAAGAATATTATTAGTGATTGAATACTTTTTGCATTATGCATACTGCAATAGGCTTTTGCTAACGAAATTAAAATATGACTTTACGTTCCCTTGAGATAATTCGAGGGAATTTTTTGATTCTTAAAGATTATGAAAGAAATATGAATTCACTGTTAATATTTGCTTGTTTTTGATTTTAAGAGTGATGCAACAAAATTAATGCTTTGTGGAATTATATACGTGTAACTAATTTGAAAAGTGGTGATAGTATTGACAAAACCTCAGGAAATAGATGTGATGAAACCCACAGAAGTGGAGTTTTCCAAGGAATTGTACGATGAACTTGGTGCATTTATCGACAGTTTGGAGACAACTAAGGGAGCATTAATTGAAATTCTTCACAAAGCACAGGAGATTTTCGGGTATCTGTCAAGGGATGTACAGCTTTACATAGCAAGGAAGCTGGGGATTCCGGGAGCAGAAGTCTATGGTGTTGTTAGCTTTTATTCATATTTTACTACGAAACCTTCGGGAAAGCATACCATAAGTGTTTGCATGGGAACGGCATGTTTTGTCCGGGGTGCCGACAAAATATTGGGAAAATTCAAGGAAAGGCTTGGAATTGAGTCCAATGAGACAACAGAAGATGGTATGTTTACCATAAAGGATGTACGCTGTATTGGAGCTTGCGGTCTTGCGCCGGTTGTAACCGTTGATGGGAGGGTTTACGGCAGGGTCAAGGAGGAAGACGTGGATAATATAATAAATGAATATAGAGGAAAGGGGGTAAATAATATTGATAAAGTCCTTAGATGATTTAAATCAAATCAAAAAGAAGTATTCAAACCTTTTGGCGTTGAGAGAGCATCGCAGTGCACCCGGACCGCGCATGAATATCATGGTGTGTGGTGGTACAGGTTGTGTGTCTAGTGACAGTGATAAAGTTATAAAAAATTTGGAGCTTATTCTTAAGGCCCGTGGATACGCTGATGAAGTTAAAGTAGTACAAACAGGTTGTTTCGGTTTTTGTGAACAGGGGCCTATTGTTAAAATAGAGCCGGACAATGTATTTTATGTACGTGTTAGTCCAAAGGATGCAAAAGACATAGTGGATGAGCATGTTGCAAAGGGTAATAAGGTAGAACGTCTTCTTTTTGAAGACCCTCGGAAGAAAGAGCGGATATTTAAACAGGAGGATATGGATTTTTATAAAAAACAGGTTCGTGTCGCTCTAAGAAATTGTGGTGTTATAAACCCTGAGGACCTATATGAAGCCATAGCAGCAGGGACTTATGAAGCATTGGGCAAAGCACTTACTGTTATGTCAAGAGATGAAGTTATAGACATAGTGAAAAAGTCGGGACTTAGGGGTCGGGGAGGCGGTGGTTTTCCTACAGGGCTAAAATGGGAAATTACCAAGAAACAAGAGAGCGAAGAGAAGTTCATTATTTGTAACGCCGATGAAGGTGATCCTGGTGCTTTTATGGACAGGAGCATCCTTGAAGGTGATCCACACAGTGTATTAGAAGCTATGGCAATTGGTGCTTATGCAATAGGTGCCGATAAAGGGATTGTATATATCCGTGTTGAATACCCGCTTGCGGTATCTAGATTGAATACAGCTATAAAACAAGCCAGGGACTTTGGATTGCTGGGAAAAAATATATTTGGTACAGATTTCAGCTTTGATGTGACTATAAAATATGGAGCAGGAGCTTTTGTTTGTGGTGAAGAAACGTCACTTATCAACTCCTGTGAGGGCAAAAGGGGTGAACCCAATTACAAGCCTCCTTACCCAGCAGAGGAAGGGTACTGGGGACATCCTACATGTGTGAACAATGTAGAAACTTTTGCCAATATACCTGCAATTATTACAAAGGGATCGGAATGGTTTGCATCTATGGGAACCGAAAAGAGCAAGGGGACAAAGGTTTTTGCTCTTGCAGGCAAGATAAATAATGTTGGACTGGTGGAAGTACCTATGGGGATTACGCTTAGGGAAATTATATATGAAATAGGCGGAGGAATACCTGAAGGTAAAATATTTAAAGCTGTGCAAACCGGTGGACCTTCCGGAGGAGTATTGACACAAAAGGAATTGGATACACCTATAGATTATGACAGCCTTCTGTCAGTCGGTTCAATGATGGGTTCCGGCGGAATGATTGTTATGGATGAAGATGATAATATGGTAAACATCGCGAAATTCTATCTGGAATTTACAATGGATGAGGCATGTGGAAGGTGTGCGGCTGGTCGTATCGGGACTAGACGGATGTTTGAAATACTGGAGAAAATTACGCAAGGTAAGGCTACTATGGCAGATTTAGATGCCTTAAAGCAGTTGGCATACTTGGTAAAGGACAGCTCGTTGTGCGGATTGTGCCAAACAGCTCCAAACCCTGTAATCAGTACAATGAAACATTTCTGGAAGGAATATCTGGATTTTGTAAGGGATATTGACCATCCTCAAGGAGAAGGCAAGTACCTTCCAAAAAACAAAATCGGAATAAAATCCTAAAAGTCTAGGTCATTTATAGAAAGAAATAACCTAAAGAGGTGAAATAATGGTTGATAGTAAGGGAAACAGTGAAATTAAAACAACACTCAATATTAAAATAAACGATCAGGAGTTAAAGGTTACGGAAGGAATAACCATTCTTGAGGCTGCCCATGAGGTAGGAGTTAAAATACCTACATTGTGCCACCTTGATCTGCATGACTTTCAAATGTACAACAAAACTGCATCTTGTAGGGTTTGTATGGTTGAATTAATGGACGCAAAAAATAACCGTAATAAACTGGTGCCAGCCTGTGTAACACAGGTACAGGACGGTATGGTTGTGCGTACGGACACCTTGCGTGCAATTAGAGCAAGAAGAGGAGCAGTGGAGCTTTTATTGTCCAACCACCCAAATGAATGTTTTACATGCCCTAAAAATTTGGAATGCGAGCTTCAAGCACTAGCCGACGAATTAAATGTAAGAAAGATACGATGGGAAGGCGAAAGGATGGATTATCCTAAGGATATATCCAGTGATGCCATAGTTAAAGATGCAAATAAGTGCATATACTGCCGGCGTTGTGAGACCGCGTGCAATAAAATTCAAACCTGTGGCATACTGTCGGGGATAGGACGGGGATTTAATTCTTTTGTAGGGCCCTTTGCCAATATACCTATGGTAGAATCCTCCTGTACGTATTGCGGTCAATGTGTTCAGGTATGTCCTACAGCTGCGCTTACGGAGGTTTATCATACCGATAAGGTATGGGAGGCGTTAAATGATCCGGACAAGCATGTTGTCGTACAAACTGCACCAGCGATACGTGTGGCTTTAGGAGAACTTTTCGGGATGGAGCCGGGAACTATAGTAACGGGTAAAATGGTAACCGCATTAAAACGCATGGGATTTGACGGAGTTTTTGATACCGATTTTGGTGCAGACCTTACAGTGATGGAGGAAGCCTCGGAGTTTATTTATCGGCTCAATAACAAAAAAACACTTCCGATTTTGACAAATTGCTGTCCAGCTTGGGTTAAATTTATAGAGCACCAGTTTCCTGAACTTATTCATGTTCCATCTACATGTAAATCTCCTCATATAATGTTCGGAACCATAGCTAAGTCATATTATGCAAAGAAGAAGGGATTGGACCCGGATAATATAGTAGTGGTATCGGTTATGCCGTGCATAGCAAAAAAAGCAGAAGCAAAACGTCCAGAACTCACAAAGGACGCTCACAATAATGTAGATATAGTTATTACCACAAGGGAATTCGGCGCTATGATAAGAGAAGCAGGTATAGAGTTTGATAAATTGCCCGACAGCGAATTTGACAGCCCCCTTGGTGAAACAACCGGTGCTTCTGTTATATTTGGTACGGCTGGAGGGGTGATAGAAGCTGTAATGAGAACTGCTCATGAATGGATAACGGGACAACCTCTTGAAAAGGTGGAGTTTGAAGAATTGAGAGGTTTGGATGGGGTAAGAAGAGCAACAGTAAAAATAGGTGATAGGGAGTTTAATATAGGAATAGCCAGTGGACTTGGAAATGCGAGGATGATTCTTGAGGATATTAGAGATGGAAAGGTTGAATATCATGCCATTGAAATCATGGCTTGTCCCGGAGGCTGTATTGCCGGTGGAGGACAGCCGTATCATCATGGCAATAATGAAATCATTAAGAAGCGTATAGAAGCTATTTATGAAGAGGATAAAAGGAAAAAGGTACGAAAGTCTCATGAAAATAAAGAAATATTGGAGCTATACAAAAATTACTTGGGAGAACCTTTTGGAGAGCTTGCCCATGAACTTCTCCATACACATTTTGAGGAAAGGGAAAGGATTTAGGTGATTTAAAAAGAATTTTAAAAACAAATGAAATGTTCTTGAAACTAATCGACATACTAGGATAAAATGAAATAAGGATTTGTTGACGATAAGAAGAGTGGAAGACTGTTTAACGCACAGAGTCTTACAGGGATGACTTTAGAGGATGCAGTGAAAAAGGCATTTTCTATCTAATAATACAGCATATGACTTTAATTAAAGGAGAAGTGTGACATGAATAATTTTGATTTTTGCAGTCCAACGTATTTTGTGTTCGGTAAAGAAAGGGAAAATGAAACAGGAAAATATGTTGTAAAGTTTGGAGGAAAGAAAATTTTACTTCATTATGGTGGTGAATCGGCAAAAAAATCAGGACTTCTTGATAGCGTTAAAAAGTCATTGGAAGAAGAAAAGGTATCCTATGTGGAACTCGGAGGAGTACTGCCTAATCCAAGGAGTGGATTAGTATATGAAGGAATATCTCTGTGCAGAAAAGAACAGGTAGACTTTATTTTGGCGGTAGGCGGAGGAAGTGTTATCGATTCTGCGAAGGCTATTGCTATGGGCGTACTATATGAGGGGGATTTTTGGGACTTTTTCAGTGGGAAATCACCACAAAAAGCGCTTCCTTTAGGAACTGTTTTAACTATTGCAGCAGCAGGCAGTGAAGGTTCGGGAGACACTGTTATTACAAAAGAGGAAGGCATGCTAAAAAGAGGTGCCGGTGGGGATTGTCTCCGTCCTAAGTTTTCAATTCTGAATCCAGAACTAACAATGACACTTCCTGCATATCAGACGGCTTGTGGTGCTACAGATATTATGGCTCATGTATTTGAACGTTATTTTACAAACACAAAAGAAGTAGAAGTTACCGACCGTTTATGTGAAGCTGTATTATTGACAATGATAAATGAAACTCCTAAGGCAATAAAAGATCCCAATGATTATGGGGCACGTGCTAATATTATGTGGGCGGGAATGGTGGCACACAATAATATTGTTGGTGTTGGAAGGGAGCAGGACTGGAACAGTCATGGAATAGAACATGAATTGTCAGCTTTGTATGATTGTGCACATGGTGCTGGTCTTGCTGTTATTGTGCCTGCTTGGATGTCATATGTGGTGGAACATCACGATTGTATGAGATTTGCACAGATGGCAGTGAGAGTTTTTGGATGCCAGATGGATTTTGAAAACCCAAAGGCAACAGCACTAGAAGGAATTAGTGCTTTAAAGAAGTTTTTATCTTCTATTGGGATGCCGATTAATTTCAAAGAATTGGGTGCAAAGAAAGAGGATATACCACTGCTTGTGGAGAAATTCGGCATCGGAGACGGAAAAACAGGTGGCTATGTAGCCTTGGACAAAAATGCAATTAGAGCTATTTATGAATTGGCAGTATAAGGTGGCCTCGAAAAATAACCTATACAATACTTAAGCACAAAGACCATCAAAGGTATCTTATCTCTGATATGGTCTATACTTGACAAAATAACTAAAAAGATAGAGGAGCTTTACAGCACCTCTATCTTTTTAGATTATTTTAGTTTATAACAAGTCATCAACATTATTTTTGTCTACAACCTCAAGACGTGTCCATATTATTTCATTTTCAGGTTTCTGACCAGTGACCAACATATTATATAGATATATGATAGGATCATGACCCTGACCAAAGGGATCCTGACCAATGGCTGCAGCTACTATTCCTTTTCTTATATATTCATATATTTCTTTATTGTAATCAAAGCATACAACAAAAGTTTTTCCGGTAAATCCAAGCTCTTCTACAGCTTTAGCAGCGGCAGCCATTGTTCCACCGGTTACAAATATGCCTCGTAGATTACTGTTTTGTCTGAGAAAGTCTTTTGTTGTAAGATAGGTTTGATCAAAATTATCAGCGCACCGAGCCTCTCCAGATACTTTTATACCCCTGCTTTTTTTGAGTTCGGCGAGAATAGTGTCTCTCCTGGTTCGATGCACAAATGCATCGAGTCCTCCTGTTAGTAATACAACATCACCTTTTCCATTGATTGATTTTACCATAAGACGTGCTGCGAGCGTTCCAGCTGAATTTACATCGGGTCCAAAATAGGCTATCCGCTTTGTTTTTTCTGGGAAATCACAGTTATATACCATAAAAGGAATACCTTTATGGTATGCAGTTTCTATCATAGGAATAAGATCGGGAACAAAACCCGGTATAATTATTCCATCAGATCTATTTTCAATGGCTTCTATTGTGGCTTTCTTAATTTGTGGACCAACGTCTTGTTTAAAACCAAGATAATCTATAACAATATTTTTCTCAGCTAATACTTTTTTTGCATATAAAACACCCTGACGAACGCCATACCAAAACTCATGGTCTAACGGACCGATAAAGGTGATACGCAGATGTTTAGTACTGTCTGTTTCCACTGGGACAACTGAGGTGCGGAATTTCTTAACCAGATTCTCAATACCTGTGAGCATGGTTTGCAATGATGAAGTATAGTTGTTGATTTCTTCAAGTTCGGCAAGTTCTTCTTCTGTAACTGCAGCCACTTCTTGAGTTTTATTGGATATTTCTTCAGAAGCCTGATAAAGTAAAAGACTTTTTTGGTTTATATCATGTGTACTGGTATTGATCAAAGATACATCACCATAAACCTTCTTCATATCCATCTCAAGTAAACTTGCACTGTTATTGATGATTTCGAAGGATTCCTTGATGGATTTAAATATCTCTTTGCTAGTACCGTAACTTTCGACACAATTGTCAATGCTGTTGCTTACAAAGGAACTACTGCGGTCAATATTTTTCAATATGTTATTGATTTGGCCTATGCTTTCTTTTGTCGCTGTTGATAGTAAATTCATTTCATGGGCAACCACGGAAAAACCTTTACCTGATTCTCCAGCTTTAGCTGCTTCAACAGAAGCATTAAGTCCTAATAGTTTTAATTGTTCACTGATTTGTATAATAAATTTGCCTATCTGATCTATTTGGGTGATATCTTCGTTTAGCTTTCTAATGTATTCTGAAGTGTTGTTGAGATTGTCGGATATAATATTAACCTGCTCATAGTATTCATCTAAATGGTGTACACCAGCTGTAGTCGCCTGAACCGTTTTCTCAACTGATTTTTCTACTTCTTCAATGCTATTTGTAATGTTTTCTATTCTGTTTCCAACTTCATCAATTTTAGACATTGTGTCTCCCATAAGCTTAGATTGCTCTTGGGCCTTTTCTGCAACATTTCCCATGCTTGTAGCTATTTGCTCATTACCTAAATAGCTGTTTTCCATACTTTTTGACACGTTATCAATTGCATCGGAAATGGTTATGATATTAGTTTTGGTCAACTCTATGAAACTAAGTAGGTTTGATTTCATGTCGTTAAAGGCTCTGGCAAGTATTTCAAGTCCACGTGCCTTTTCCGGCATTATATCACTTATGTTTAGTTCTCCATGAGCTAGCAATTCTGCCTGTTGGTTAACTGTGTCTATAGATTGGAAAAAATTCAGCAATGTGATAGACAATGCTATGGTTAATATTAGTTTTACAGCTAAAAGCACTACAAGGAGGGTTTTTGTTGCAGGTGATGAAAATAACCCAAATAGCGAAGCTGAAATTGTAAAAACAAGAAGCAAAAACAAAAGAGAAACCAGCAAATAAATAAGTGTTTTAGTAGAATTTTTGCCGGACGAGTGTGAATTTGATTTATTCATAAAGACTCCTCCATTTGTAGTTTTTATGTTAACTTAATGATATGACACAAAGGGTAATTAAATGCACTGTATCATATTTATAATTATTTTAAATCAGGTAAACTCTTATAATACTATAGGCTATTCAGAAAACTTTTCAATACTAACAGCACAATGCTCATAAAATAATATTTTTAGCAATGTCAATTAACTTAGGAATAACCTTAAATAAAAACAAATACATATTTATATTATTATATCGGTCAAAATTAAAAAACAGTTAACATTAAGATAAATGTATATTATGGAAAATTAATAAGAAAGTACTGGATAGAGAAAAAATAATGTGTTATAATGAACACGCTAGAAAAATCATGTGTACGTTGTTTGCATGATAAATATTCTTTAAATAACTTCTATTTTAATTTTTTTGGGGATTTTTTTAATGGATATGGATAAGTTTGATTTTGAATATGATAAAAAACGTGAAATTTTGCCACTTAGAGCTATATGCTTATTTGGAGCATTGCTTTCTCCTATTATAATAATTATTTGGGGACTGTTGTATTCCAATTCAGGTATTACATTAAATAAGTACACTTTTATGAGTATAGGTGTTTTTTTTGTATTATTCATGGGTATTTATGTTTTGTCCTATAAAAGCAAATTTATACTTAAAAATGCCTATGCTATTGTTAGCGCCGTTAGTTGTGCTGCTAGCCTTTTAATGCTTTATTTGATGTACTTGGATGATTTCAAAGAAAATAGTATAATCCTTTTTCTTTTTGTTTTTTTTGCAGTTGCACTTATTTTCAAAAAAACATCCCATTTACTAGTCTATATTTGCTCCATGAATACTTTGTCTTTTGTGTTTTTGTTTACCGCTAAAAATCTTACTGTAAACAGATGGAGTATAACCTTTGTTATATTTCTTTTTTCCATTGCAGCCTATATGAATTTAAAATTTAAGATTGATTTAGTTGGAAAATACCAAGGCAGTAAAGAACACTACAAAAAATTATTTGAATTATCACCCCTTGGAGTAATTATACATATTGAGGGAAAAATAATTTATGCAAATCCTGCACTATTACAAATTATGAAAGTATCAAAAGTTGAGAATATAATAGGTAAACGAATTATTGATCTTATTCATCCTGATCACAGAGATAAAGTGAAATTTGAAATAGAAAGAAAATTTGTGAATGAAAGGCTTGATTTTTTAGAGCAAAAGCTTATTTTACACGATGAAAGTATAATTGAAGTAGAGGCGAATTGTATTGAAGTAAATCTTATGGGACAATCGGTTGATATGTGTATTTTTAGAGATATAACAGACCGTAAGAAAACTGAGCGTATGCTTATTGAAGCGGAATCAAGATACCGAGGACTTATAGAAAGTACATTGGTTGGAGTGTGTTTGTGTCAGGACAATTTTATCTTTGCTAATCCTTATCTCGAAAAACTTTTGGATTATTCAAAAGAGGAATTGTATAATATGAGCTTTTTTGACATCGTGTATCCTGAGGACAGACCTTTGGTAGAACAATACAATCCTCGAAAGATGGAAACAGACATAATTAGTCAGTTTAGAATAATTAGAAGAGATAAAAGTTTAATATTTGTTGAGGCGCATGCTGCAGGCACTACTTATTATGGTAATCCCACAACAATTGTTACATTGCTTGATATTTCCCACATCAAGAAGACTGAGGAACAAATGAAATTTATAGCATATCATGACTCTTTAACAGGCCTTCCTAACAGATATATGTTGAATGATTATATTGATAAGACAATTCTAGACAGCACAACAGAAGGTTCAAATGTAAAAATTATGGGAGTAATGCTTGTAGATCTTGATAGGTTCAAGATTATCAACGATTCTTTAGGACACAGCTTCGGTGATGCTGTTTTAAAGGGAGCGGCTAAAAAGTTAAAAAATTGTGTAGGAAATAATGATGTGGTATTTAGATATGGAGGGGATGAGTTCGTAATTCTTTTACCGGATACGGATACCAAGGAATGTGCGGAGACTGCCAAAAGGATTACAGATGTTTTTCGCCAACCGTTTTTTATTAATGGGCAAAAAACCTTTTCTACTATTAGTATAGGAATAAGTTTATTTCCTGAGGATGGAAACAATGCTGAAATGCTTATAAAGAATGCAGATGTGGCCATGTACGTAGTAAAGGATATAGGAAGAAACAATTATCAATTTTATCATGAAAGTTTTAATAAAGAGCTTTTAAGAAAAATGGAGTTGGAAAATGGTCTTAGAAAGGCTTTAGACAATAACGAATTTGTTCTTTACTATCAACCGCAAATTGATTTGAAATCTAGTAAAATAGTGGGCCTTGAGGCTTTGATACGATGGCATCATCCGGAATATGGCTTGGTATATCCGGCCGAATTTATTCCTATCGCAGAGGAGACGGGGCTTATTATACCCATTGGAAAATGGGTACTGGAAACTGCATGCAGACAGAATAAAGCATGGCAAGATAGGGGTGGTGGATGTATACCGGTTGCAGTAAATGTATCAGCTTATCAAATACTTCATTCAGATCTCTCTACTATAGTACGTGAAGCTCTTGACAAAACTGGATTGGATCCAAGGTGCTTGATACTGGAAATAACAGAAAGCATTATGCAGGATGTAGAAAAAACGGATGCTATAATTAATGTTCTTAAATCTTTTGATGTTAAGGTAGCAATTGATGACTTTGGAACAGGATATTCAACAATTGGCCTTTTAAAGAATCTCAAATTTGATATTCTAAAAATTGATCCTTCCTTTACTGCCGGTCTCAAAAACGATAATAGTTCGGTGGATTTAGTTAAATTAATTATTGATTTTGCCTGCCAACGTAGTTATTCAATTATTGCGGAAGGAATAGAAGATGAGGAACAGGTTAAAATACTGACTGAAAAAGGATGTAATTGGGGACAGGGATTTTATTACAGCGAACCGATGCCGTATGATTCTGTTATTCTAAGTGATATGATTAACTGTCATAAAAGTACAGTGAGTTGAGCTGAACCCGTTGAAAATTTCTTGACAAGTGGAAAGAAATTTGATAACATATCTAAAAAATACTTAAATGCGTTGATGGGGACAAAACGCTGGCTTATAGTGCTTTAGAGAGCTGTTGTTTGCTGAAAAACAGTGCGCTGGTCAGATTGTGATCTCACCCTTGAGCAGTCAGCTGAAAATTATCATAAAACCAGTAAGTGTAGACCGGTTTCTCACCGTTATATCGAGAGCGTTCATAGTTTTTATGAATGCAGTGAGTGGGTATGTTAAATACCAATAAGAGTGGTACCACGGAAGTTTAATGCTTTCGTCTCTGGCAAATGCTAAGAGACGAAGGCTTTTTTAGTGTTTCTTAAAATATTTGATTTATATAAAAAGGGTTGTAAAAATGAACCTGAGAAATTTATAGGAGGAAATTATTATGAAACTTGCGTTTTCAACTCTAGGTTGTCCTGACTTCAGCTGGAACGACATATACTCTATGGCGAAGGATTTGGGTTTTAGTGGAATTGAAATCCGTGGACTTGGCAACGAGATATTTGCTGTAAATGCGCAGCCCTTTACAGAAACTCAGCTACCTCATACTGTAAAAAAACTTTCGGAATTACGCCTTGAAATCCCTTGTCTCTCTTCAGGTTGTTGCTTGAAGATGGCAGAAAATGCAGACAAAAATTATGAGGAGATTATGCAATATATCGAGTTGGCTTCAAAACTTGGCACACGATATATACGTATTTTGGCTGATCTAGAGCCTCATCCTAATGGTGAGGTGGATGATGAAGTGGTTCTTGCAGCATTGCAAAGGCTAGTACCGGCAGCTGAAGAAAAGGGAGTTACACTTCTTATAGAAACAAACGGTGTATACTCTGACACTACCCGTTTATGTTCGCTTCTCAATAATATAGCGAGTGATGCTGTTGCTGCTTTGTGGGATGTACATCATCCCTACAGATTTGCTGGAGAAAAGCCGGAAAAGACAGTACAAAATCTTGGTGCATACATAAAGTATGTTCATATTAAAGACTCGGTTATGGAGAATGGTGTGCCTAAGTATAAGATGATGGGGGAAGGAGATCTTCCTATAGATGAAATGATGAGGGCACTGCGATCGATTAATTATGAAGGTTATGTTTCGCTTGAGTGGGTCAAACGCTGGGCAGCTGATCTTGATGACGCGGGAGTTGTTTTTCCGAATTTTGCAAACTATATGGAACGCTACATGGAAAAAAGTGTAGTGAAGGGGCATTTATATGATAACAAAGCTAAGACAGGAAAATATGTATGGGAAAAAGATACACTTATAGACCTGACTTTTCCACAGGTGCTCGATAGAATGGTTGATGAATTTCCGAATCAATATGCTTTTAGATATACCACATTAGATTACACCAGAACATATTCAGAATTTCGTGAGGATGTGGACAACTTTGCACGTTCCCTTATTGCTTTAGGCGTGAAGCCAGGCGACCATGTTGCTATTTGGGCTACTAATGTTCCTCAATGGTTTATTACATTTTGGGCGGCTACAAAGATTGGTGCTGTTCTTGTTACAGTAAATACTGCATATAAGATTTATGAGGCTGAGTACCTTTTGCGTCAGTCAGATACACATACGCTTGTAATGATAGACGGTTACAAGGATTCAGATTACGTAGGAATAATCAAGGAGCTTTGTCCTGAACTTGAAACTGCTGAAACAGGAAAGCCTTTGTATATAAAGAGATTGCCTTTCCTGCGCAATATTATTACTGTAGATTCCAAGCAAAAAGGATGCCTGACCTGGGATGAGGCTAATGCCTTCGCTCAAAAGGTTCCAATTGAAGAAGTCTATCGTCGGGCACTTGCAATAAATAAGCATGATGTTTGCAATATGCAATATACGTCAGGAACAACAGGCTTCCCTAAGGGTGTTATGCTTACCCATTACAATGTTGTAAATAACGGAAAAAATATAGGTGATTGTATGGATTTTTCAACGGCTGACCGTTTGATGATACATGTGCCTATGTTCCATTGCTTTGGCATGGTATTAGCAATGACAGCTGCAATGACACATGGTGTTACAATGTGCCCTATTCCATATTTTTCACCAAAGCAATCACTTGAATGTATAAATAAAGAGAAGATTACAGCTTTCCATGGTGTTCCGACTATGTTTATTGCTATGCTAGAGCACGAGAATTTTGCTAAGACGAATTTTTCACATATGAGAACAGGTATTATGGCAGGCAGTCCATGTCCTGTAAAGGTTATGCAGGATGTTGTGGATAAGATGAATATGTCTCAAATTACGATTGTATTTGGACAGACAGAGTCTTCACCGGGATGTACTCAGAGCCGGGTTGATGATTCTATAGAATTGCGTGTTAGCACAGTAGGACGTGCACTTCCTGGTGTTGAATGTAAGATTGTTGATCCTGAAACAGGAAAGGACTTGCCGGACAATGTAGACGGAGAGTTTGTTGCCAGAGGTTACAATATAATGAAGGGTTATTACAAGATGCCAGAAGCAACAGCTGCAGCTATAGACGAAGACGGATGGCTTCACACTGGAGATTTGGCAAGGCGTGATGAAAATGGCTATTATAAAATTACCGGACGTATAAAGGATATGATTATTCGTGGAGGAGAGAATATTTATCCTAAGGAGATTGAAGATTTTATATATACACATCCAAAAGTAAGAGATGTTCAAGTTATTGGCGTGCCGGATAAGCAGTATGGTGAGGAGATAATGGCATGTGTTATACTGAAAGAAGGTGAAAACCTTACTGAAGAAGAACTTAAAGATTACATCCGTTCTCACATGGCTAAACACAAAACTCCGCGTTATATAGATTTTGTAACCGAGTTTCCAATGAATGCGGCTGGTAAAATTATGAAATATAAAATGCGTGAGCAGGCCGTTGAAAAATTTGGTCTTCAGTCAGCGAGCAAGATAGTTACAGCATAGAAGGATAATGCTATACGGTTTTTGATATAAAAGTTTGCTAAGTAAAAGTTCCGGCGCACCGAGCCCGGAACTTTTTTCTTTTACTTCGTTCGAAGAGACGTAATAAAAAGGTGCAGAAAGTATGACCTTCTGCACCTTTTACATGCTTTAAATAAATATACGATCGCTTTTCAAAAAAACTTGACTTTAATGGTTTATAGAATTCAAAAAACAGATTTTATAAACCGATAAAATTTCGGCAATATTGCATCTGACAAAAATTCCAAAGGTTCTTTTTCTGGAAAAAGCAGTATCAACCTAATAACATAAACTATAAATATAATTGCTGTAAGGAAAATAACCAATCCATTAAATAGTTTTTTGTTTACCTTAATTTTCTCCTGCATCATCATTATAATAACAAAAGGTGCAAGAAATAAAGGATGGTAACAAAACGCTTGTGATATGTTTCCTCTAAATAATGAAATATAGGCTCTTGTCATTCCACAGGAAGGACAAGGAATGCCAGTTAAATTTAGAAATAAACAAGGACTTCGTTTGAAAATTAAACTAAATAAAAGACTGACACTTCCTATAAACAAAAACATTATAAAACTTTTTTTCACTTGATCAACTCTATTTAATTATTTTTGAATCATCTTACATTGTAGCCATATTATTCATATTGTTCTGCATAATTGCTAATGAAACAATTCCTAATCCGAAAAAAGCAAGGATTAAATACAACATTGAATCATCTGAGGAAGAGGAACGGGCTTGCGCAATTCTTTTTCCCATCTTATAATTCCAGTAAAGATAATAAATTCCACATGTAAACATTGAAAGTAACAGCTCTGTGGTAGGATTAGCACTTTCATTATTATACTCAGTTATCTCCTGTGTAATTTTATACATCCAATACAATGAATAAAAACCACAAGTGATAATGGACAATAATATTGCTGTTCCGATGTTTCTTTGAGTCATAGATTCGCCCCCTAGGTTATTAAATTTGTTTTGGCAAAGAATAGAAAAAGAATTTTTTCTACATATATATTTTATATTGAGATAGCTATATAGTCAAATATTTTATATAATTTTATCAATGGATAAAACTGTATAATAGATGAAACTTAAGGTGCAAAAGGATCTTCTTATTTTATTAAAATATAATAATTTTATTCCTAATGTTTGACGTAGAAACTTAATAGTATTTTTCCTAATATATTTAATACAAAAATAAACTGTATTAGCATTTGTTATACTTAATTTTTTATATGCTTTTGAAATTATCAAAAAAATTGATTATAAACAATAAGCGATAAATATCCGAAATACATAAATATATTAAAATCAATTGGTGGTTTAACTTAAAAAGTCTATGTTCAATAGTCGCATGAACATGATTTCTGGGCTTGAAAAACGATTTTAGTGTACTTTTCAAGAAACATGTAGTTAGAAAAATATCTCTTAAATTTCCATAATTCTACATTGATTCATATTTAAGATCATAAAAGCAAAGAAGTTATTTAACATATTTTTTGGACCACAAAAATACCCTGATATAAAGAACGATACTTATTATGTACTTTAAGTGTCCTAAGAATAAATCGCAAATATATTAAGAATACTCGAAACCATATGCCACATAACATTCATCTCCTTCGCATTGACCTCTTTCATTGTATATACGAATATTACAAATTATAAAACTATATGTAAAAAGTACAAATCTATACTAAAAAATGAGGTAGCAATTAATGAATATCGTAGTATTAAGCGGAAGTCCTAAAGGAAAACTCAGTATAACCTTTCAAACAATTTTATACCTTCAAAAGTATTTTGAAAATGATTACTTTGAGATATTACATGTAGGGGAACAGATAAAACGATATGAAAGGGATATGGGATTGGCAATAAAAAAGTTACTCGACGCTGATATGGTATTGTTTTGTTATCCGGTATACACATTTATTGTGCCATATCAACTACATAAGTTTATTGAGTTGCTGAAAGAACAGAAAATAGACTTAAGCGGAAAATTTGCAGCACAAATCACAACATCTAAACACTTTTATGATGTGACAGCACATAAATTTATAGAAAATAATTGTTTGGATTTAAACCTAAAATACATTCATGGTCTTTCTGCTGACAGGGGTGATTTGTTAACTGCTAAAGGACAAAAAGATGCGATAAAATTCTGGGAGTATGTGCATTTCTGTTATAAATCGGATATTTATGTATCCCCAAATAAATTGCTGGATAAATTGAATAATTTGTCGGGTAAGAAGCACTATATTCCAATTTATTCTGCAGCAGCAAAGTCAAATATTTATGATACAGTAATTGTTACAAATTGTGAAGACAATGATGAAAATCTTAAAAATATGATCTTGGATTTTCAGAATGTATATCCTTATAACACACGAGTTATAAACATCAGGGAATATCCGTTTGCAGGTGGGTGTCGTGGTTGTTTCCATTGTGAAATTTCCGGAAAGTGTATGTATAAAGAAGGATTTGATGTATTCTTAAGGGAAGAAATTCAGAGTGCAGATGCTATTGTATACGCCTTCACTATAAGAGATCACAGTATGGGGGCATCCTTTAAGTTGTATGATGACCGACAATTTTGTAACGGTCACCGCACTGTAACTATGGGAATGCCAGTAGGATATATTATAAGCGGATCGTATAGCCTAGAGGATAATCTTAGGATTATTATTGAAGGTCGTTGTGAGGTTGGCTGTAACTTTTTATGTGGTGTGGCTTCCGATGAAAAGGATACTGCTGGTTCAATTAAGATGCTTTCTAGCAAATTGAACTATGCTCTTCAAAAGAAACTTTCGTTTCCTCAGAACTTTCTGGGTGTTGGTGGCTTGAAAATTTTTCGTGATCTCGTTTATGTTATGAGGGGATTGATGAAGCAAGATCATAAATTTTATAGAAAACATGGAATGTATGACTTTCCTCAAAAAGAAATCAGTACTATTCTCAAAATGAAACTTATTGGAATGTTATTATCAATGCCCTTTGCATATAAAAACATAAGTAAGAGAATAAGTGATGCAATGATTAAGCCATATAAAAAAGTCATAGATAAGAATTAGTGATAAAAAGGCGGCAATGGAGAGGTGTTTTATGTGCTTTTCAGGTATGGAAAGGACTGCAAGGGATTTAGGAGAAGGTAAATATGAAATAAGGCTGAATTACTATATGTTTGAAGAGGAGAACATTATCAGGAATATAATATCACTTGGACCCTATGTTAGGGTTTTATCTCCTCAAAGAATTGCAGATGAGGTTATAAGGAGGGTAAGGAAATCTATTGACCTATACAAGGAGACTGAAAAATAACCTTATCAAATTTAGGTTTATTTTTAATAATAGAGGGTATAAATTATTATCAATTAAAATAAAACTAACATTATTATATATTTAGACAGGAGGAATTGCCGTGACAAAGGATTTTTATACTGCAGTAGCAGACAGGAGATCATATTATGGAATAAGTAAGGAAACTTTAATATCTGATGAAAGAATTAAAGAAATAGTTGAGTACACTGTAAAGCATACTCCATCGGCCTTTAATTCCCAAAGTGCAAGAGTTATTTTGCTATTAAAAAATCATCACGATAAATTATGGGATATAACGAAGGAGGCTTTAAGGAAGATTGTTCCTAAAGAACAATTCAGTTCTACTGAGGATAAAATAAATTTGTTTCAAAATGGATATGGAACTGTTTTATTTTTTGAGGACAATTCAGTAATTCAATCTTTGCAAAAACAGTATGAATTATATAAAAATAATTTCCCTATTTGGTCACAACAATCTAATGGTATGCACCAATTTGTACTATGGACAGCTCTAGAAATTGAAGGTTTTGGTGTTTCATTACAACATTATAATGAACTCATCGAAGCTGATGTAAAAAAAGAGTGGAGTATACCGGATAATTGGAAGCTAATTGCCCAAATGCCCTTTGGAAAGCCAACAGCAAACCCTGATGAAAAGCAGTTTCAACCGTTGGAGAATCGTGTTAAGGTTTTTGGATAGAAAAAAAGGACTGGACAATCAGTCCTTTTTTTTATGATGAACATGATTGTGCCTTGTATTAGTGAAACATTATTTTTATAGGTGATGGATTTTTTTGTGTTTTATGATATAATTTAATTCGTAAGAAATGATAGATTCGAAAATTTCAAAATGCTTATATAAATAGCTATATAGCGTAAATATCATAATATACTTGTAGAGAAAAATATGGTTCCGCTGTGATAAGCAGCGATATTTACTATTGCGGGACAAAACTAAAAATATAAACAGGATTGTAATAATTATCAGGATTCAAGCCACTTTTTTATTTTTTGGAATAACTAAGATAGGTTAATTAAGAAAGGGGAAAAAATGAAAAAATATTTAAAAGCAGCAGGATTTATACTTCTTTATACCATGATATATTACGCGTTGCAGTTTATATATTTAATTGCTGCGGCAATTGTAACAACAATAATGCTGGTAATTAAAGAACCCGACATGAACCCCGTTGTTTTAACAGAGAAATTAACAAGTATTATTATGGGGCAGGCTAATATTTCAATTATTTTTGCAGCTGTTTTAGCTATACCCATTTATTATGTTATTGGCCGAATGAGAAAGCAAAATCTATTCAAAACATGTAGTTTTTCAAATATTCAACCTATGAAGGTTTTAGTATTAATCGTGGCAGGAATATCAATTAACATGTTTAGTGGATATTTACTTGAATGTATGCAAAGGTTAGAGTTTTTAAAAGGATATTTTGAAGCACATGATGCTCTAATTGAGACTTTACTTGGAGGAAGCAACTATATACTTGTTTTTGTAGGCACTGCATTAGTAGCACCTATTATTGAAGAAATAATATTTAGAGGGCTAATACTTAATGAACTTAAAAAAGTAATGACTGTTACCGGTGCTGTAATCTTACAAGGTATATTGTTTGGGGTATACCATCTACAAGTGATACAAGGCGCATATGCTATACTGTTTGGAATATTAATGGGGCTTGCCTATGTTTGGACAAAATCAATATGGTCATCAATCATAATTCATGTAATGATTAACGGAACAAGCACTATATTGTCAAATATCCCAAATGAATCTAGGTTTATCTCTGTGTTGGAAAACTATAATGCTATGATTTTTGCAATAAGCTTAGTATTAATTATAGTATGCTATTTGTATCTGTATAAGAGAAGAATTAGTTCATCACAATTTCAACCCTAATCTAAAACTGTTATCAAAACAACCTTTTTAGATTTGGACAGTGAATATAGCCTCTATAACGGCTATAGGAACGATTGTACAAGCCCGCTTTCAATTTTAGGTGGACTTGATTCTAAAAATCTTTTTCTCGCATATCAAGCTATTCTGATAAGGCTGAAATCTGTAAAGTTTCAGGTATTGCACAAATTGTTTCAGAAGCTTGATCTTATCTGCCGTACCGAGACTCCTGCCGACTATTTTACAACTCTAAACTTTAACGGACAGTTTAATAATGTCCAATAAGTATAATGGATTATATAGTTAGGAACATATAAAAAAAGACTTCAGTGAAAGTTCTTAATGTGGCATGTAAATAAAGCTGGATACAATAATGCTATTTATGCATTAAAAGAATCAATTTGATTTTTAAAATTATAAAATGCTTATTGAAAATTACTTGAGATTTGGTATAATTAAAAAGATATTTTACATAGATATACCATTTTTAATATGCTACAGATTAGAGAATAACTTTTAAAACAATAGATAACAGGTTAAGTCTCGATTATAGGGGAATAGGTTATTGTTCAATAGCATTATAATACAAGAGCAACGCATTGCAAACGTGACTAAAAACTTTTCTTCAGTATAACATTATTTGTTGAAATGATAGTGTTATACAAAGTTACATTACATTAATATAACACAAGTAACGAAATGTAATTTTATACCAAAAAGTGTTTTTTGAATAATCTCGCGGTATAGAATGCTAATTGCATTTATAGTATTATCAAAAAGTCAAATCTATTTGTATTGTTTAGGATTAACATAATGACACTTATGAGTGATAAGTACCTTGGTAATGCTTACTAATGTAATTGTTTCAACACATTATATAGAAAAAGTGAAGGATTAATTAGGGGTATTAGTTAGTGGTCGTATATTTCCGCCGTGTAATTATTGTGTGTTTACATTTTCCATATATAATTTATTTTGCTAACGTGATTCCCAAAAAAACTGGTCAATCGCCATTTCAAAAAATCTGATTTGAGGGGCTTTGTGACTTAAATATTGTATAGGATATTTTTAGAAATGGCTTAATAGAAAGATAAGGGTTGGATATGATTGTTAAACTTAGTTGCATAGATACAAAATCTATGTTATAAAATTAGCAGTTTTTGGGGTTTTAGTGATTAGAGATTATTAATGTTTGTATTTTAAATAATATTATATGATAGGGAGACATGATTATGAGATTTAAGGGGAGTACATTACAGCAATATATACAATATTGGGCCACATATCAGCCTGACAAGAAAGCGTTTATTTATATTTCAGGTGATGAGGTGAGCTCTGTTAGTTTTAAAGAGATTTATCTGAAATCGTTAGCGTTGTCAAACAAGTTAGAAAGCTTTGAGGGGAAATCAAAATGCATTATCAACATGTATCCTGCAGGAATAGATTTTATAATAGGTTTTTTTTCCAGCATACTTTCAGGATCTATTGCTGTTCCTGTTAACATGCCGAAGGGAAACAGATCTAACGAGAAGATAATAAGAATTATTAGGGATTGTGATACAAACATTATTTTATCTACGAAAAGTGGAATCGATACTATTAAAAGCAATGATGATTTTGAAGAAATCCCTAGGAACGTTAATTTTATTGAGACTGAAGATTACTCTGATTATAATTATGATAATATTTTTCAATATGGTACGACTGGAGAAGAAAATGATATTGCTTTTTTGCAGTACACATCTGGTTCTACGTCGTTTCCTAAAGGAGTAGAAATCAGACATAAGAATTTGATTTATAATCTACAAATGTTGAAAAATGCTTTTGAAATAACTAATGACGATGTTGTAGGAACATGGTTGCCGCATTTCCATGATATGGGATTGATAGGATCTATACTGAATGCATTCTATAATGGAGTGACATGTGTCATGATGTCTCCACTTATGTTTATGAAAAGCCCTGTTTCTTGGTTTAAAATGATTACTGACTATAAAGTTACAATAACTGGAGGACCTAATTTTGCTTATGATTATTGTGTTTCTAAAATTCGACAAGAACAGTTGACAGACATTGATTTATCTTCATGGCAGCTTGCATTTAATGGTGCAGAACCAATTTTTTATGATAGCATAGTTAAATTTGCAAATCAATTCGAAAAGGTTGGTTTCAATATCAAAAACTTTTATCCTGCATATGGTATGGCAGAAGCTTCAGTTTTTGTTTCTGGAAACAAAAAAAGTTCTATGCCAAAAGCAATATATGTTGATTATAATGAGCTTTCTAGAAATGTTGTTAAACAATTAACCTGCAACAAGAATGAAAAGAATTCATTAGCCTTAGTATGCTGCGGGAATACATGGCTAGATCAGGAAATTATAATTGTTGATATAAATACTAGAGAAAAGCTTAATGAAAATGAAATCGGAGAAATCTGTGTTTCAGGTGACAATGTTACATATGGTTATTGGGGAAAGGAAGAGATAAATAAAGAGAAGTTTATTAATATAGATATCGACGGACAAACAAAGAGATTTTATAGTACAGGGGATCTTGGTTTTTTTAGTGAAGGAGGATTATACATAACGGGAAGAAAAGATGATGTGATGATTATAAATGGTGTGAATGTGTATCCGCAGGATATTGAAAGAATTGTAGAGAAAACATTAAATGAAGGTAGATTAGGAGCAGTTTGTGCTTTTGAAGTGACAAATGGGAATGATAGGGAAATAGTAGTTCTTGCTGAATTACAGAGGGTAGCTTTAAAGAGATTAAGCAGTGAGGAAGCTTATTTTACAGAAACAACCAATGCAATTCTTGAAAACATATCAAGGCAATTCGATTTTCAAATTAATGAGCTGGTTTTTCTATCACCAGGATCTGTTTGTAAAACATCAAGTGGTAAGATATGTCGCAAAGAGAACAAGAAGGCATATTTGGATGGCAAAATGACCGCTGTAAAGGAATGGAAGTTTAGCTCTTCGCCATCAAATAAGATGGAGGAGAATGTCAGGATACATTCTATGATGAACACTTTTGAAAAAGTAAATGCTGCAGGTTTTATGCAGTTCAAAATATTTTCATCAATTGTTAAGCTTTTAAGCAGTGGTGAGAGTTGTTTGGACATAATGGATTTGGATGTTAGTAAATCTCTATTCTTCTATGGAGTGGATTCACTTAAAATATTTGACATTCATTTAGCTTTGGAAAAAGAATATGATGTAAAAATACCAACAGAAATATTTTTTGACAGCAGTGATTTACTTACTATACTCAATAGGATTGCCAGAGTTTTGGAAAGTAAAAGGGAACATGCTATAGAGAGAACATCCGTTAAGTTAATAGACGAGGTAAAAAAATACGAGGAAATCGTATTAGAGAAAATGATGGAGGTAGGTTACAAGTCAAAACCGGTTATTTCTTATGATAGTTTGGAAAATATTTTAATAACTGGGGGAGCGGGTTTTGTTGGTGGGTTTGTTTTAAAGGAATGCTTATTGCAAACAAAAGCAAATATATATTGTCTAGTTCGTGCAAAGAGTAATGAGCATGGCGTTGAGCGTATTATCGATAATCTTTACAATTATGGTCTTGAATTGAATTCGAGTGAAAGAAATCGTATTAAAATAGTTTTAGGTGACATTTCTAAAGATGATCTTGGAATTGGTCAGGTTAATTATAACGAGTTGGCAAGAAAAATCGATCTTGTCATTCATTGTGCAGCTATTGATAACTTTTATTTGCCATATTTTACTTTAAAAGCGGCAAATGTTGATGGTCTGAAAAACATAATGATGTTTTCACTGCATGGCAAATTAAAGCCTATGATTTATACTGCAAGTTGCAGTGCTTCATTAATAGACAAAAATATGGATTCGGACAAGCTTTTTGGTATAGTAAACGGTTACTCCCAAACTAAATATGTTGCTCAAGAATTGTTATTAAATATGATTAAAAAGGGATTTCCAGGTGTTTGTGTTAAATTAGGATACTTATATGCAAATGAATCTAATGTTGTACATCCTCAAGAAGGCTTTGAGTCACTTATTTCTTCTATTCACAATATAGGTGCTATTCCAAATATAGATGCATGTTTTGATTTGACTTCAGTAGAATATGTAGCAAAGTCAATGGCACATATGGCTTTACATTATTCCAATGGCATTATGGATAATTATTTATTGTATAATCCAAGGCCATTAAATTGGAAGGATATTAAGAAATCTTTCGTAAAGCTTGATCCCAATATAAAAGAAGTGTCATTAGAGGAGTTTGTTGATTTGTTCCAAAAATATGCTTGCGATAGTAGATTGAAAAGTCTTAAATTCGTAAGTCGTGTTATAACTACTAAATTAGAAGAACAATTTAACAGAATGTTTCAGAACCAAAATGTGGATTGCATCGACGAATACATGCATAAGTGTCCTCCATGTGATGGGCATTTTTCGGATTATTATATAGATATGGTTATTAAATATGCTACTTCAGATGTACATGAGACTAAAAAAGGTCTTGTGGATTGATATATAGATAAATAAAGTTGTTTATCCAAATTGATGGAACTCTACATCGGAGATTTATAAAATTATCGTGAGTTAATGGGGGCGTTTGAAATGTTACAAAGTTTAAGTAAGCAGATAAAATTTGAGTTAGGTATTAATCAAAAAGAATCCAAAGTAATTCAAGATATTTTGATGATGGCTGATAAATTTCCTGATAACATAGCTGTTAAATCTGAAAATGCTTATATTACTTATATAGAATTGGAGAAAAAAACAAATCAATGGGCCAATTTTTTATTAAATAAATTTAGTATAGATTCCAAATTAGTAATAGGGATTTATTTAAAGGATTCGGTAGAACGGTTTATAGCCTATATTGCTGCTCTTAAGGTTGGCGCTGACTGTGTTTTTATCGAGTCTGATTTAAGTGAGTATAAGGTAAGAGACATAATAGATGACTCAAATATACAGTTGATAATTTCAAGCAAGTCATTTTTAAAAACTTTAAATAGGCTTCAGTGGAAGTGTAAGACTTTCGATGCGTTTATATGTGTTAATTCTGAAAATATCTTTGATGAAAAAGAAGAAAGAAATGAGGCATTTGAAGAGAAATTATGGGATTTTGTTGCAGACAGTGCTAAGGATGATATTGAGGCCGGAGGCTGGATAAGTAGTTATACAGGTGAGAAATTTTCTCAAATAGAAATGGAGGAATTCTCAGAAAATGTCCTGAAAAAGTTAAAACCATATCTGCACAAAGAGGCAAAAGTGCTTGAAATAGGTTGTGCATCAGGGCTAGTAATGTATAAGATTGCCCCTTATGTAGGGTTGTACTATGGAACTGACTTTTCAACGGGTATGATAGAGAGAAACAAGCAGAGAGTTCAGAAGGAAAATATAGGAAATATTAAGCTTATGTGTCTTCCGGCAGATGAGATTTATAAAATAAACAGCAATGATTTTGATATTGTTATTATTAACAGTGTTGTACAGTATTTTGACGGACATAATTATTTAAGAAAAGTTATTTCAAGCGCAATAGAAATGTGCAAGAGCGATGCAGTATTATTTATTGGAGATATCAGGGACCAAGACAGTGAAGTGAATTTTCAAAAATCTTTGATTGAATATCATAAAGATAAAAAACACAGTACTTATAACTTTGGTACAGAGCATAGCAGTGAGCTTTTTGTATCAAAGAATTTTTTTAAGGATATGCAGACAGATATACCTGAAATAAGAAGTGTTGATTTTTCTAATAAAATCCATACAATAGATAACGAACTTACCAAATTCAGATATGATGCCATATTAAGCCTAGATAAACAAAGTCAACAAAAAGGTATAGTACAAAAAAAGCATAAATATCAATATGGTATTGATGCGATTAGAAAGTTTGACAATAGTAGTATGTTTTTGGATGTAAAAGATAAGGAAGTAAAGCACATATTTTATTACACTGATAAATCAACTGTTAAGGATAGTAATATTTTTGAAAATAACAGAATTCTGAAAGCTGGAGAAGAGCTGAGTTTTGTAGATAAAGAAATTAAGGAAGATGTTATTGAGCAAATACATTTTTTTTATAGTGGCTTTGATGGAGCGCTATTACCGAGTATTAAAGAGAAAATTGAATTTCTTAGCTCCGAAATTTTAAATATAGGAAGATTAACAGAGGATGAAAAGGAAAAGATTCTAAGTTGTTTTAACAATACTGATGAGGAATACCCAAAAGATAAAACAATTATGGATTTTTTTGAGGAACAGGTTGACAGGACTCCGCATAATGTTGCACTTGTTTGTGGTGAAAAAAGCCTTACATATAGGGAATTGAATAATAAAATAAATCAGGTTGCAAGGATATTGAGAAAGTCAGGTATGAAACCTGATACTATAGCTGCCGTTATTGCAAGCCGTTCTATAGATATGGTTGTAGGAGTTATGGCTGTGTTGAAGGCAGGAGGGGCATATTTGCCTATTGACCCCGCTTATCCTCTTGAGAGAACAGAGTATATTCTAAAAGACAGCAGAGCAAATTTTTTGATTACAAATGGAGATATATCAAAGAAACTACAGTTTGATGGCAGGATAGTGAATATTAGTGAGGCTGATACTGATGGGGAAAGTGAAGCAAACCTCGGTAAAATGAATACATCAGCTGATCTTGCATATATAATATATACATCTGGTTCTACAGGAAATCCAAAAGGAGTTATGATTGAACACCGCAGTGTTGTCAATATTCTTCTTGCGCTGCAGAAAAAATATCCCCTCCTGTCACACGATGCATATTTACTAAAAACATCCTATACCTTTGATGTGTCGGTAACGGAGCTTTTTGGATGGTTTTTTGACGGTGGACGTCTTGTTATATGTGAAAGCGGTGCAGAAAAGGATGTAAGAAAAATAATAAAAACCATAAAGGAAAGCAATGTAACACATTTAAATTTTGTACCTTCAATGCTCAATGTTTTTATAAATACATTGAGTATCGCAGATATTGGTTCTCTGGATAGTTTAAAGTATTTATTTGTTGCGGGAGAAGCTATTTCGGGAGAATTGGTGAAAAAGGTATCATCACTTTTACCAAAATTAAAATTTGAGAATATTTATGGACCTACAGAATCAACAATCTATGCTACCAGCTACTGTCTTTCCGAATTTAAAGGGGAAGTAAGTGTACCCATTGGTAAACCCCTTCCAAATATAAAGGCTTATATACTTGATTCTGAAAATAATCTTCAACCTGTCGGTGCAGTTGGAGAGTTGTGTTTATCTGGAGTTGGTTTGGCCAGAGGGTATTTAAACGAACCGGAGCTTACGCAGGAAAAGTTTGTAAACAATCCATTTGAAGATGGAAAAACACTCTATAAAACAGGGGATCTTGCAAGGTGGCTGCCTAACGGTAATATAGAGTTTTTGGGCAGAATTGACCATCAGGTAAAGATAAGGGGTTTCAGAATAGAATTAGGTGAGATAGAAAGTCACTTGCTAAAACATCCGATGATAAAGGCGGTATGTGTAACAGCAAGGGAGCATTTGGACGGAGATAAGTACTTGTGTGCGTATATTGTTTCTGAAAGTCAACTTAATTCAACGGAATTGAGGTCATATCTGTCAGATATTCTGCCTGAATATATGATACCTTCTTATTTTATAATGCTGGATAAAATGCCTTTAAATTCAAGTGGAAAAATTGATAGGAAAAAGTTACCGATTCCTGATGATATCCTGCAATCTGAAGGTGAGCTTTTGCTTCCGGAAAATGAAGTAGAACAAAAGATGCTTACACTTTGGAAGGATTTACTGGGCATTAAGAGGATAAGTACGAGTGATAATTTTCTTAGTATTGGAGGGCACTCTCTTAAGGCAACTTTGTTAGCTACCAGGATATTGAAGGAGTTTGACGTTGACATTCCGCTCGGAATTATATTTGAAAACCCTACAATCAAGAGCCTTTCAAATTATATCATCAATGCAGAGAAAAATGTATACAAACCTATTGAGTCAATAAGTGAAAAGGATCATTACAGGGTATCGTCACCACAAAAAAGAATATATACAGTTTGTCAGATGGACGGAAGTGGAATAAGTTATAATGAACCTTTTGTGGCTATGGTAGAAGGCAGTATTGATATAGAAAAAATGCAGTATGCAGTAGATGAACTTGTCAAAAGGCATGAAGTTTTCCGTACATATTTTGATGTGATAGACGGTGAAATTGTTCAGAAAATAAAAAAAGACGGATCAGTAAATGTAAAATATCTTGAATTGGGATCTGATAACATAGAGTCTGTTATAGACAGATTTATACAACCTTTTGAGTTAGGGGAAGCACCTCTTCTAAGGGTATGCATAGTTAGAATAACGGACCAGAAATATCTATTCATGTATGACATGCACCATATAATTACCGATGGAGTATCAATTGATATTTTTATAAATGAATTATCTGATATCTATTCGGGAAGATATCTTTTAAAACCGGAGTTTCAGTATAAGGATTTTTCACAATGGCATAGCAGACTCCTAGAGTCGGAGCATGTAAGCAAACAGGAAAAATATTGGATGGATATTTTTTCTGATAATGGTATCATTCTTAATATGCCTACAGATTATCCAAGACCGGCATATAAGAGCTTTGAAGGTGACAGGATTAAGTTTGAGGTTGATAAGGAGCTGGTAAAAAAGCTTGCTGGGTTAGGGAACAAAACTGGAACTACACTATTTATGATACTGTTAAGTGCATATAACATATTTTTGGCCAAATATTCCAGCCAAGATGATATCGTCATTGGAACTCCTGTATCTGGAAGGGTGCACCATGATCTGGAACATATTATGGGAGTGTTTATTAACACTCTGGCTTTAAGGAATTATCCTCAAGACAATAAGACCTTTGTTGATTTTTTAGAAGAAGTAAGAAAAAGTTCATTGGAAGCTTTTGATAATCAGTTGTGTCAGTTTGAAATATTGGTGGAAAAATTAAAAATTAAGACTGATCGGAGCAGAAATCCTTTATTTGATACAATGTTTGTTCTGCAAAACATGGAGAATGCGACAATCAATATAGAAGGCTTAAAATTTACTCCAGTAGATTTTAAATTTGAAACCTCCAAATTTGATTTGATATTGACAGCAGTTGAAAAAGGTGAGTGCATAGAGTTCGTTTTTGAGTATTGCACAAAGATATTTAAAAAACAGACAGTTCAAAGAATGGCAAGACACTTTATCAATTTATTGAATCAGGTAGCAGAAAACTATGAAAAAAAATTAAGTGAGTTTGAATTAATTGATGATGAAGAAAGGAAAACAATTCTTTACGATTTTAATGATACTGAAGCTGAATATCCTAAGGATAAGATGATTCACAGATTATTTGAAGAAATTGTGGAAAAGTATCCAAACAGGACGGCTGTAGTACTGGAAGATAAAAGTATTACATATTATGAATTAAACAAAAAAGCAAATAGTCTGGCTCAATTGCTTAGGGAAAACAATGTGGGACCTGACACTGTTGTAGCAATTCTTACCGAGCGTTCAATAGAATTAATTATAGCTATACTTGCTGTGTTAAAGGCAGGGGGAGCATATCTGCCTATTGATACGGATTATCCTACTGAAAGAATAAAATATATGATTGAGGATAGTCGTACATCAATTCTTTTAACCCATAAGGGATTTGGCGACGAATTTTCGCAAAAATGCCTTACTATTGATTTGGAAAATGAGGAAATCTATAAAAAAGATTATACAAACCTTGTAAAAGTAAACAAACCTTCTGATATGGCATATATTATATACACTTCGGGTACGACCGGACAGCCTAAAGGAGTAATAATCGAGCATAGGAATGTTGTAAGATTATTATTTAATAGTAAAATGCAGTTTGATTTTGACGAACGTGACATTTGGACAATGTTTCATTCACCTTGTTTTGATTTTTCTGTATGGGAGATGTACGGAGCATTGTTATACGGAGGAAAACTTGTTATTGTACCCAAAGTGGTTGCAAAGGATCCGGCTGAGTATTTAAAGATATTGAAGAATGAGAGGGTTACTGTTTTAAACCAGACACCTACTGCATTTTATAACTTGATCAATGAGGAAATAAAGAATGAGGCAAAAGTCCTTGAGACAAGATATGTTATTTTTGGAGGAGAAGCATTAAGACCTTCTATGCTAAAGCCTTGGAAGAAAAAATATCCCGAGTGCAGATTGATTAATATGTATGGTATTACTGAGACAACTGTGCATGTTACTTTTAAGGATATAACGGAGAATGAGATATATCATGACATAAGCAATATAGGAAAACCTATTCCAACACTTACAACATATATTATGGATAGGAATTTAAAGATATTGCCAATCGGAGTTCCGGGCGAATTATGTGTCGGAGGTGCAGGGGTAGCACGTGGCTATTTATATAGACCTGAACTGACTTGTGAAAAGTTTGTTGAGAACCCGTATATCACCGGAGAAATTATCTATAGATCAGGTGATCTTGTAAAAATGCTTGAAAACGGGGAAATGGAATACATAGGTAGGATTGACCACCAAGTAAAAATACGTGGATTTAGAATTGAACTAGGGGAGATAGAATCAAGATTATTAAAGCACGAAATAATTAAGGAAGTTATTGTTGTTGAAAGACAACATGATGATGGAGCTAAATTTCTTTGTGCCTACATTGTTTCAGATTCTGATATTTCAGTTTCACAATTGCGTAGTTATTTATCTCAGTATTTACCAGAATATATGATACCTTCGTATTTTGTAAGGATAGAAAAAATGCCTTTAACGAGAAATGGCAAGGTTGCTAGAGAATTGTTGCCAAAGCTTGACGAATCAATAAATACAGGGGTTACCTATGCTGCATCGACAAATTATGTTGAAGAAAAACTTATTCAAATATGGACAAATACATTAAAAGTCGAAAACAGTATTGGAATTAATGATGATTTTTTTGTCTTAGGTGGAGATTCCATTAAAGCAATCCAACTAAGCAACAGGATTAACACTGTTTTTGGTATGGATATTAAAGTGGCTGATTTATATAAAAATCCTAGGTTAAAAGATCTTGCAACTTATATTCTTGAAAGTAAGGAAGGAATGGATAATAAACGCCTGGAGATTGCTAAAAATAAAATTGAATCCCTTAAAGAAGAAATATTATCAAATGAGAATTTTTCAAGGTATTTACCTGATAATGTTGAAGACTTTTATCCAATGAGTCATATTGAAACGGGTATGATTTATTATACGCTTAAAAATCCTGAAGCTGCTATTTATCATGATCAGATAGGATTTATTCTTAAAGACGGAAAGTTTGACAAGAAGCTATATGAAAAGGCTTGGGAGCTTTTAATGGTGAAGCATCCAATATTAAGAACAAGTTTTGATATTTACAATTTCCCCGAACCTATGCAATTAGTCCATAAGAGCATAGAAATTGATTTTGAGTATCATGATATTAGAAAGATCAATTTTGGGGAGCGTGAGAATTATATTTGTGAATTGTTGCAAGCCGACAGGAGCAAATATTTTGATGTTTTATCGGGTAAGATGTGGAGAGTAATGACCGTAATACAAAATGATGAAGATGTTTGTATATGGTTTTTGTTCCATCATGCTGTTTTAGATGGATGGAGCCTTGCATCAATGATGTCTGAGATGGCTAAACTATATTTTGATTTAAAGATAAGAGATGTATTTCCTGTAAAATTGAAATCCAGCTATAAAGATTTTGTTACCAAGTTGATTTCCATGCAAAAATCGGAAGATGATGAAAAGTATTGGAAAGAAGAACTTTTGGATTATAAACGATTACATTTCAATGGCAGTAATACAGAGATAAGCAGAGATACAATGAAGTTTGGCAGTTTTTCAAGAGAATTCGATAAGGACTTGATTCCTATATTGAGGAGTTTTGTGAAAGAAACTGGTATAAATGTGAGGTCTTTGTTTTTTGCAGCCTATGCTTTCATGTTGAATATGATAAGCCTCGAAAGTGATTTTGTGGTTGGGCTTGTAGAGCATAATAGGCCTATTTGTGAAGATGGGGAAAAAATATTAGGATGTTTTCTTAACACTGTTCCTTTAAGAATCAATATTCAAAAGGAGTTAAGTTGGAAAGAGTATTTACAATATATTAATAGCAAGGTTGTAACAGTAAAATCATATAGCCATATAGCTCTTACAGAAATAAAATCCATAATAGATGATAACACAAGTTATGAAAATCCTTTTTTTGATACAATCTTTGCACACGTAGATATGCATGTTTATGAAAATGCAAGAGATAAAGAAAACAGAGACCGACTTATAATTCCGATGTATTCGGAAAGTTATGAAAGAACTAATACCCACCTTGATTTCATAGTATCCACCACACTTGATGAGTTTAAGGTAATGGTAAGGTTTTCGGAAGGGATTTTTAATGTTGGTCAAGTCTCAATAATGGTAGAATACTTTTTAAATGTACTTAAAGAAATTGTTATTAATCCTGATAATGCAAGTTCTAAAAAAAGTATATTGACAAAGGATGAAAGAAGAAAACTCCTTTTTGATTTTAACGATACAATATCTCTATACCCACGAAACAATACAGTACACCAATTGTTTGAGGAACAGGCTGACAGAAGGCCTGAGAGTATTGCGTTGGTGTCTGGAGTAGACCAACTTACATATAAGGAGTTGAATAAACGTGCAAACCGTATTGCAAGAGTGTTGCTTGAAAAGGGCGTATCCAATGAAAGTATAATAGGTATTGTTTCAGGGCGAACTATAGAGATGGTGGCAGGAATATTAGGGATACTGAAGG
>JAEZUI010000224.1 GCA_023421115.1 Bacillota bacterium | reverse complement strand
CAATCCTTCCACTCGCTGTCAGAGACAATCTGTTCGTCAATATCTTTTTGTATTCGTTCCCAATCTTCTTTTGATAAATCAGTTTTTTTACCGTCTATATTTTGAAAATAATATACTCCCTCTTTTGTAATTATAGGATATTCATTTATTATTTCACTACGATTATTCTTGTAATATTCATAATCATCAACATTTATTGAAAAATAGTGTTTTGGATTTACCATCTTAAATTCGGAATCATATTCAAAAATGGTTTTAGTGACAGCACCATTATAATAATACGTTTCAATCAGCCTTCCACCTTTTAACGGTTGCTTAAAACAATTTTTTTCTGTATCATCAATGCCAATACATCCTATATTTCCGTCCTCATATTGGAAAAGTGCAGCGTCGTAGTCTGGGCTCAACTGAATAAATAATTCGTCTCTACCATCTTTGTTAAAATCCATCAAAATATATTTCCATTCGCATTTTCCGTTTTTAAAATCCATCTTGTATAAATGCTCCATCTCTGATTTACAATTATCCTCATTTATCAGAGTAAAGTTGCCTGACAGGATAGACCGATACGCTTTCCACTCATCGTTCTCGTGTGGATTCGTCTTTGGTTCCAAATCATTAGTATTCGTCGCAGGAGGATTCATGGTTTTAACTTCAACTCCAGATTGAAGCGGTACACGATGAGAACAGCCCACACACCAAAAAAGTAATAAAATAATTGTCATAAGATATAAAACACTTATCTTCATATTTTCAAGTCCTCCACATGATAAAAACTGAAATCGATTCAGCATTCTACAACACCCTCATGCCTATTATACAAATAATCTTAAGTTCGTCTTATATAAATGGAATAGTTAACATTCCTCAATAAACACTTCTATTAAATTCACATCTTGCAATATCTGTGTATTTTAAAACAAACTCTGATTTTGCATTGGTGTAAGCATCTCTATCATGTTCATATTGTTCTTTTAGTTTTATTTTTAAATTGCGGTATTGGTTGGCAACAGCATTATTTACCCTCAAATAATCTCTAAAGTATAATTCATTCCAATCTCCATAACACCTCATATGAAGGTGAAACACTCTACTGGCAAAACCATTTTCAGTATATCCTTTTACAAGTGTCAAATTAAGAGGACTACGGCTTTGTTCTGTCATACGGATATATCCGTTTTGCTCTAATATGCTGATTAATTCGTCCACATCAAAACCATCAGCAATTTCAAGAAGGATGTCAACAGTAGGCTTTGCAAGCATACCATTAACTGAAGTGCTGCCAATATGGTTTATCCGCATTATGTTATTTTTTCCGACAATCTCATAAATCAATTTCTCTTCATCTTTATACCAATTAACCCATTCAGAGTTATATTCCTTTAAAATTATAGGGAAAAGTTCCCAGAGTTCTTCATTTGTCATTTCTGAGAGTTTTTTACCCATCTCTTCAACTCCCTAATAAAATTTAAAATTTTATATTTGCAAATTACCTTATAGAATTCATTTCCTTGCTTCAATGTAATTATCGTACCACTCCCTACCTGAAGCCCATTTTTTATTTTCAGGATCTTCTTTTAAAATCTTTGAACATGCAATTGCCATAACATATTCTTTTAGCCCATTGTCTTTGCTGACCTTAAATTCTGCCAGGATGTATGTTAATGCCTCATCACCCATACTTACAATATCTTCAAAGTCCTTACTATTTTTAATGTAATCATAAGGGTTCGAAGATATGGACTGAGTATTACAAATTGTATTTAGTTTACTATCTATAATAGTGCCAACAAGATTATCTGCATCTCCTTCATTACTAACTGATTCCTGTGATTTAAAAGTTATAATGACAAATGCATACTCACATTCATTTTCACCCCAGGTTGCAGTCATCCTATAACCCCTTATATCAACTTTGTTTTCTTCATATGTTGAACTCAAAGCAGATGCAAAATGCTCCTCAATCTTAAATGAGCATTTATTATCCTTTAATTCAACGGGAATAATCTTTATCTCCTTATCTGTGTAAATCTGTTTCCCTTTTTCATCAATCAAAATATCAGATACGGTAAATTTGTCTGGTGGATTAGCCTTAAAACTAACCTCGACATTATTACCGATTTCTATAGACGGAACTTCAATTCCCGACTCTTTTTTCATTATTGTCTTAAACGTATCTTCTCTATCATATATTGAACCGTTCCAATGATTCTTTGCAACGATATATTGTACCTGCTTATCCCCAATATTTATCGATAATTCTGGGGGCTCTTGATATGACTTTTTGTAAACACATCCAGCCATCACTGTGGTTGCAAATAATACGATTATCATGCAAATTATTATATTTCTCATGATATACAATCCCCTCATCCAAATAATACTCAAAACCGTTATTTTCATTACTCCCTACTGTAAAATAGTATAAGTAGTCCATTTTCACAAAACATTCTTGATTACTAGTCCGTCCTTTACTACAAGAACAACGTCTTTCAAACATTCCAAATTTATTAACGGGTCCCCATCCACTGCAATCATGTCAGCAAACTTACCCTTCTCTATAGTGCCTATTTGGTGACTCATACCTAAAACTTCTGATGCATTTTTCGTTGCAGCCATAATTATCTGAATGTTATCCAACCCTGCTTCTTTTAAAAGTTGCATCTCATATAAAGGCATTCCCGATTCAAACCAGGGTAACTCCTCTTCAATAAAGTCAGTTCCAACAGCAATATTGCCGCCTGCTTTTACAAACCTGACTAAATTATCAACACAAGTTTGATAGAACGGTGCTCCATATTTATCACTGAACGCTTTATATAAATTCATAGTGGTAGTCATATGTACACTATTATTGACCATCTTGTTTATTAAAGTATCAGGGATTGGGTCATAGACATTATGGGCTGCCTCGTTAATCCCTGCGTTCACTAATATCTCAAGATTATGAGTCTGGCTTACATGAGCGGCTACCCTTACACCTCTTATTTTTGCTTCACAACATATTGCCATCAGTAATTCAGGATTTAACTTGGGCAGACCAAAAGTACTGGGGTCATATCCGTCCTCTAAAACTGTTTTTATAAAGTCACACCCCATACTAAGCAATTCAGCAACTGTCTGTCTTACTTCATCACCTGTAGATACACCTAATGGACTACTGCCACCATATCCACCAGGAGCCGTGATAAACTTTCCACACATTATCACTCTTGGGTAGTCTGTAGAATTAATCATAGTTCGCCTTTTTTCAATAGCAGTTTGAACAGTTGTGTTATCTAACACACCCATATCACGAACTGTTGTAACACCTGAATATAACCATTTCTTAAGGTACTCAATGTCTGCATAGTTTATATGAATATGTGAATTAATAATTCCAGGCATTAAAGTCATACCTTTTAAATCAATTACAACTTGTGAATTGTATTTTTGTTGCAAATCCGCCTGTCCAATGTCATATATAATTTCGTTCTTAACAGCAACTGTCGCATTGGCTGTCTTATCCGATCCAGTTCCATCAAGCAGCATACAATTTGTAAGCAATACTTCTGTTGAATCCATTTTACCCTCACTCCATCTACTTTTATGGAAAATACTCTACCTTCATGCCTGATACACTTTTTCCGACCCATCTATATACTAACATAGGAAATTTCCCAATTTTATTGTACATTTACTCTTATTATAGTCTATGAATCCTAACTTTTCCATAAAAACTGGCGAATTGTTGATGAGATAGGAATAAAACCTACATAAGTTTATTGACTTAGATTTGACATTAAAAAACTATTTATTATATAAATGCGTACAAAATAATTGAATAAGCTATTAGATAGTGCATGTGAATGATAAAACTTACTTTTGGTACTTACAAAAAAACTGCATACACACGCAAAAACACCCGCCTTAAAAACGGGTGTTCCTGATAATTATATTGAGTAAGTCTATAAGCCGGGTTCTGTATTTGATAGTCATCTATCTAGACCTTACATTTCTGCAAAGTTCAAGCCACCAACCCGGGACTGGCGGGCCACCATAACGTCCCTCTTTACGGTGTTGCTCCAGGTGGGGTTTACATAGCCGGCAAGTCGCCATGCCGCTGGTGAGCTCTTACCTCACCTTTCCACCCTTGCGTTCTAAAGCATTAAGCTTAAAGACCGCGGTATATCTCTGTTGCACTTTCCTTGAAGTCGCCTTCACCGGGAGTTACCCGGCACCCTGCCCTCTGGAGCCCGGACTTTCCTCGTGTACAACCTTTCGGTATTATACACGCGACTATCTGGCTTACTCAATTTTACCTCTTTCCTCGTTCTTAAGAGGCTCAATGTAAATAAGATTATAACCTCAATTACTTGATAAGTCAAATAAATTTAAATGGATCCTTTTCCACATTGTTACTTAGTACATCTAAATCTTTAAACCTCTCTTTAATAATCTCAACTAATCTTGGAACTATAATCCTTTCTGTGCTAAAGTGTCCGGCATCAATAACACACATGCCCATTTGCAACATATCCAAAGCATCGTGATATTTTACATCTCCAGTGACTAAAACATCTGCCTTTGACTTTACTGCTCCGATAATTTCATTGCCAAAGCTGCCACAATAAACAGCAACCTTCTTAACTTCTTTGTCTAGATTTCCGATTACGCGTACGTTAGGAGTATTAAGCTTGTTTTTAACCACCTGAACAAAATTGTCTAACCTTGTTGCAGTATCCATTTCACCCACATAACCCAATCCATATTCCTTTGCTGAAACTTCAAGCGGATATATATCATAAGCAACTTCTTCATAAGGATGGGCGCTTACCATAGCACTTACAACCTTGTCAATTATCCTTTCACTTGCAACTGTTTCTAATCTGTATTCCTCAACCTTTTCTAAATTACCTTGAGAACCGATATATGGATTTGTTCCTTCTAAAGGTTTGAAAGTTCCTATTCCTTCAGTACAAAAAGTACAATCACTGTAATTGCCAATCCAACCGGCACCGGCTTTCCCTAATGCTTCCCTTACTGCGTCGACACTATCTTTGGGTACAAATACCACAAGCTTCAACAAGCGTTCGCTTTTATAGCGTTTGAGATTTACTAAATTTTTCAGTTGAAGTACCTTAGATAATTGCTCATTAACTCCTCCAGCCGTTACGTCAAGATTAGTATGTGCACTATAGACGTTTATTCCCTTCCTGATCAGCCTCATTATCATTCTGCCCTTAATATCTTCACTATTTATTCGTTTAAGCCCCTTAAAAATAAAAGGATGATGTGAAATAATCATGTTCACATTATTTGACTCTGCCTCTTCAATAACCTCCGGTGTAACGTCAAGACACACCATTAACTTTTTTATCTCATCTTCACGGCTCCCAACCATAAGACCTACGTTGTCCCAATCTTCCGCAAGATTCGTCGGTGCAAATTCCTCCATAAAACGGACTATATCTCCACATTTAACAGCCACTATATCACTCCTCTGTTTATTCTCTCAAGCAGTGCACCAATTTCATTCCTGATATTCTTTTGATCACTTATAAGTGAAGAATCCTTATCCTTCATAGCTGACATTCCTATAAGAACTTTATCCATAAGCTCAATTCGTCGGTTTATATATTTATTTAATAAGGGATCTTTCTTCTCAATCAGCTTTTCACCTATATAATAATAAACCGGTTCCTTTTCCATCATCTTTCCAGTCCATTGTGCTATAATAACATTATATATCCTAAATCCCTCATTTATCAATCCCTCATCGTGTATTTCAAAGCCATTTAGATAAAGCCATTCCCTTACCAGTTCAATGTAGTTCATTGGCTGTATGATCAATTTATTAGCCTTCTTAGCCTTTTTAACATCCTCTTCTAATATCTCTCTTATCAAAACACCACCCATTCCGGCTATAACACATACATCCAGTTCATCTTCAGATATTGGCTTAAAACCACTTCCAAGCCTTGTTTCTACTCTGTCTTCCATACCATGTTGTCTTATGTTCCTATTTGCCACAGCAACAGGGCCTTCACCGATATCACAAGCTATAGCCTTCTTGCATATTTGGTTCTTAACCGAATATATTGGAATATATGCATGATCCGTGCCAATATCGCTGAGTATTCTACACTCAGGTATCATATTTGCAATAAATTTTATTCTTCCCTTTAATATCATCTCATCACCTGTTATAATATGTATATAAATTATAATTTTACCATATATAAATGTTTTAACCGCTATTTTAATACTTTAGTTGGTTCTGCATATTATATATTGAGAATTACTAATATTCTCATAAATTATACAAGAAAAACAGAGCATAATAAATACTAAAATAAGTTTATTTGAGGTGCTGTAATATGAACTTGATATTTAGACTTTCTACTCAAGTAAAAGACATTGAAAGTGCTTCTGAAACGGTAATACTTACCGAGAGCCTTAATAATTGCATTGCCAATAAAAATGCTATTAAGAAAAGCATTAACACAAAATCCAATGATAATGCTGAAAACTTTGATACATTTATAGAAAAAATAAAATAAGGAGTATAAACTCCTTATTTTATTTAGAGCATCTATAATAACTTACTCGATGATCCTTCCATCATTAGAAATGGTGATAACCTGCCACGGAAGAAATTTTCCACTATTTTGGAGTGCAGTTTTAACAGCATTTTCAATTCCTCCGCAACAAGGAACCTGCATACGCACAACAGTTACACTTTTTATATTGTTATTCCTAATAATTGCTGTAAGCTTTTCAGAGTAATCTCCCTCATCAAGCTTTGGACAGCCTATCAAGGTAATCCTGTTTTTGATAAATTTGTTGTGGAAATCTCCATAGGCATATGCTGTACAATCAGCTGCAATAAGAAGGTTTGCATTTTCAAAATAGGGTGCATTAATTGGAACAAGCTTGATTTGCACTGGCCATTGTGAAAGCTGACTTTCCATAGCCGGCATTTCATTAGCAACTACTGGTACTGAATCCCTCTTAATTTGTCTTGATTGTGTTCCAGGACATCCACAAGGTAAATTTTGCGCTTCCTTTTTAATTTTATTTTGCATAACAGCTTCTTCATCATAAGCCGCTGCCTCACGCTCTTCAAAGGAAATTGCTCCGGTAGGACAAGCCGGTAAACAGTCTCCAAGACCATCACAGTAGTCATCCCTCAACAGCTTTGCTTTACCCCCAACCATACCGATTGCTCCTTCATGGCAAGCTTCCGCGCAAAGTCCACATCCGTTACATCTCTCTTCGTCAATTTTTATAATCTTTCTAATCATATATTTATACCTCCTCGATAGTGATTTTTAGTAAGGTCATGTTTATTAATTATTATTTCATTTTCAACTCAGCTTGTATTGAATTTACAAGTTTATTGTACTATAATTATACTAATATTTCTGTTGTATTTACAACACAAGTGAGGTAAACATGAAAAAACACTTTAATGTTTTGTGTAAGTCTCCACTATTTGCAGGTATAGCGGAAACTGATTTGTCTTCCCTGTTAAACTGCCTATCTGCAAGAAGTGCAGCTTTTGCAAAAGACGAATATATCTTATCTGCTGATAATCTCATAAAAGATGTCGGAATTGTTTTGTCCGGAAGTGTAAATATAATCAAAGAAGACTTTTGGGGCAATCGCGCTATACTTGCAAAAATACACCCCGGTGAAATGTTTGGAGAGGCCTTCGCCTTTGCAAATCTTCAAAAACTTCCGGTAAGTGTAGTTACTTCCGAAAAATCTGAAATTCTTTATGTTGATTTTGGAAAAATCACTAATACCTGTTCCTCCGCATGTCTTTTTCACACTCAGCTTATTGAGAACATACTTAAAATACTTGCCCACAAAAATATTATGCTGACACAAAAATTAGAGCATATAGTAAAGAGAACCACAAGGGAAAAACTTCTTTCCTACCTGTCTGAACAAGCAATAAAATACGGCACAAACTCCTTTAGCATCCCGTTTAATCGTCAGGAACTTGCAGATTACCTTTCTGTTGATAGAAGTGCTATGTCAAATGAGCTGTGCAAATTGCGAGATGAAGGTGTTATTGAGTTCTCAAAAAACCAGTTTACTCTATCAAAACAAAATTAAAACAGCCACCCTTTTAATGAGTGGCTGTTCTATTTGCCTTACGGGCTTGGTGGGCCTTCAGGGACTCGAACCCCGGACCTACCGGTTATGAGCCGGTTGCTCTAACCAACTGAGCTAAAGGCCCGTCTGGCTCCTCAAGTAGGACTCGAACCTACGACCCTGCGGTTAACAGCCGCATGCTCTACCGACTGAGCTATTGAGGAATATTTATTGCGCTTGATGTGTCAACATCGAGCACAAATAATATTATACTGATGCATCGGTATCCGGTCAAGAGGAATTTTTGTGTTTTTAGAAATTTTTTATCACTTTTCACTTAAAATCATCGCATATCTAAGCAATACGCTATTATACTAATTTTTTGCAGCACCTTTTTATTAAACCTAAGTTAACTTAATTTACCATTAATTGCATTAAACAAAGAATCTCTAATAAAAAATACTAATTCTCCTCAATATAGGAAGCTAAAATAATACCTTTTTATAAAATCAAGGTATATTTCAGCTTTCCTAATCTCATATCAATTCAAACAAAATAAATTGTTCTATTACACTAATGCTTTTGATCCCTATATTCAAGCACCATCTCTCTAAGCTTACTTGCGTGCATCCCTTCTTCCTCAGCAAACTGTTTGAAAACCTCTTTTACTTTATCATCTTCAATCCTCTTTGAATACATCTCAAAATCTCTTACCATTTCCATGGAATTCTCCCATGCAATTAATAATCTATCATATGTTGTGAATTCTACTTCGTTCCTGTTTGTTTGATCCATCAAATCATCTCCTAAATTATTATTTAATTCATTTTCTTTTACGTTTCTCAAAAAGATTTTCGAAAAGGTCATTTTTCTATTGAACATAAATTCTAAAAACTAACCCAAGTTCAATATCTCTTGCATTATTTTGTAACATACAAAGCTTATTTATTCTCTATTTTAAAAAAGAAAAAAATCATCAAATCCACCTAACATGTTTAGTCATGCTTAACACATATTTATCGTTGTTCAGTAAATAAAACAATATAAGTGTTGCATTTTGGTAGCATTTCTATTATTATACTAATGAAATCAGTTTTACTCCCCTAAATCCCGTTACAAAAAGATCTACTACTTTGTCGATACTAATTGTGCGGGAATTTTTTTAGGGTTGGTTCTCCCATAATCAAACAAAAAGAACAGACCATTTAACTCATGGTCTGTTCTTTTTATGAAAACACTTTATTTAATCAAGATAATCCTTTAGTTTCTTACTTCTACTCGGATGCCTAAGTTTTCTCAAAGCCTTAGCCTCTATCTGCCTGATTCTTTCTCTTGTAACGTTAAATTCCTTACCAACTTCCTCTAAAGTCCTTGCTCTCCCGTCATCAAGACCGAATCTAAGCCTTAATACTTTTTCTTCTCTTGGAGTCAAAGTATCCAAAACATCAATCAACTGTTCTTTAAGCAATGTAAATGCAGCTGCTTCCGAAGGCGCCGGAGCATCATCATCGGGTATAAAATCACCAAGGTGGCTGTCTTCCTCTTCACCAATAGGAGTTTCTAAGGATACAGGCTCTTGTGATATCTTCATTATTTCTCTGACCTTTTCAACAGGCATATTCATTTCTTTTGCAATCTCTTCAGGCTGAGGTTCCTTTCCAAGTTCCTGGAGCAATTGTCTAGATACCCGTATCAGCTTGTTTATCGTTTCAACCATGTGAACGGGTATTCTGATTGTCCTAGCCTGATCTGCTATTGCCCGGGTAATAGCCTGTCTAATCCACCAGGTAGCATAGGTACTGAACTTATAACCTTTACGGTAATCAAATTTCTCAACAGCCTTAATTAAGCCTAAGTTACCTTCCTGTATTAAATCGAGAAACAACATTCCCCTACCAACATATCTTTTAGCTATACTTACAACAAGTCTTAAATTAGCTTCTGCCAATCTCTTCTTTGCTTCGGAATCACCCTTTTCCATCTTTTGTGCCAAATCGATTTCCTCATCTGCACTCAAAAGGGGTACTTTTCCGATTTCTTTGAGGTACATCCTTACAGGGTCATCTATACTGATCCCTTCAGGAACCGTGATATCAAGATCTTCTTCTGTGAGCTGGATCTCCTCCATCTCCGCCTCAATATCACCTACAATATCTATTCCTAGATTTTCTAATGTCTCATAAACCTTCTCTATTTGTTCAGGTTCAATCTCAATCTCCTCAAAGGCATCCATTATTTCCTTATAAGCAAGCATGCCCTTTTGTTTGCCCTTATCAATCAATTCCAATAAAATTGCTTTTCTAGTATCATTATTGGGTTTCACTACTGCCCCTCCGATCATTCAATAAAATGAATCTCTACATATTCTTCCTTCGGATTAAAATACTTTTTAGCTCTTGTTTAAGCCTATCGACATCTTCTTTATTTTCTTGAGAAGATATCATGTTAAGTATTTCCTTTTGTCTTTTGTCAAGCTTTATTCCCTCTATTTTCTTAATTATATCCAAAATAGCCCTTAAGTTATCCTCAAAATTACATTCCCCCTGTATTAAACTTGCAAAAATATTCGCCGATTCATTGCTTACTAGGTTCAGAAGCTCTGCCGGCACTATGCCTTTTTTATCTTTTATTTTTGTAAAAACAATTTCTGCAGCTTTTTTATTTTCTTCCAAAGAAAAAAACTCTAAATCAATTCTATCCTCAATTTTTCTATATAATGAGTTGTCTATACTTAAAAGTGATAAAACAATTCTTTCAAAATAAACTAAATTATTATCATCACTTTGATTTTTATTTCTAATATCTTTAACCCTAGAGTGCTCTACTTTCATAGTAGGTTTATAATTACCCTTTGGTTTAATTCTCTTAATTACTTCGGCAAACATTGATTCTTGGCTAATATCATAATCCGTAGAAATCTTCTTTATATACATCTCCTGCTCAACACTATTATCTAATTTAGCAAGAATATCTGCCGCCTTATTCAAAAAACTTATTTTTCCTTCGATAGCCGTTGTATCAATCTGTGCCTTTAGCACCTTTATCTTATATTCAACCAACGATAAAGCATTATCTAATAATTTTCTAAAAGCCTCGGCCCCGTTAGCTTTAATAAATTCATCGGGATCCTTACCCTTTGGAATCAACAGCACTTTTACATTGCAGCCTATATCGTTTAAGAGATTCAATCCCCTCATTGTAGCTGTCTGGCCTGCTGCATCTGCATCATACGAAATAATTATCTCCTCGGCATATTTTTTTAATATCCTTCCTTGACTTTCTGTCAAAGCTGTACCAAGAGAAGCTACAGTATTTATTATGCCAAACTGGTATAAGGATATTACATCCATATATCCTTCAACAACAATTATTCTCTTTTCCGATGAGTTTTTTGCAAAATTCAGCGCATATAAGTTTTTTCTTTTGTTATAGACAAGTGTTTCGGGGGAGTTCATATACTTAGGAAGCGAATCGTCTAAAACCCGCCCTCCAAAGCCAATTACGTTTCCCCGTAAATCAAATATAGGAAACATAAGCCTTCCTCTAAACCTGTCATAATAACCGTTTCCGCCTTTTTTTGCAAGTACCAAACCGCTGTCTTTAAGATCGTCATCACTATAGTTCTTACTTTTTAAATATTTGTATAATAAATCCCATTCATTGGCTGAATAACCCACTCCAAATTTTTTAACTATTCCCTCGCTGACTTTTCTCTTTTCAAGATAACGCCTTGCGTCAGAATTTTTTGTATTATTTAGTTGCTCATAATAAAATCTTGCAGCTTCAGTGTTTATCTTTATAATTTCCTGAATTTTAAGAGCTCTTTTTTTCTCTTCCTCACTCTCACCTTCAGGCAATGTAATCCTTGCTCTCTCAGCTAAAAACTTTATAGCTTCTATGTAATCTAAATTTTCCGCGTCCATAACAAACTGTATTACGCTTCCACCTTTACCACAGCCAAAACAGTGATACATCTGCTTTGTATTGTCCACACTAAAGGACGCTGTCTTCTCCCGGTGAAACGGGCAAAGTCCAAAGTAATTCTTCCCTTTCTTTTCAAGCTTTACGTATTCACCGACAACATCTAATATATCATTGCTCATTCTTATTTCTTCTATCAATTCTTCCGGATATTTCACATACATTCTACTCTCTTCTTTCAATACATCTCCTTTATTTTGACAAACTGGATCAGTTCTTTATAAAAATAATTTTAATAAATGTGTCACAACTGTATCCATATGTTCTAAAGTCTGAACACCTTAAAATTCGTATATTTCAAACCAGTAGAACTCTAATCAAATCAATGTTTCTTTAATAAATCTTCGACATTTTTATTAATAATCCTTCTTTTTACTGTCAATTTTAAATTTTTATATATATGTTTTTAAAAAATCAAGTAAATTCAATACTACTAACTTTTATTCTCAATGTTAAATTCTAACCTAATTTCAATATAGTATATTTTTTAAGGAAATATATTTCCTGTCCCCTTGCAAACTCAATTTATATTCTACATTAAATCAAATTCTCCTTCTTTAAAAAATAAATATTTTAAGATATTTTTTCAATATTACTGCCAAATTATACGTATCACTGGCTCAAACACAAATTAAAAAAATTTTTACTGAATAAAAAAAAGCCTTTAGGCACCCTACACCATGCCCTTAGCTTTTTCTATCAGCAATACTTCAATTAAGTCCATTTCTAATACTAATCTATTTGTGTGATTCTAAAAATAACTATTGAGAAGCTAAATTAATTCCATGACTCAGGAATAAATATTTCACGAAATTTCTTGACCGCATACCTGTCGGTCATTCCTGCAATATAATCACATACAACCCTGTCAAGGCCATCCTTATCAAGCAAACGATCCGCTTCCTTTGGAAGCATATCCACCGAATTTATTAAGTAGCTATATAGCTGCCGAACAATATTTTGTGCCTTTATTTCTTCCTTTTTAGCCTTTGAACCTATATATACGTGCTTAAACATATATTCTCTCAATTCATTCATTGCTTTTTGTATTTGCGGACACATTCTTATATCATTTACACCTTTGCTCTGTTCAACAATGTTTACAATCATGGTATTTATTCTTTCACTTGAGCTATATCCAAGAACTTTTAAACACTCTTGTGGAAGATCCTCATTTAGAATTATACCACCTCTTATGGCATCATCAATATCATGGTTTATATATGCAATCCTGTCGGCAAATCTGATAATCTGACCTTCTAGTGTAGCCGGACTTACATCTCCTGTATGATTTCTTATGCCGTCTCTCACTTCCCAGGTAAGATTTAAACCCTTATCCCTTTCAAGTACATCCACAACCCTTAAACTCTGTTCATTGTGTCTAAATCCTAAAGGACAAATGGAGTTGAGCATTATTTCACCGGTATGTCCGAAAGGAGTATGCCCAAGATCGTGACCTAATGCAATAGCTTCTGTAAGATCTTCGTTCAATCTTAAGCTTCGTGCAATTGTTCTGGCAATTTGCGTTACTTCTAGTGTATGGGTCAGCCTTGTTCTGTAGTGATCGCCTTCAGGAGATATAAACACCTGCGTTTTGTGTTTCAATCTTCTAAAAGCTTTTGAATAAACAATCCTGTCTTTATCCCTTTGAAATTTAGTTCGAAGATCACATTCCTTTTCTTCGCTCTCCCTTCCTCTGGATTGACAGCTCAATTTGGCAAAAGGAGAAAGAGTCTTTTTTTCAAATTCTTCAAGCTCTTCACGTATTAGCATAATTTCAACACCCTTTCAATCTCAAAAGAAGTATATTATTAATTATACCATTTTTTGTTTCTTTCTCAAATCCAATAATTAGTTATAAATAGTCTTTATTTACAATTGCTATTATGTTATTAATGTTATATTGGGCTTTTTAATGGCCTAAATAGCTCTAGAAATGGAAAAGAGCCTTGATTTAGGCTCTTTTTCAAATATATTTTTATAATGCCATAAGATCATCTAATACAGATTGCAGTTCTATGGGTGTAACTGTATTCTTTGCTAATATACTTAGTATCCCTTTAGTATTTTCTTTGCTACTGGATAGGTTTCTAACAAATTCACTTTCCGCGTGATAATCGCTATCTTTCTTAATTATTTCAATGCCATATACTTTGTCGCCACAAAAATCACACCTCTGACTATTTTCGCTTTCTATCAAATAGTACTCGAGTTGCATCTTGCTGTTAGATATACTTCCATTCTCTAAATCCACTTCAATTCTGCTTTGTAAATATTTACTTAACATACTTGTCCACCCCCACACTACAAAAAATTTATCTGAAAAACATTATATATTATTTCCATAATATTTCATATATTAAGTTTTCGATAATAAATTCCGTTTTTTGCCACCATGCGACTTATTCTGTTGTATTTTTTAGTATTTCAACAGCATACAACTCGTCTTTTGTCATATAACACCATTAATTGTCTAAACTTTATTCTGATTTAGTTTCGTATGTATTATGCTTATAAATGACCTTATACAACAAACTCTTTTATTTTAATATCTTTTTCAGCAAGCATATCTATATATCTATCTCCTATTTTAATTATAGGTTTAGATACACACCTAGGATTTATATATACAATTTCAGCTATTTCTCCACTGAAAAGTCTTACTCTATCCCCAATGTAATAATTTGCTATATTATTCAATAGCATATTTACAACAACAGGACTAAGTTTACCTATTGAATCTTCCTCCATAAACTTAAACACTTCAAACGGACTTTCCTTTTCCTTATACACCCTATTAGAAGTCATTGCATCGAAAATATCAGCAACAGAAACTATTTTCGCCATCAAATTAATTTTTTCACCGGTTAGTCCAGTGGGATAGCCGGAACCGTCCTCTTTTTCATGATGCATCAAAACTGCTGCTAAGACATCTTTGCTCATAGAAGGTACCTTTTCAAGAATTCTATACCCATAGACTGTATGCTTTTTCATTTCTTCAAATTCTTCTTTTGTCAGCTTACCCGGTTTATTCAAAATCTCAAGTGGTATCTTTGTCTTACCAATATCATGTAATAAGCCTGCCTGAACCAATAATCTTATTTTTTCTTCCCCTAATTTCATCCATTTCCCAATAAGCATGGAAATGAGCGAAACGTTGACGCTATGAGAATATGAATATTCATCGACACTTCTTATTTGGTTTAGACAACTGACTATATCACTTCTTTCTTCGAGTCTGTCTAATACTGAATCAACCACATTATCTATCTTGGAAGATTCCAAATCTTTCCCGTTAGATATGTCATTAATTAATTCTTTAACTTTCCTTACATTGTCAGCATGCTTTTTTTTGAATAAATGCTTTGATTCGACTTCTACATATTCTTCATCAAAAATTTGCAGACGATAAACACCTATATTCTTGAGCTTGTTTATTAAATTATGGTCAAGAATAGTGCCTTCGGACATCACAAGTGCACCATAATCATTTAATATTGTTTCTGCAATTCTCATACCTGGAACTAAATCTGAAAGATAGACAAATGATTTCTTCATTTTTTCACCTTAATATTTATTGATAAGATCACTTATATAAATTATATCATATCTTTTCTAAATAATAAATTACCTTTTCTAAACAAAACATACCAATTGACAAAAAACTTGTGTGTTTTTATGACTGTTTGTTATCTTACTATGAAATTTATACTATGAAAAAACACAAAACTGGTAATGTTTTTGTATTGAAAATATCCAACATTTATGTTAACCTTCTATAGTAGCGCTGCTTTATACTGCAACGCTTTTTTATCTTATTTTAATATATATATATATGATTTTTAGCAGATTTTAATTTTTATTTGATTTATACTTTTACTTAATCAATATTTATGGGGCTCAAAACAATAGAAGGGGGTACTAAATTATGCAAACCAACAACTCAAAAAAGATTGCTTCTGACAAAATAGAAAAAATCTTTGAAGAGTTCAAAAAAGTCAACAACTTTTCCAAATTGCTAATAAAGCACGGCACAAATGCTGCACTTATATTGCTATCATTCGGTATGTTGACTCTGATATTTAATCAAACAGTTCTTGATTATAACAGCTATACAAAATTTGTTGCAACTATGCTTGTCAAAAATAGTATTGTACTTTTAGCAGAGTTTATAATAGGAGGACTTATAATTGATTATTTTGTAAAAAGATAATCACATTATATGTGTTAACAACTCATATTTTATGGTCTGAAAGTAAGGAATTTATACTTTACAGACCATTATTTATGAATTTCTCCGTGCTTCTCCTCAGCCTTTATTTCCATTACTTTATTATTTTCATCTACAAAAACAATTTTAGGGTTAAATTCTTTTGCTTCCTTTCTTTCAAAAAGTCCGTAGGAAATAATTATTATTACATCTCCAGGATGTACAAGCCTTGCTGCTGCACCATTTAGACAAATCATACCGCTGCCTCTTTCACCGGGTATTACATAAGTCTCAAATCTATTTCCATTGTTATTGTTCACAATCTGGACTTTTTCATTCTTCATCAAATCTGCTGTATCCATTAAATCTTCATCAATGGTTATACTGCCAACATAATTAAGATTTGCCTCTGTCACTCTTGCCCTATGAATTTTTGACTTCATTAAATTGATAAACATAATTACACCTCCACCATTATATTATCAATCAGTCTTGTTTTACCAAACCTGACAGCTAACGCTATCAATACACTTTCCCTGATTTGTTCTATTGCTTCAAGTCCATTGCCACTCACAACTTCAACATAATCAATTTTTGCAAGCTCTTCCGACCTAATTCTGTCTTTTAAATACTGCACTACCTTTACACAACTTCTTTCGCCCTGTTTTATGAGTTCTTCAACTTCCAACAATGATTTTGAAAGAATAACAGCCGCTTTTCTCTCCTCACTGTTCAAATATACATTTCTAGAGCTCATAGCCAACCCATCTGACTCACGTATTATTGGACATGTAACTATTTCAAGGTTCATATTTAAATCTCTAATCATTTTCTTTATCACAATGACCTGTTGCGCATCCTTTTGTCCAAAATAAGCTTTATGAGGCTCTATAATGTTAAACAGTTTGTTTACAACCGTGGTAACTCCTCTAAAGTGTCCAGGCCTTGATAGACCACATAGTACACCGGTTATATCCTCCACATTCACATAAGTCTTGTATTTTTCGGGATACATTTCAGCTACACCAGGTGAAAAAACAACATCAACCCCTGCCGATTCTGCCAGACTCAAATCTCTTTCCATATCCCTTGGATACTTTTCAAAGTCTTCATTAGGTCCAAACTGAGTAGGGTTAACAAAAATACTCATAACTGTAAAGTCATTATCCTGTACTGACCTATTTGCCAATGAGAGATGGCCTTCATGCAAATATCCCATTGTAGGAACAAATCCAATTGTTTTTCCCATAGTTCTATTTGACCTTATTATAGCTTTCATGTCACTTATTGTATCAACTAATCTCATAATTTTATCCCTTCTCTTTTAAAGCTTAAGTTTATCTAAAGCCTCAACCACATCATCTTCAACAGTAAAAGAATTCTTTTCGGTTGGAAAAATCCCTTCCGTAACCTCGCTTACATAACTCTTAACTGAGCTTTCTAGAGCATCGCCCATATCTATATATCGCTTTGTATGCCTTGGTGTAAAATCTCTGAACATTCCTATAATATCATGTACTACAAGTACCTGACCGTCACACATAGCACCGGAGCCTATACCTATTGTAGGTATATCGAGCTTACCGGATATGAACTGGGCAACTTTATGAGGAACACATTCTAACACTATAGCATAGGCACCCGCCTCTTGAAGCAAAAGTGCATCTTTGTAAATTTTCTTTGCGGTTGCAAAAGTCTTCCCTTGTGCCTTGTGTCCTCCAAAGACATTTACCGATTGAGGTGTATATCCTAGATGTCCCATAACAGGTATTCCTGCATGAACTATTGCCTTCACATCTTCTATGATTTCTTCTCCACCTTCAAGCTTAACCGATTTACAGCCAGCTTCATTAATTAGTCTTCCGGCATTGCTTACACTTTCATACACACCCTTATGATAAGATAAGAAAGGCATATCGGAAACCACCATTGCCTTTTTAGTTCCTCTGACAACTGCTTTTGTATGATGAACCATGTCCTCCATAGTTACCCTTGTGGTATCCTCGTATCCTAAAACAACCATACCTAGTGAATCCCCCACAAGAATTGCATCAATACCCGATTCGTCCATTATTTTAGCTGTAGGATAATCATACGCCGTAAGCATGGTGATCTTTTTCCCTGTTCTTTTGCATTCCTGAAAATTTGAAACAGTAAACTTGTCTTTCATATCTTCATCACTCCTTAGCACTATTATGACTATATTTACAACCTAATATTATATCTTTATAAATCTCATACATAATTAGTATAGATCACAGTTCTTCCTTAAATGCTAAAAAAAGTCAGTTCCAAAAAGAACCAACTTTAATCTATCAATAAATATATTGAGAGCTTATAAATAATTCTGTCCCTGTCCAATTAGGATCAAAGCAGTTCTTTTAGGTAATTAATTTATTTATGCTAATTGTGTACAGTTCGTATTCGATACTGTCAGCTTGTGAAAAAATACTAACACAAAATAGAAAAAAAATCAACTTTTATTTTTGCCTTTATTCTCCCTTATAAAGGCAAAAATAAAACTCGGAAACAAAATGCGCCCGAGTTTTATAAAAATTCCATTTAAGCTTTTGCAGTCGCTTGCTTCTTTGCCTGACGTTCTTTTAGCATTACCCATGCAGGACTTGCAATAAATATAGTCGAATATGTTCCACTCACAAGACCTACTAATAATGGTAACATGAAGTTTCTAATTGATTCGATGTCATTGTAGGAAGCAAATATATACACTGTCAGAACACATAAAACAGTAGTTAATGCTGTGTTTATTGTACGGCTAAGTGTTTGCTTAATACTCTTGTTTGTAATGGAATTAAGGTTTTCCTTTCTGAGTAGGGTACTGTTTTCTCTGATTCTATCAAAAATTACGATAGTATCATTTATTGAATAACCTACTATGGTCAAAATAGCTGCAATAAAGGAATCATTTACCGGAAGATCTGTGATTGCATATAAGGTAATCATTACCATAACATCATGCAACAATGCAATAACAGCAGAAATTCCTGCAAGAAGACCACCCATAACTTTAAATCTAATCCATACATATAAAATCATTAATATAGATGCAATTACGATTGAAAAAACACTCTTAAAAGCAAGCTCTCTACCCATAACTGGATCTACATGCCTTGTAGTTACCTCTGTATTTTCTTTTACTTCAAAATTCTGCTTTATAGCATTTACAAGGCTTTCATGTTCCTCCTCTGAAAGAGCACCAGAAGAAGAAACACTTAAAACTAGCATATTAATTTTCTCATTGTTCGTTGTATCCACTGGAGAAGAACTTTGTGCCGATACAATCTTGCCTGTAGTTTCTTGTGCAACAGTAACAGCCTTATTTAAATCAAAATTCTCACCCTTCATTTGGAATTCAAGGATGGTACCTCCCTGAAATTGTATATCGTAATTTAATCCTTGATGAGCAATAAGCCCTATTATACCAGCTATCATAATCAATGCTGAAAATCCAAAGAAATATTTTTTATTACCTATAAAATCAAACATTACCATTGCCTCCCTTCACGCCATATAACCAGCTACTCTTTAACGGTTTGAAACTAGATACCGCCCTCAGGAAGGTTCTTGATATAACTATTGCTGTTACGAAATTCAATAATACTCCTATACCTAACGTAAAGGCAAAGGATTGTATAGAACCGGATCCTAGCATATAAAGCACTACTGCTACAATCAAAGTGGTAATATTACCGTCAAATATTGCTGCAAAAGCTCTGTCGAATCCTACGTCAATAGCAGCTTTTACTGTTTTGCCAGCTCTCATTTCCTCTTTTATTCTCTCATAAATTATAACATTTGCGTCAACGCCCATACCTATCGTCAGTATAATACCTGCAATGCCCGCTAAGGTAAGGGACATACCTACTGATGATATAATCATAACCTGAGCTACAATCTGGAATAATAGAGCCGCATCGGCTATAATTCCAGGCAATCTATAATACAACAACATAAACAAACCAACAAGTATAACAGATAACAATCCTGCCCATAAGACAACATTAAGAGCACTCTTTCCTAAAATCGCACTTATTGACTCAATCTGAAGTGCTTCTAGCTTAAAGGGAAGTGCACCGGCATTAATTGTATTTGCAAGCTCTGTCGCTTCCTTACTGGCTTCGTTCGTATTAGCTCCACCCATTCTTATGATAGCATTACCACCGGTTATTTTCTCATCAACCGTTGGAGCTGATATTAACTGATCGTCCATAAATATGGCTATAGGTTTACCAACGAGTTTACCTGTAGCTTCCTCAAACTTTTTTGCGCCTTCAGCACTTAACTTCAAACTTACAAACACCATACCGCTGTTTGGATCAGCTTCCGGTGTAGCATTTACAACATCATTACCTTTTAGTATTATTTTATCATCTAAAGGCAGATACCCATTTTCATTTACTTTTGTTTCATCTACTTCCCTAAAAGTAAGCTGTGCCATCATACCTATTTCGCTTATTGCTTTTCTTGCGTCAAACTCTTTTTCATCCTGTTTCCAAGGTATTTCTACGATGATCCTCTTATTTGCTTTTTCAAGCAATACTGTCCTGTCATAGATCTTCTGAAAATCCAATCTATTATCAACTACCTGTTTTGCAGCTTCCATCTGTTCTTCAGTAGGATTCACACCCTCGGGCGCCGATAAAACTGCTCTGACCCCTCCGCGGATATCAATACCATACCTAATATTGTCTGCCACTTTTTTAAAATTGATTTCTGTTCCTGGAATTACAAGTCCTGCAATTGATGTATAGGTCAATAAACCTATAATCAGAATTAGCAGAAAGGACTTAATCCCGTAGTTGCCTTTCATCTGTAAAATTCCCCCTTTTTGTTCTTGTCCACATGAAGATATTATATAACTATAAAATTTACTCGTCAATAAAAATCAACTTTAGACGGATGTTATTTTTAGGCTGTTATAGTAAATGCGTACCATTTATAATCAGTTGAAATTTTAGCCCTAAAAACTCCGCTGCCCTTCTATTCATTGTCATTCGAACTAAAAATATCTCAAAATAATCCATTACGGGACAGATATCCGTATCTATATGAAGCTCAAGGACTGCAATTTGCTTCTCCTTGTCCACATATATTTTTGAACTATCAACGGCATAGTTTACCCTGTCATGAATATCAAAGGTCGCAACATCGTTATTTCTTACCCTTGTCCTATGAACATCCGATTTGTCTGCAAGTATCAAAGCTGCTGTAATAGGACTCACAGCTCCGCCACTGCCTTCATCGTGATGACCTATTGCGAGCATTATTTCAGCTGCTTCTTCTGTTTCCATTCCTATTTTTGTAAGTATCTGATAGGCTAAAAGAGCACCGTAGTGAGCGTGGTCTACTCTATTTACTGCATTACCTATATCATGGAGAAAACCGGCCATTTTAGCAAGCTCTGCTTCACGCTCTCCATACCCCAATTTCGTCATTATATCACCGGCAACACTCGACACCAATCCAACATGTCTGAAGGAATGTTCAGTATAACCCATTGCAACAAGCTGCTTGTCCGCTACTTCAAAAAGCGCCTTAATTTCTGCATTATTTTTTAAATCTTCTAAAGTTATCTTGGCCATATAATCAACCTCTCAAAAGTAGTATTATGCTCCCTGTCCTTTTAAAAACCTTGGGACTTTATCCAGAGAGCGCATTCCACTCTTTTCTTTTCAAGTTCACATCCTACTTTATAAGGAATATTGATGTCATTGTTAAATTGATGGGCATTTGCTGCACAGCCTCCACTGCAGTAAAATTTCGCCCAGCATTTGCTGCATTCTTCCTTCGTATAAACATTTGATTCCTTAAATTTTTCCTGAATATTGGTATTGAGTTTACCTTCCGTGACATTACCCATTTTAAAGTCGGTATTGCCGACAAACTGATGGCATGGATATATATCACCCTCCGGTGTCACTGCTACGTATTCATGCCCCGAACCGCAGCCCCTTAGTCTCTTAGCAATACATGGCCCTTGGGAAAGATCAATCATAAAATGAAAGAAATTAAACCCGTTACCCTCTTTTTTACGCTTCACCAACTCAAAAGCCAGTTTTTCATATTCCTCATAAAGCACAGGTAAATCTTCTTCTCTCAAGTCGTAACCGGTACCTTTTGCAGCAACAACAGGTTCAACCGATATCTGTTTGAAACCTTCATCAGCTAAATGCAGTACATCTTTGGAAAAATCAAGGTTTTCCCTGGTAAAGGTACCTCTTACATAGTATTTGTCCTGACCGCGCGACTGTGCCATATCTTTAATTTTTGGCATTATATCGTCGTAACAGCCAGTACCGTCTACCCTATACCGCATATTATCATTTACTTCCCTACGACCGTCAATACTTAAAACAACGTTTTGCATATTTTCATTGAGATAATTCTTTACATCTTCATTTAGAAGTATTGCGTTTGTAGTTAACGTAAATCTAAAATTCTTATTAAACTCTTTTTCTCTAGACTTTGCATAGTCTACAATTTCTTTCACAACCTCAAAGTTCATCAACGGTTCTCCGCCAAAAAGATCAACCTCAAGATTCCTTCTGCTGCCCGATTCCCTGATTATGAAATCAATAGCCTTTTTGCCCACTTCTGCCGACATCATTGTTCTCTGCCCACCGAAATCTCCGGTTGAAGCAAAACAATATTTACACCTTAAATTGCAGTCATGACATATATGAAGGCAAAGTGCTTTAACAACCGGTTTTTGATCCCATAAAGCTATAGTTTCTTCATAGACATCTTCGGAATACAGCATTCCTTCTGCCTTAAGACTATCTATATCCTTAATCGCTTCACCGATCTCTTCACTCTTATATTTTGTTGAAAGTAGCTCGACTATTCTTTCGTACGAATTATTTTCATAATGCTCTAAGACCTCATAGGCAACATCATCAAAAATGTGTACCGCACCACTGTTAACATCCATTACAATGTTTGTTCCAAACAACGAAAATTTGTGAATCATAAATCAACCTCCCCCCTCTTTCACTTTGTTTGAAGGAATTGTAATCAAAAAGTGAAAGGCCTAACCTTCCTTTCACTCTTAATTATCGCTAATATAAATACTAAGGTAATTTTTGAAAAAAACATACAACTGCGGTTCCAAAAATACCGACTCAATTTTTCTTTGTGACAATATTGAATAGTTTATTTTCGAAACCGCCTTATATTACCATTTAAACACGGTATTAGTTTTTTTCACAACTCTGGTTTGCAACAGTACATGAAGTCTTGCAAGCTGATTGGCATGAAGTCTGGCATTCGCCGCATCCGCCCTTTTTCAAACTGTCCTTTAATGTTGAACCGTTTATTGTCTTAACATGTTTCATCCTCTTTACCTCCATTGTTAAATTTACAGGGCATATTATAGCACATAAAATGAATCTTGGAAAGATAAAAATTTCCAAAGAGATGACCTGGTGTTATTTACTTAAAAATACAAGCTTAATTCCATCTCAATTCTTCCAATAATTTCTCAAAGTACTCAGGTAACTTTGCTTCAAATTCCATAAATTCATTTTTTATCGGATGAACAAAACCGAGTAATTTTGCATGGAGTGCCTGCCCACCTATATCGTACTTGTCTTTTTTCTTTCCATAAACGGCATCTCCAATAATAGGATAGCCTATATAGGACAAATGAACCCTAATCTGATGAGTTCTGCCTGTCTCAAGTCTAACCTCCACTAAAGTTGCATCTTTAAATCTTTCCAGAACTTTAAAATGTGTAACAGCCCTTCTGCCGTTATTTGTATTTACCGCCATCTTCTTTCTGTCAACAGGATGCCTTCCTATAGGGGCATCTATCTTTCCTGATTCCTCACGTATAATTCCATGTACAAGTGCTATATAAATCCTGTTAATATCATGATCTTTTAGCTTTAATGAAAGCTTTTCATGGGCCTCATTACTTTTTGCAACCACCAGTACTCCCGATGTATCCTTATCTATCCTGTGAACTATACCTGGCCTTATTACTCCGTTTATACTTGACAAACTTTCTCCACAATAGTCCATCAAAGCATTTACCAAAGTACCGGAATAGTTGCCGACTGCCGGATGTACTACCATACCTTTAGGCTTATTAACCACCAGAACATCCTCATCCTCATACAAAACAGGAATTTCAATGTTTTCAGGCACAATATCCAGGACTTCCGGTTCGGGAATTTGTAAGGTGATATCATCATTAATCCGAACCTTATAATTGGATTTGACAACAGAGCCGTTTACAGAAACAAGCCCTTCGTTTAACAATTTTTGTATGTATGAGCGAGAATATTTTTCAAGCCTTTTTGATATCCAAGCATCTATTCTAACTCCATTTTCTTCTGATAAAAGCTTAATTTGTTCCAAGTTTTTAACCTCTTCCATATTTATACCTTACTTCCTGTCATTTATTCCTCACTCTTTTTCTAGAACTTTTTCATCCTTTATTACAAACAAAATATAATAGGATAGCAGTATGGTCCCAATTACTATAAAACAGTCGGCAACATTGAAAGTAGGAAAATTGTAAGACCAGAAATGAAAATCCAAAAAATCCACCACTCCACCTGGCCTAAAAGCACGATCTATTAAGTTTCCAACTGCTCCACCCAATACCATTGACAATGATATTTTGAAAAGCCTGTTTTTAGACTTTACAAGATAGTAGGCTAAAACCATCGATACAACTATTGTAAAAGGAATCAAAACAGCTTTCCAACCTGCCATTATTCCCCATGCTGCCCCTTCATTTTTATAATGGGTCAGGTAAAAAAAGCCGTCAATTACAGGTATCTTTCCAGTATATTCGATATTGTTAATAACTATATACTTTGTCAATTGATCTAGTCCTATTATTGCCAAAATAATTGCTGTCCAAATCATAAATATTCTTTACCTTTCATGTTTTTAGGTGATTCCAGATAAATTATATATACTTTCTAATTGATTGTAAAGTATCAAGATAATCAAGTAAAAGGTATATACCACTGAATCAAATCAAAATATCTATTCCACAAGTACGGGTTGAATTCACCTTTTAGCTTCTTGCTGTATATCACCGCATCATTATAAAAGTATAGTCCAAGGCATGGCAAATCTTGGTTTATCAATTCCTTCATTTTTAAGTAATATGCCTTTTTTAAGGACTCATCCTTCTCACTCATTATTTTCTTTAAATACTCATCAACCTCAATGTTCTTATAACCGGAAAGGTTTAGAGTCCCTGTTTCCGAAGAATACATAAAAGACAGATCAGGTATGGACGTCACTTGGCAACCAATAAATACCATATCAAATTTTCTTTTATCTAAATTTTTGATCTCATCTTCCCACTTTAGTTTTTTTATTGTGAGCTCTATACCTATTTCCTTCAACTGATTCTTTATTTCCTCAGCAACTTTCACCCTTAGGTTGTTATCTTCATTAACAAGCAGTTCCAACTTAAGAGCAGTGTTTACGCCGTTAATTCTATTATAGAGCAGACCGTTGCTTTCCTTCCAGCCACTATCTTCCAATAGTTTTCTTGCCTTTTCCCTATCGGTACTGTAAAAAACAGCGTTTGTATCATTGAGCCAGGTATCTGGCATTAAAGGTAAATCTGATGCCACTGCCTCCCCTGGCAATAAATCATTTATGATTTTTGTCTTGTCAACAGCATATGCAATAGCCTGTCGTACTTCCGGAAGTTTTAGTATCTTGTTTGATAAATTAAAGGCTATATATTCAAAATTATTGGTTGTATACTTTTTCATGGTAATATCGGGTCTGCCATTGTATTTTGACCATAGACTTCTGTCAATGGTTAATAGATCAACATCTCCTCCTTGAAAGGCCTCGGAACTGATTTTCGTTTTTTCATATAAACGGATTTCAATTTCCTCAATATAGGGCAGTTTTACAGAACCCTTGTCCGCTTGTTCAGCTTTCCACCAATTTTCATTGCTTCTAAACTTAACATATTGCCCCGGACTTAACTCAGAGAATTTGTAAGGGCCTGTCCCTATAGGAGTGTTGTTCTTAGCCGATGCTATAAGGTCTTCGCCAAAAAAATAATGCTTTGGAAGTATTGGAAAAGTCATTAGCTCTGCTGTAAAGGAGTTAGGATTTCTTAGCACAATTTTAAAGGTCTTTTGATCAACCACCATAAATGTTGTTATATTATTTACATTAGTTTTATATGAGCTGTTAGGACTATTAATTATAGCATTTAATGTAAACTCAACATCCTCAGCTGTAAAAGGCATGTTATCATGCCAGAGTATATTTTCCTCAAGATGAAAAGTCCAAGTAAGTCCGTCATTTGATACTTCCCAGCTTTTAGCAAGCACAGGTATAGCCTTCTGGCTTTTGTCAAGCTTTACGAGACTCTCAAATACAAATTCAGAATAATCCCTTACATACAAATTATTTGTCAATATAGGATTCAATGTGTCGGGAATTGTGGAATAAAGCCTTAATACTCCCCCTTTTACAGGTCCCGTGTCAATTACATCATCTTCGCTATCCAAGAAATTATATTCATTATTTTGGTTATTTTCTTCTCCAATGCTTAAAGCTGTACAGGAAGTAAATAATATACTTATAGAAATAGATATTATAAATAATAGTGTTTTTTTATTCAACTTTTTTCGCTCCCTTTAGTTCATTTCCAAATAACCCAGGCTGCATAGGCCAACAGTACAGCGTAGCGACCTTAAGGATGTTTTTTTAACTGCATAATTGCTGTAAGTGTACCTGTCTTTCCATTATCACCTCTATGGGAAAAAAACACGTCATTATTACACTTAGTACATATATCGGCAATTATAATTTTATTATCCTCTAAACCTTCCGACTTAAGTGATGTCTTGATTATTGACCCAAGATCTATAAACCACTTTTCGTTTACCTTTTTACAATAAACTTTGCATCCCTTAAAAGTGTTGATAAACTCTTCATATACCTCTTCGCCCACCTCAAAACAACACTGACCTATGGATGGTCCGATAGCCGCTTCAATATCTTTCGGATGACAGTCAAACTCATCCTTCATCTTCTTTACAGCTTCTTTTGATATCTCTTTAAGCGTACTGCGCCAGCCGGAATGAACTAGAGATATCACTCTTTTCACAGGATCAAATAAAAATACCGGGACACAGTCGGCATAAAAGGTTACTAAAGCTACCTCTGTATTATTGGTCATCAAACCATCAAATCCTGTTATATCGCTCTTTTTATAGATTCCTTTACCCCTGTCAGCAGTTGTTACAACTCGTATTTTATTGTCGTGAATCTGATTTGAAAGCACCATATTTTCGGTATCGACATCTAAAACTCTTGCAATTCTTCTATAGTTTTCTTCAACATTTTCTCTCTTATCATTTTTATTAAAGGCCATATTAAGTGATTTGTACTCACCTTCACTGACTCCTCCACGCCTGGTTGTAAAGCAGTGAACAAGCATATCGGAATACTTGTTTAAGTTGCTAAATTGAATGTATTCAACCCCGTTTTTCTCAAGGTATGTTATATTGGGAATGGATAAAAATCTTTCTTCCAAAGTTTGCTCCTCCTGACTGCACATTAGTTGTTCCAATCCATTAAAATCAACTTTTTTGAAACACCCATTGACCAGTTATTTTTTTGAAATCCCTTATAATAAAAAATATTATCACACATTATTGCTATTCACAATATATGCTGTGTTATTCGTAAAATTTCCCATTACAATTAGTTCCTGTAACGCAATATTTCAAAGGCTCATAGGACACAAGCCTTCGAGCTACATTTGACACATCAAGCTAAATATGCTATTGTAGTGTTATTATATGGTAATCACCTTTCGTTATATTAATATTCATTGTGAAGTAAACAAAATGAGTAGGCGGCTTGCGAGCTGTTTCACGTATTTGCTCAATGTGGGGAACAGTTAGTCTGCCATACATAGCTTAAAATTTTGTCGAAAAACATATTTTAGAACTGGGGTTTGATTAGGATCAAAAGGTCATAATCTATACTATAATAATTATGGTATAAAGTGAACTGTTAATTCAGGAAAGCTTAAACACTCTAACTCTATTTTAAATAGAGTTAGAGTGTTTTTATATTTTTTTGCACAATATATATTTTAAAGCCATTTCAAAAAAATAACCTATACAATATTTAGGTCACAAAACCTATCAAATTTTCTGAAGTGGCAATTGACCAGTTATTTTTTTGAAATCGCATTAAAAGCATTGGACAATAATAATTAAGCAGATGATTCAGTTATTTCAACTGAAAGAGGAGGATAAGGTTTATGGAATCAATGATTAAACTTACAAAACAAAAAATGGATGGTGATGCTTTCACAAAGGAATCCTTAAAGCTTTGGAATGATTGGAGATGGCAGATTAAAAATGCCGTTAGAAGCGTTGATATGGTTGAAAAAATCTTAGGAATAAAGTTTAGCGAGGATGAAAGAGAGCAAATCAAACAGACTATAGATATATTTCCTATTTCAATAACACCTTACTATTTATCCTTGATTGATACTGATGATTACCGTAATGATCCTATTTTTAAACAGGCGTTTCCGGATATAAGAGAACTCAAAGTTACGAATTGCGATATGTCGGATCCGTTAGCAGAGGATACAAACAGTCCTGTTCAAGGCATAACCCATAGATATCCCGACAGAGTTTTGTTTCATATAAGTAATATTTGCGCTATGTATTGCAGGCATTGTACAAGAAAAAGAAAAGTTGGCGACCGTGATAGCATACCTTCAAAAGAGCAAATGCAAAAGGGTATTGACTATATAAAAAATAACCCCGTCATTAGGGATGTTCTCTTATCAGGCGGTGATCCCTTTATGCTATCCGATGAGTTACTTGATTGGATCCTTGGGGAACTTGACAAAATTGAGCACGTGGAAATTGTAAGGCTAGGAACAAGAACCCCGGTTGTACTTCCTTCCAGAATAACTGATGATCTTGTTGAAATATTAAAAAAGCACGGTACTATATGGATAAACACACATTTTAACCACCCAAAGGAAATTACCGATTCCTCAAAAAAGGCACTCAAAAAACTCGCCTTTGCGGGTATTCCTTTAGGAAATCAGTCGGTTCTTTTGGCAGACGTAAACGACTGCCCTAGAATAATGAAACGTCTTGTTCATAGGCTGGTTCAAAACAGAGTCAGACCATACTATATATACCAATGTGATTTATCCGAAGGACTTGAACATTTTAGGACTTCAGTCGGTAAAGGCATTGAAATAATGGAAAGTCTAAGGGGACACACCAGCGGCTTTGCTGTTCCAACTTATGTCATTGATGCTCCCGGTGGCGGCGGTAAAATCCCTGTTATGCCAAATTACATTATATCCTGGTCAACCAATAAAGTTATTTTGAGAAATTATGAAGGCGTAATAACAACTTACCAGGAACCAAGTTGTTATCATCATACGACTTGTGACTTAAAATGTGATACTTGCAATTTGCATTTAAAATTAGATGAAGCTCAGGAAGACAAGACAGTAGGTATTGCCAGACTGCTTGCAGATTATAATGAAACAATAACACTCACGCCGACTGAAGAATTCGAGGAATAAGGAGAAAATATGTTTGATATAATAGAAAAAATCGGGCATTCCACGGTACACCACGGTAGGAATAGCAACAGAATATATGTTATGTCACTTGATCTAGCCGATTTGCCCGAAATCATAAAAAAACTTGATGAACTTGCTAAAGACAACGGATATGGTAAAATCATTGCCAAAATACCTTTTACTTGTAAAGATATATTTGAGAGGAACGATTATAAGAGTGAAGCAGTAATCGAAAACTTCTTTAATGGAGAAAATGACGCAAACTTTATGTGTAAATACCCTGATCTAAATAGAAAAACCGCTCCACTTATGAATAAATGTACTGAAATTCTCAATATTGCTCTAAGCAAAGGGCCCCTATCAAACAGTGGAGATTTATCGGAAGAATTTTCACTAAGAGAGGCAATAAAAAATGATGTTAGCGACATGACAAAGTTGTATAAGACGGTATTTAAGAGTTATCCCTTTCCGATACATGATGAGAACTATGTCTTAAAAACAATGGAAGAAAACTTAATATATTTTGGAATATGGTATGGAAAAGATCTTGTTGCATTATCCTCAATAGAACTTGCCAAAAAATATTCTAACGCTGAAATGACGGATTTTGCAGTACATCCTGATTTTAGAGGCTATGGCTTTGCATTATATCTGCTTAAAACCATGGAGAAAAGATTACTCAATATGGGGATAAAAACCGCATACACCATTGCAAGATCTTTGTCTGCAGGTATGAATATAACCTTTTCCAAAAATAACTATAAATATGGAGGCACGTTAATTAACAACACCGATATATCGGGGCAAATTGAAAGTATGAACGTATGGTACAAAAAATTAAATAAATATGAAAACATTACTTAGATATGTTATAATCTTATAGTGCTTGTACTTAATTATAAAGAGGTGTTGCCTATGAAATTGTTATTTTTCGTGTTAAACAGGGTTGAAAAGCTCGATGATGTCTTGACTGCTTTTGTAAACAATGATATCAAAGGCGCGACAGTAATCGACAGCATTGGTATGGCGAGACTTTTAAGCTGTAAACATGATGACGATGAAATATCGTTTTTGAGCTCTTTAAGAGTGTTTTTAAAGCCTGAAAGGGAAAAAAGTAATATTATTTTAACTGTAATACAGGATTCACAATTAGATACTGCCGTCTCTGTTATTGAATCGGTAGTAGGTGATCTTTCCTCTAAAGATACGGGTGTTGTCTTTAGTGTTCCTGTGGATTTTGCAAAGGGGATAATGTAAATTGGATAGTAAAATTATTATTGAAGTAGTTTTAATGATTTTTTTAAGTATTTTATTCGGTAGGCTAGCAAAGCTTTTTAAAATGCCAAATGTAACAGGTTATCTTATCGCAGGTTTGCTTTTAGGTCCGTCATTTCTCAATTTAGTTCCTTCTTCCATGGTAAATGGCTTTAAAGTTGTGTCGGATATCGCACTTGCGTTTATAGCCTTTTCAATAGGAAGTGAATTTAATCTTTCTTACTTTAAGAAAGTGGGTACAGCTCCAATTATTATTGCCATTGCTGAGGCGTTTGGAGCAGTTATTTTGGTTACTATAACGCTTATTGTTTTCGGGTTTGACCTTAAGCTTTCGCTTTTACTTGGAGCAATTGCAGCAGCTACAGCACCGGCACAAACAATAATGGTAATTAATCAGTATAAAGCAAGGGGTCCTCTTACCTCAATGCTGATGAGTGTCGTAGCTATAGATGATGCCGTTGCACTAATTGCCTTCGGATTTACGGTGACTATAGTGAAATTATTGGACTCATCCATGAACACCAATTTATTTTTATCAATATTAAGTCCGGTGTATGAAGTAGTTATTTCACTTGTTATTGGTGCTTTAATAAGCATTCTTATGAAAGTAGTTTTTAGATGGTTTAAAAAGCCCTCGAATGTTCTTTGTATTACAATTGCTTTTGTTTTATTCACCTACTGGTTTGCTGAAGTTATACACGGCTCTCCCCTATTGGCATGTATGGCTTTAGGAGGAATGCTTGTTAATATTTATAGTAAAACAGATGATGTTATTAAAATTTCTGAAGCCTTTACCCCTCCCATATTTATGATATTTTTTGCAATTTCCGGTGCAGGTTTTGATGTTTCTGCACTTCCAAAAATCGGTCTTATCGGACTTGTTTATGTTGTTATGCGCGTAATTGGGAAAATCGCAGGTTCATGGCTTGGAGGAAAGTTTACAAAACAGGAAGAAAAAATATGCAAATATCTTGGTGCAACCTTGATGCCACAAGCTGGTGTAGCACTTGGATTGATTGTTGTTGCGGAAAGTCTTATACCAAAGTATGCACCTCAGATACGTGCTGTAATTCTGTGTTCAACTTTTATATACTCAATTATAGGACCTGTAGCATCAAAACTTGCATTACAAAAAGCAGGAGAAATTGTTATTGACCCTAAACAACACTCCATAAAATGCTGAAAATAAAAATTATCTAAAAAGGAGCTTAAAAGCTCCTTTTTTTACCCTTCATCTCCAATATAACCTTTTATAATCCTTTCAGATATCTTTCTGTTTTTTTCCTTAAGTTCTGTCACAATTGATCTCATAAGAATCTTTTCATCATACCCCAAATCCACAGCACATAAACCATAATTAAAGTTTCCGTTTTGTCCGTTTTTTCTTGCTATCCTAGCCTTAAGGCTAACCGTGCGGCTGTCAAGTTTTATGTTCATTTTGACAAAATTATTTACATCAAGATTTACATGAGTATTGACCATAAAACCCCTCAGACTCATGTTCCTTATAACACCTTCAAAAGGTTGCAATAGCTGCAAATCAGAAATATTAACTTTAAAAAAAGCGGGATACCTAGTTGAAAACCTTCTGTTTATTACAGAAAAGGTTTTACTTATTTTAAGCTGAATCACACCGGAGTCATCCGCCTTTCTTACAACATTACAATAGACGGCATAAATGCTGTTATAGCTTTCATACCCAAGCAACATCCTTCCCTCCGGTATATCTTCAACGTTAATCGGTTCGTCTATTATTTTTATGTCAACCTCTTCATCATCCCTATGAAGCACCAAAGCGGTTCCCATATACTCTTCAAACTTATTTGATACAGTAACAATATCTCCCTTTTTAAAACTCATATAAATCCCTGTCTTTTCTAAATTTTTATCTTCCTATATTATCTCATTTTTTCTCTATAATTCCAACAGTTCGTGGCAATATTTTTACCTTTATTTTATTCTATCATTTTGAAATGTATCAGTCCATTTATTATTTTTATATATTTGTTTTTGTGATAAAATTACTATACAGACTACAAACATTGTAAATAGTCTATATAGAATAAGAGGAGGATAAAATATGTCTCATGACACACAAACATTAAAAATATCAGGAAAGCGACTTGATATAGAAATTGCACGTCCTGGAACATCATATAGCGGATCTCGCTTTGATTGGACAGGTTTTATAACTAGTGTAGTATTAGACGGTACACATACATTTTGCGCACCGGAATCTCCAATACCCGGTGAAGGTTCAGGGGGATTTGGATTCTGTAACGAATTTGGAATACATACGCCCATAGGTTATGACGAGGCAAAACCAGGAGAGAAATTTCACAAAATAGGCACCGGTTTATTGACAAGACCTGATGAATCGGATTATTTCTTTTTTGATAAATATGAGGTGACTCCTTACCCTGTAAAAATAGAGTCAGGCATCGACTATGTAAATTTCGAGGTTGAACCTGTGGAGTGTAATGGTTATGCGGTGCATATGATTAAAAAAGTTTGTGTGGATGAAAACAGAATGATAATTAAATACATTCTTAAAAATGTAGGTTCTAAAGCTATTCATACGGAGGAGTACTGTCATAATTTCATATCAATAGACAATAATCCAACAGGTTCTGATTATGTACTTAAGTTTCCTTACTCTGCGGAGTCTAAAGAAACTCCGGATGTTCTGAGTGTTTTGGGCAATGAAATAACTTGGAATAAGCAGCCTCAAAGTGACTTTTATATTGTTCCGGGAGGATTTAAAGCGGTTGAAAATCACTTCTGGGAGCTAATTCACAAGCCTTCGGGAGTTGGTGTAAGGGAAATTAGTAATTTTGTAATTCAAAAGGTGGCTGTTTGGGGTAAGGGGCATGTTATTAGTCCTGAAGTTTTTATTGGGGTTGATATTGAACCCGGGGAGACACAGAGTTGGGAAAGGGGTTATGAGTTTTTTGTGGGGTGATTACTTTACTTAGTGATAACGAAAAAATAACTTCCTATTCTCATATTTTGAAAACGTTATCAAATCAAGTTTTTTCCTTATCCCAGAGTAGGAACTTATATTTTAATCGTACCTTTCTTATAAAAAGACTAGTGCAAAATTAGTTGTGCACTAGTCTTTTATTAATGTAAAGAATTTATTCTTTATTGGAAATCTTTGCCCAGCTGTCTTTTAGTGATACTGTTCGATTAAATACAGGTGATTCGGGCTTTGAATCTTCACTGTCAACACAGAAATAACCAAGCCTTAAGAACTGGAACATATCTCCGGGCTTTGCATTTTTAAGGCCTGGTTCCATTTTACAATTTGCTAGAACTTCCAGAGAATCGGGATTAAGTTGATCGAGGAAGTCTATGTTTTCGTCAGCTCCAGGATTTGAATCACCAAACAAATTATCATATAATCTTACTTCAGCATCAACAGCATGAGCTGCCGATACCCAATGAATAGTTCCCTTTACTTTTCTTCCGTCAGGAGCACTTCCTCCTCTTGAACCGGGATCATATGAACAGTGTACTTCAAGAATCTGTCCTGTTTTTTCATCCTTGATAAGACTTTCACATTTAACAATATATGCACTCTTAAGTCTTACTTCTTGGCCCGGTGCTAAACGGAAGTATTTCTTTGGCGGATTCTCACAAAAATCATCCTGGTCTATATAAACAATCTTTGAAAACGGAACTTTACGTGTACCAGCTTCGGGATCTTCCGGGTTATTTGGTACTTCAAACTCTTCTACTAGTCCCTCTTCATAATTGTCTATAACTACTTTTAATGGACGTAACACACCCATAACTCTTGTTGCTTTTAGATTAAGTTCTTCTCTTATGCAGTGTTCGAGTAATGCAAGATCAACAATGCTATTGTTCTTAGCAACTCCTATACGAGCACAAAAATCTCTTATGGACTCCGGAGTATATCCACGTCTTCTAAGCCCTGAAATTGTTGGCATTCTAGGATCATCCCAGCCTCTTACATGACCTTCTTTAACCAACTGAAGAAGTTTTCTCTTACTCATAACCGTATAGCTCAAGTTTAGTCGGGCAAACTCAATCTGTCTCGACTTGCATTCGACATCAAGTGTCTCTAACACCCAATTGTATAATGGTCTATGATCTTCAAACTCAAGTGTACATATTGAATGAGTAATCCCCTCCATCGAATCGGACAACGGATGTGCATAATCATACATAGGATATATGCACCATTTGTCTCCTGTCCTATGGTGAGTAGCTCTCATTATTCTATATATAACAGGGTCACGCATATTTAAATTCGGAGATGCCATGTCAATTTTTGCCCTAAGAACCTTTGAACCGTCCTCAAATTCTCCGTTTTTCATCTTATTAAACAAATCCAGATTTTCTTCCACCGGTCTGTTTCTGTAAGGACTCTCCTTACCCGGTTCCTTCAATGTACCCCTATATTCACGTATTTGATCGGCGCTGAGTTCACAAACATAGGCTTTTCCCATTTCAATCAGCTTTACCGCATATTGATAAAGACGCTCAAAGTAATCCGATGCGTAGAAGAGTCTGTCTTCCCAATCAAATCCCAACCATTTAACATCGGTTTTTATTGACTCAACATATTCATCCTCTTCCTTGCTAGGATTGGTATCATCAAATCTCAAATTGCACAAACCTTTGTTTTGAGCAGCTATTCCAAAATTCAAACATATGGATTTTGCATGTCCTATATGCAAGTATCCGTTTGGTTCAGGTGGAAATCTTGTATGTACACGGTCTCCGATCCTGTCGGTTTTCATATCGTCATTAATGATATCCTGAATAAAATTGGAATATCTGACTTCATTCTCTTCATTATTACTTTTTTCAATATCATTTATATTATGCTCATCCATGTAACTTCCTCCTTGTATATTTCAGGTAAAACCATGCAACTAGCGATAAAGTTTCCATATTATTATACCTATGTTATAAACACTAAAGCTTAATTCAATCAAACTATCGCTCACCTTATTTTTTGTAAACCCAAAACTTATATCCGGAGTAATTAATAAGCTGAGATATTACTATCATAGGGAACTGCGCTATATTCTTATTAACACCCCTATTTTCAACCAAATAGGTCAATGCCAGTGTTGTTGCTCCAAGCGATACGAGATTTACTACAACAAACTTTATCATTTGTGCAGTATTCTTTTGCTTACTTCCACCTTTGCTTTCAAAAGTCCAAAGTGTGTTCATGATATAACTGTTAGTTATACCAGCTGCAGTACCAATTACCCAACTTACTTGTAAATGCAGATTAAAAACATTATTACACAGAGTATTCACACCAATAGTCACCAAAGTATTTATAGCACCTACAATAGCAAACCGTATAAACCTCTTGTATTTTGCAAGCAATTCTTTAACCTTGGACATCAAACCATTATTCACAAAGAAGACCCCCAGATACTAATATTACGAACAGCTAATAATTAAGCCCCCTCACAAAATAACAAAAAACAACACATATATTTTCGTTACTTCTTAGTATTCATTCTCCTTTAAAATAACGTCATGGGCTCCACCTTCCATGATACTAACGGAAGATACCAATGTGATTCTTGCTGTTTTTTGAAGCTCGGAAATTGATGCTGAACCGCAGCTTGACATTGTAGACTTTACTTTACTTAATGTAACCTCTAGGTTATCCTTCAATTTACCGGCATAAGGAACATAGCTGTCTACTCCCTCTTCAAACTTAAGACTGTTGCTCTCTCCAAGATCGTATCTTTGCCAGTTTCTAGCCCTATTAGAACCTTCACCCCAGTATTCTTTAACATAGCTGTTTCCACGTTTAACTTTCTTTGTAGGACTTTCATCAAACCTTGCAAAATAACGTCCCATCATAACAAAGTCTGCACCCATAGCCAATGCAAGCACAAGATGGTAATCATGCACTGTTCCGCCATCTGAACAAATTGGAATATATACTCCTGTCTTTTCAAAGTATTCATCTCTAGCCTTTGCTACTTCTATAACAGCAGTAGCCTGGCCTCTTCCAATACCTTTTTGTTCCCTTGTGATACATATGGAACCGCCTCCGATTCCCACTTTAACAAAATCGGCACCCGCTTCTGCAAGGTATAGGAAACCTTCCTTGTCTACTACATTTCCGCCACCTATTTTCATACCCTTAAAATTATTCTTTACATACTCAAGGGTATTTTTCTGCCATACAGAAAATCCATCAGAGGAATCTATACAAAGTATATCAACACCTGCCTCTACAAGAGCAGGAACCCTTTCTGTATAATCTCTGGTATTTATACCTGCACCCACCACAAGTCTCTTGTTTTTATCTAGAAGCTCATAAGGATTCTGCTTATGATCATCATAGTCTTTTCTAAATACAAAATAATGAAGGTTCTGCTCTTTATCAACTATAGGAAGGCAATTCAACTTATGCTCCCATATGATATCATTAGCTTCACTTAACGTTATACCTAAACTTCCAACGATAAGCTTTGAAAATGGAGTCATAAAATCTCCAACTTTGTTATCTAAAGAAGCACGGCTAACCCTGTAATCCCTGCTTGTCACAATCCCTAAAAGTTTTCCTCTAGAAGTACCATCTTCAGTAATAGCAATAGTGGAATGTCCCATTCTAGACTTTAAATCAAGCACATCTTTCAAGGTATTATCAACTCTTAAGTTGGAATCACTGACAACAAACCCTGACTTATACTTCTTAACTTTTTTAACCATCTCAATCTGACTCTCAATAGACTGTGAACCGTATATAAATGAAATTCCTCCACATCTTGCTAATGCAATACCTAGTGTATCATTAGATACCGATTGCATAATTGCTGATGCGATAGGTACATTAAGCTTAAGCTCGCATTCTTCTCCTTTTTTGAATTTAACAACCGGAGTACTCAAATCAACTTTATCCGGTACACATCTTTCGGTTGTCAAATTTGGTATGAGTAAGTATTCACTAAAAGTTCTAGATACGTCATTATATATATATGCCATCTTTATCCTCCTAAATAGATTTTCTACTAAATTCTAATATTTTATATCATATTAAAGTCTTTGTCAAAGTACATTTTAACAGTTCTTTATTATTTTTACTAAAGTTCATTTATATCATATATCATTCCTGACTTTATCTCATTATTATGTAACAATTCCAAAAGTTTTTTTGCGACATAGTCTGGAGTCTTCAAAGCACCTTGTTGTTTATACTCGATAAATTTTTCAACCATTTCAAAATCCTCAACACTTGACTGCCTTATATCGCCTTGCATATCCGTATCCATAATCCCCGGATTAAAAGAAATTATCTTAACAGGATTGGGAGCATTTTTTTGCTCTACCCCGACACAACCGGTAAACATGTCCATTGCAGCTTTTGAACTACAGTAGCAACCCCATCCGTAATAAGGCTTTTTACCTGCCCCAGAAGATATGTTCACTATCTTTTTATCGCAATTGGCATCTTCTGTTCGTTTTATAAATTCAGATATTAAAAGCATTGGTGCAACCAAATTAACATTTATATTACTCATAATCTCGAAACTTGGATATTTCCCTACCGGCATAATAGGTTTAACAGTACCCGCATTATTAATTAAACAAATGGAATTTGCTTTACCAAAATTTATCCTTTCAAATATTGTCTCAGCGAGCATATCCATTTCTTCCAAAAAGTTAAAATCATATTCAAAATAATCAATTCCGCAATCTTTCATTCCTGCCTCAGTAACAATGTCTTCATTTACTCTTCTTGAAATACAGAATAAATGGTTGCCCTTTAATAATAAATTCTCTGCTATTGCTCTTCCTAAGCCTCTTGAAGCACCCGTAATTATGTAGTAATTCATATCAAAACTCCACCTAAATAAAATAAATTAATTTTCGAACGTTCAGATATTTTTCTCTTTAGGCACAGCAATTATTTTAATAGCTTATTCAATGAAAATTTCAGACTACAAATACAGTACTACAATATCACAACATCAGCCTTAATTACAAGCCTTAAGCTATAAATTCAACAGTTTAGGCCATCTCCATAAATAACCTATAGAATATTTAAGGCATAAAGCCCATCAAATCAGATTTTTTGAAACACACTTATCTATATACATTACATTATTCCTATTGGCATATCTCAATTAAAAAACAAACTATACCACTAATTTAACATCATTCCACTTTCTTTTAATATTACTATGTATAATTATCACTTATATATGTAAAAAATATAGTAAACTTATGCTTGAACTTAGCACCCTTCGGGCGAACTTATAAAATGCAAATTCCTATACTATTAAATTAGGAGAAAAATAATATGGATATAAACACAGAGAATAATTTTAAAAAGCCTCCTCAATCTTATTGGATGGCTTCGACGAGTCAACCGGATTATCCGTCTCTAAATGAAGATATAAAAGTTGACATAGCTATTGTTGGCGGTGGAATTGCTGGTATTACTACTGCTTATATGCTTAGCAAGCAAGGAATTAATGCCGTAGTTTTAGAAGCAGACCATATTTTACAGGGTACTACAGGTCATACTACAGCAAAAATCACTTCGCAGCATGAATTAATTTATAGCAAAATTATAAATCAAATGAGTGAGGAATATGGCAAACAGTATGCTGATGCAAATGAGACAGCAATTAGGACCATTGAAAAGATAATATGCGAAAACAATATTGAATGTGATTACTTTCCCCAGTCTGCCTATGCCTTCACTCAAGATGATAAGTATGTAAACAAAATAAGTGACGAAGTAAAAGCGGCATCCTCCTTAGGCATAAATGCAACTTATGTAGAGGAAATACCTTTTTCCATTCCTATCAAAGCAGCAGTACGTTTTGACAATCAAGCCCAGTTTCATCCTCTCAAGTTTCTTCTGCCTCTTGCTCAAAAATTAAAAGATAGAGGTATCCAAATTTTTGAACAGAGCAGGGTTGTAGATATTGAAGAGAATGGCAATTATACTTTATTTACAAAGCAAGGAAAGAAAGTAATCGCCGAAAAGGTTATAATCGCTTCCCACTACCCGTTCTATAATAAGCATGGGCTATACTTTGGCAGAATATATGTAGAACGTTCCTATGCTTTAGCCATCAAGGCAAAGGAAAAGTATCCGGGAGGAATGTATATAAGCGTTGAAGAACCTGCACGTTCACTCCGTAGCCAAAGGACAGAACATGGTGAGTTGATTATTGTTGGAGGTGATCACCACAAAACCGGGCAGGGTGAAGATACCATTTTGCACTACAAAGCACTAGAAGACTTTACAAATACAGTTTTCTCAGTTGAAGACCTCCCTTACCGTTGGTCTACCCAGGACTGTATGACTTTAGATAATGTGCCCTATGTGGGGCATTTCACCTCTAAAACACCAAACTTGTATATTGCCACAGGCTTTGGTAAATGGGGAATGACAAACTCCGTTGCATCAGCTATGATCTTAACCGACTTGATTGTAAAAGGTGATAGCCCTTGGAAGGATGTTTATAACCCCTCGAGACAAACAATAACCGCTTCTGCTAAAAACTTTGTTGTCGAAAATTTAAATGTCGCAAAAGAGCTGATAGGAGGCAAAATCTCTCCTACTCCTTCAAATGTAGACATTAAGCCAGGCGAAGGAAAAGTAATTGAATTACACGGACAAAAAGCAGGCGCTTACAGGGATGAACAAGGAACCTTACACATAGTTGACGCTACATGTACACATATGGGATGTGAATTAAGCTGGAACAGCGCAGAAAAAACCTGGGACTGCCCTTGCCACGGTTCAAGATTTACTTATGAGGGCGATGTAGTTGAGGGTCCGACAGTCACCCCTCTAAAAGTCCATAAAGACGTAAATACTATTGAAAAACTGCTAAAAGACGACTTTTAGCAGTTTTCTTTCTTATACCTTAGAAATCACTCTTTCCAAAAACAAATTGATATTTTTTTGTTCTTCACTAAGATCTGCCCCAGTTCTACCCATTCTGTCACACAGCCCCAACAATGCCAATTCTTCTAAATCAGTCTGTTTTTTCATACCTTCAATATCCCCATAAGGAAGCTCCTTTGCTACAAAAAATTCTAGTTTTTATTGCTCTTCTTCATAATATAAATCAAGCCACTTTTCAGCCTGAAGCATATCGGTAAATTCCATTGTAATTGCACCCGATTCTTTTGCATAGTACTCAAAAAACACCTTTATTAGAGGATTGTTGCCAAAAACTTCAGCACATCTTTTTAACCCTGCATTAACCGCAAGCTTTAAAACATCTATATGGATACTATACAATTCAGAAGACGTCTCTGAATATTGAGTAAGATTTACCAGAAGAGTAAAATTGGATTTTAATTCTTTGATAGCAAGCTTAATATCAGAAATATAGTTTTCCAATCCTAAAAAGGTTTCCCATTTACCTCTTAGAGTCAAATACGCACGATTCTTTCCCTTGTCTATAGAAATAGTATAAAGATCATTCTTAGCTATTGTTATACAATTTATTGTGTCCATAAAAACTCTCCTTAGTATGTATTTTTAGCTATTTTATAACTTTTACCTTATTATTTTATCAACATGTACAAATCAATGGTTTCTGGCGAAATTCATGTTTGTTGGGGTGAAAGACAAATAATCAAATTAGTAATAGCTTGACTATTTACAAGATAAATGTAGTATAATATTGTTTAGTACTTAGTTATGTATTAGTTATTTTGGAAGAGGTGGTATTATGGAACAAGTTTTAAATCAAATACTTATAGAATTAAAGGAACTCAATAATAAAGTTAGCAATCTTGAAAAAAATCAAGAGCAGCTCACTAAAAACCAAGAGCAGCTCACTAAAAACCAAGAACAGCTCACTAAAAACCAAGAACAGCTCACTAAAGGCCAAGAACAGCTCACTAAAAACCAAGAGCAGTTTGCAGAAGGTCAAGCTCGAATAGAAAAAAAATTAGATGCAGTATATGACCAAACTGCAGAATTGACAGAGTTTCGAACTGAAACCAGACAAAATTTAAATGCTATAAGTGACAATATTCGTTTTCTTCTTCATAAAGAAACGGAGAATGAGAAAGAAATATATTTGTTGAAAGAAAAAATGGCAAAATAACCCATTATTGTCAGTTCAGTATTTTGCTTAATATATTTAACTAATTCATTCCTTAAAAAAATCAGCATCACTTTATATAAGCGTAAAAGACTTTACGCTTATATATTAAGGATATGTTGTGTCACCTCTATATCTCGTTTATTTAAGGCAATGCTTTTTCAATTAAGATTTATATCCTTTCATATTTGGAAGGTTCGGAGGGTAATATAGTATGTTAAAAAAGCAATATTTACAAAATTTTACTATACATGACCAATTTGAGGATGAGTATCTCTACCATATTCCTGCTATACGGCACCTTCGACAGTACTCCTTCAAAAAGCCGGTTACCTTTTTTGTAGGTGAAAATGGAAGTGGTAAATCAACTATGCTGGAGGCACTGGCGATTAAGTGTGGTTTTAATGCTGAGGGTGGAACAAAAAACATTTATTTTGCCACTAGAGAAACCCATTCGTCCCTTTGCAATAGCATCAAGGTGGTTCGAAGCATACCGTTCCCATCTGATGGATTTTTTTTACGTGCTGAGAGTTTTTACAACGTGGCAACAGAAATTGACCGATTGGATAAAATCAGCATGCACGGGACAGATAACAGC
>JAEZUI010000107.1 GCA_023421115.1 Bacillota bacterium | reverse complement strand
CCAACAGCAACACCAACAGCAACACCAACCCCAACCCCAACACCGACTGTGACAGCTGTTAACCTGCTTTTATCTGAAGGTATAACTCTTTCAGAAGGGGATTCTACAACAGATTGGAGTTTGTTACATAATGCCAATATTGTGGTAGATAAAGCAAACTATACTTCGGGGAAGGAATCTTTGAAAGTTTCATCTCAAGGTATGTCCGGAGAAGATATCTTTACAATTGAACAGCATTCATTTAACCGTGATTTATCTGACCTTGAAAACTTTGAAATCAATGTATTTATACCAGATGTTACAAAGATCAGTTCGATAGGAGTTGCATTCTTTACTGATAATGTTTACTATAATTCTTATTTTGCAAGCTTTATTGGAGATTATTCGCTCACAAATGGTTGGAATAAAATTAGAAGAGCAAAAAGTGATTTTGCTGCATCCGGCTCGGGTGCAAATTGGAGCGATATTAAAAGTATGAGGATTTCTGTATATACAAATGCCAGTGATGCATATGTAAATGTTGATAGAATAGCATATAACCTTAAAGGTATACCTAAGTTGATGTTTAACTTTGAAGATGGATATTATTCTATTAAGCAGAATGCTTTCCCAATACTTGATGAAGTGGGATTTGAAGCAAGTGTAATGCCTATAAAGAACATTATTGAGGTTGGGGATACTGCATTCCTTGACAAGTATGACTTGAATGACCTATACACCTCAGGATGGGATATAGGAAATCACACCGAATCTCACCCTTCGAAAATTGAAGGACATACTACTGAAACTAAAACCAGTGAGTACCTTAATGCGCAAGAATGGTTATTAAGTAATGGCTGGACTAGAGGAGCATACAATGTTACTTATCCTTCTGGTTTCTATGACAGCGAAATTAAAGAAATAGTAAAGTCAATGGGAGCAAAAACTGCTAGACACACGAGTTATGGAATTCAAGCAACTCCTGTTGAAGACATATACAGCTTGAAAAGCATATCCATTGGTGAGGATATAGATATTGGGTTTATTAAACAAGAAATTGACAGAGCGATTGCTACAGGTTCAACAATAATTCTAAATACCTATAAGGTTGAAAACAATCCTGCTTCTGGATTTGAATTATCAACTCAGCATTTTAGAGAATTAGTTGAATATGTAAACAGTAAGAGCAGTCAAGGGTTAATTGATGTTGTTACAATTAGTGAATGGTACAGTGAGTATATGGGACTCGAGCCTGAACCTATTGTGACTCCATCTCCAACACCTACAATTGTGCCTACACCTGAACCTACAATGATAGAGTCTTATGTACCGACGACCGGAACTTCAATGCAAACTTCTGCAGGTACGGTTTTAGAAGAGTTTGATGCTATTGATTCTTCCTATGATTTTAGAAGATCAACTGCTCAAATCAGCACTCGTAGTGTATCCGGTAGTGGTTCTGTGAAATTGACTTCACAAGTTCCTGAGGGTGGATTTAATTTCTTTTTACAAAAACACTATGCAACTGACTATGATTTGTCCACTATGGAAAACATAGAATTTAATGTATATGTTCCGAAGACAGCAGAAATTTCAATGTTAAGTGTGACTATGTATACCGATGACGTATATTATTCAAGTTATTTTGCAAATTTCATTGGTTCGTATGAGTTATACAGTGGTTGGAATAAGATTGTAAGAAGAAGCAGTGATTTTACTTCGGTAGGAAAAGCAGATTGGAAAAATATTAAGAGTATAAAAATAACTGTTTATGCAAAGGATGGATTCAAGCCATCGGTTTACCTTGATAAAATTGCATATAACGTTGCAGGAAAATCAAAACTTCTATTTACATTCGATGATGCATGGTATGATGTATTGACTGAAGCAAAACCATTAATGGATGCAAAAGGATTTAAAGGTACTTTGTGGGCTACTCATGCACTTGCAACAAGTGGTGAACGTGAGTATATGTATCCTGAGGAATTGAATTATATGTACAGTCAGGGGTGGGATATCGGTAACCATACAAAGAGCCATTTTGATGACATAACTGTTTTAACAGATGATGAGAAGAGAGCAGAGTATTTATTCTGTCAGGACTGGTTGCTGTCAAACGGATGGACAAGAGCAGCCCACCATGTATGTTATCCTCAGGGAAGCTTTGATGAATCCCTCATTACGGTAATAAGAGATCTCGGAATTAAGTCTGCAAGGACAACACTTACAGGAATACAGCCTGTACCTGTTGAGAACATGTACAAACTTAAATGTATACCTGTAGGTAAAGACTTATCTATGGATTGGATAAAGAGTGAAATCGATAGAGCGGTTGAGACAGGTTCATCAATAATGTTTATGCTACATCAAGTTGAGGATTATCCAATAGAGGTTTATGCAATATCCACAGAATCCTTTGCAGAAATCGTAGATTATGTGGACAACTATGTACAACAAGGTAAGCTTGATGTTCAAACAATTAGTGAATGGTATGATGAATACATTAAGTAATTGTTCAAAAGTATAGATAGTGAATTATATAATAAAATAGGTTTTAATTCTAAAGGGAACGTAAATTTATATTTACGATTCCCTTTATTTTTTGAAGGCAAAATTGTAAAGTTATTGTAATAGCCTTATAGTTCTGTTTTTTTAACTAGTGTAGTATAATGAAACTGGCTTTACAATATGTAAAATATGATTATAATTCTACAGCTCAATATTTAAAAGGTGGTGCAAGTAGATGAAATATAGGGTAAATAAGAAAAACAATGATAAATTGTCGGTATTAGGTTTTGGATGTATGCGTTTTTCAAAAGACAAAGAGGAAGTGGAAAAGCAAATTATTTATGCAATAGAAAGTGGTGTCAATTATTTTGATACTGCATATATATATCCAAACAGTGAATCGACATTAGGAAACGTTTTGTCAAAAGGTTACCGTGAGCGTGTAAAAATAGCTACAAAAATGCCCCCCTATTTGATAAAGAAATATGAGGATATGGATAAAATATTTAATGCGGAGTTAGAAAGGCTGCAAACCGGTTATATAGACTATTACTTAGTGCATATGCTGACAGATGTTAACATATGGGATAGACTAGTGAAACTTGGTATACTTAAGTGGATAGAAGAGAAGAAACAAAAAGGCCAAATAACTAATATAGGTTTTTCATATCATGGTGGTAGGGAAGAATTTATAAAAATAGTTGATGCGCATGATTGGGATTTTTGTATGATTCAGTACAACTATCTAGACGAAAACAATCAAGCCGGAAAAAGTGGCATGCAATATGCTGCTTCTAAAGGACTGCCTATTATGGTTATGGAACCGCTAAGAGGTGGTAAGCTGGTTACAAACTTACCGAAGGAAGTTTATAATGTGTGGGATAGAGCTCATGTAAAACGCTCGCCTGCAGAGTGGGCATTTAGGTGGCTGTGGAATCATCCTGAAATTACAGTTGTCTTGTCCGGGATGAATTCCTATGAAATGGTAGAAGAAAATATTAGGATTGCAGCTGGGGCGGAAGCAAATTCTTTTACAGAACAAGATTTTAAGCTTTTTGAAAACGTACGTAAGATATTACTTGATAAAATAAAAGTCCCTTGTACAGGATGCAATTACTGTATGCCGTGCCCTATGGGTGTTGATATTCCAACTTGCTTTGCCTGTTACAATGATATTGAGATAGAAGGTAAAATGCGGGCTTTATTTAATTATATTGCTCAAACCAGCCTAAAAGCTCAAACACACAATGCCTCACTATGTACGAAGTGCGGGAAATGCGAATCACATTGCCCTCAAAATATTAAGATAAGAGATGAATTGACTAAAGTTTCAAAAAGTTTCGAAGGCTTTTTGTATAAACCGGTAAGATTTATCGCAAAACGCTTTATGAAACTGTAAATATACCGTAAATTATATTAAGAATTATAGAGAGTAAAGTGCAAAGACCTAAAGTTTCTAAATAGGAACTCTAGGTCTTTGGTTATTATAGGAGGAAAGTATCGATTAGGGTTATTGCAAAACTCTTTATAACTTAGGCATTTCTAGTATAAACTTAAACTTTAAAAAATATAGTTGGTTTCTGCTTCAATCAATTTAACGTTTATGTTATATTTGCTCAGAGTATCTAAAAGATACTTGCCTTTATGAGTTTTAAAAACTGTATGATTAATAGCATTTGTGCAAAAAAGTATTGATTGAATTGTATACTTAGCGTTGTCTTTATTTTCTAAAATTGCATATCCAAAATCCGTAGAATTTGTAGAAAAGGAGACAATCTTTATATTATCAATATTTCGTTTGTTTATTAGTTGAATATTAACCCTTGTTGTGTCATCTTTATTAATATAAGATTCAATGCCATGTTTTATTTCGGTATTACTATCGTATACTATAACCTCGTTTTTAGAACAGGATGTAGATACAAATATTATTAAGGAAGAGATTAAAATTGTGAGAATACTTCGTATTTTATTCATAAAATCACTCCAAAAAAAGTTGTTTGTTTATTTATAGATGTACTATATCACATTATTGGTAAGTGGTCACCGAAAAAATCGCGCAATATACCGTAAATTTACCGCAAAGATTTATTTCGGTACCGAAATGAATCTTTGCGGTAAATTTGCTGAAATTTAACAGGATATTTCGTTACGATTTAGACTATTTACCACTTGGATATGTTTTCTGAGGTACTGCAAAGCTTTTGACTGTTTTTATCATTAATGGAATTTAGAGATTTCTCGCTAACAGGAGAAGCTTCACTGCGGAAAAGATTTGCCTCTAATAATTTTTGAGCCATCAGTGATAAGGATTCGTTTTTTTGGATATTTTCTTTAATTAAATGTTTATATTCCGTTACATCACTAAATATTATAACTTTACCTATAAAAGTCCCTTTTTCATGTATAGGGATAGCGTTAACCTGAAAGATTATAGTTCTATTTAAATTTGGCCATTTAAACTCTAATTCCTCAGTGAAGGGATTATCTCCTGATGATGCTATTCGATCCATAACCAACAGATTTTTTTTGTCTATATAAACTTTTTTTCTAAAATACTCCTTAAAAACAATAATATTATTTTGTACAGAAGGTTTATATTTGGGCAAAAATGTGTGAAATGCCTTGTTAGCATAGCTAATCTCATTATTAGTGTCTAAAGCTATGATTATTTGTGGAATTGCATCGAGAATATTCGTAATTGCAACAGGCAAAATATTTAAAAAACGATATTTGAATACAGCAACAAAGAATATAAACGATGAGAAAACAAAACCTATAGGCGTAAAGTCAGTGCCTGGTCTGATAATCTTTGATATATAAAGTAAATTTAAAGCTGTAGGAATGAAAATGGATACGGCTAAAAATACATATTGAATTCTATATTTTTCAATACATTTAAACCTCGTAATCAATAGAATAACTATTGAAATAATAAGATAGGAATAAGAAATTAAGGTGTGTACCCAGAAAAGAATGCCATAGGTTTTTGACTCCATCGAATAATCGGAAAAGAATAAATAATGATATCTATTAGTTAATACTGCAAGGTTAAAAAGTGCAGGGAACAAAAATACAACAGCGCATGTTTTTCGAAAATTTTTAATTCTATTAGTATACAGCAATGAAAATATAAACCATGAGGCACTCATATATGTGATCGCAGAGTATTTTATTATTGTTGAAACCCATTTCTGATTTTCGCTGGTGCTGACATTTTCGAGTATCTGACCAACTGTCCATATTGTCATAATTACATGGCAAAAAATAAATGAATATAAAGTTGCACTTTTTTTACCTCGGATAAATGAAAATAATATCATTGACATCGAAAAAACAACAGATATCGATGGTAATATAAAATAAAATAAATTATAGTTCATAATTATCTCCCTATAAGATAGTAAAATTCTCAAATTCAAGCTTCTATGACTATTTTATGGTAAATTCTCAGTTTTGTAAATATCTGTAGCAATATTTGTTATAAAGTTTTTTTGAAATCACCTAAACTGTAAAAATAACACTTTTATTTATCCTTATTTTAGTGTATGATATACTTACTGTAAATAAAATCTGAATAAAATTGTTCTATATGTTTCTTAGCATTGTAAATGCAGTTATTAGCAAGGATAATGATTTTCGGTATGAAGCAGTTTGCTCTCAGAGTTATTAACTGTGCTAAAAGAGAGACTATCATTGAGATTTTCTGTTTTGGTTTTAGTTGTTTTTTTGTATTGTTTTGATGCAAGCAGCAAAAGTTTTTTTGGGCTTTCTATTTATATTTCCTACCGTTTAGGATATTTTGGAATGAATTTATGTGTAACAATTAAGAGGATATATTAAGTCAAAAAAGAAAAGGATACTTGCGATGAATGATATGAATATTAAAGTGAATATGGGAATTAACAGTTTAAAAAGAGAATCTATTTCATATTCTAATTTTTGGGGTATAGTAAAGGACAGAACAACTCCGTTTTTCATTATTCTTGCATTTATATATCTTATTGTTGAAGTCTTGCAGGCATCTGGGACACTTATTATAAGTGCTAGGGCTTTTGCAGGGATTTTTGAAATAGGTCTGTCGATTTTTTTTTGTTACAGGTATGGATATTTGGGGGTTTTGCTATGTGTACCAACAAATGCTATTGCAACTGTAAAAATGATGTATATGGCAAGGGTAATGTCAATAGAGGTGGTTAATAATGCACAACAATTGACAAATGGAATATCAATAATGACAAAACAGTTAAATGATTATTCAAACATAGTGGATGTAAGTTCAATGTTTGATGTACAAGCGTTTAATAAAAACTTTGAGAATCTTCTTTATATTACGGATAAAACTACAGGTTTACTGTATTGCCTATCGGCTACAAGAATTGCAGTAATAGTTGCGTGTATTATGGTTGCCTATATTTTTGAGCAGGCAAGGAAGAACATAAAAAGGTTGGAGTTCCTTGCAAATATAGATGGTGTGACAGGATTATATAATCATAGGTATTTTCAAACAAGACTTGAAGACGAAATAAAAAAAGCTGACGAAACCAATAGCACTTTAGGGATGCTAATGATTGATTTAGATAACTTTAAAAAGTATAATGACAATTATGGGCATAAAGCAGGAGATTTGTTGCTATCTAAATCCTCAAACCTGTTCCTCTCTAAAACAGGTGAACAAGATGTAGTCTGCAGGTATGGGGGAGATGAATTTGCTATTCTTTTACCGGAAGCAAATTCAGAGAGAATATTATCGGTAATTGAGCAAATAAGAAAAGCATTTGATAATATGGTGGAAATTGATGAAGTTTTTGACTTGCTAGATAAAGTTACCATATCAGCGGGCTATTCCATATATCCTGAACTTGCTAAAACAAAGGATGAATTGATTATGCAAGCGGATAGCGCACTTTACCAGGCAAAAAACATGGGCAGAAATAATGTTCAGTTATATAGAGATGTGTTTGAAGATATAAAATATTTCTTTGATTCTGACGAAAAACTATTTGGTGGTTTAAGGGCACTTCTAGGTACGGTATCAGCAAAAGACAAATACACATTAGGGCACTCGGAGCGTGTGATGGACTATGCTGTAATGATTGCAAAAGCTATGAGACTTAGTGATAAGAGAATAAGATTGATTAAAATAGCGGCTTTGCTTCATGATATCGGCAAGGTAGAGATTCCTGAATCGGTATTGAACAAGAGCGGTCCACTAACAGCTGATGACAGATATTTACTGCACAAGCATCCGGATTATAGCGTGGACATACTTGAACCGTTATCTGGAATTGAACACTTGATTGATTCAATTAAATACCATCATGAAAGGTTTGACGGGAAAGGCTATCCGAGTGGTATTAAAGGAAAAAATATTCCACTTGAGGCTAGAATCTTATGTGTGGCGGATTCTTTTGATGCAATGTTGTCGGATAGACCTTATAGAAAGGGCATGAAAATAAACGAGGTCGTAGAAGAACTAAAAAACAATTCAGGTACACAATTTGACCCATGCGCAGTGCAAGCGTTTCTAAGTGTTCTTAATGTTAAGCAGACTGTGTTGGTATAGTAAAAGGAGAAAGTTACTTCTACAAAGTTTTAAAAGCATCTTACAAATTGCTACTTTCTCCGGGATGCTTTAGTTTATCACCCCTTAGGTAATCCATGATTTCCATTATCTTAAGAGTGTCGTGAAACGTTTGCTTCATACTTTCGGTCTTGTTTTGATGAAGGCATTCCATTACTTCTATCGCTTCGTAATTTTTACCCGTTGATTCATAGGGGACGTTTATAATTTCCTCCTTTTTACCGCATAATTTTAATATTAGCTTCTTAGGGAAATAGAAGTTTGGGACTAAAATTTGTCCTTTTGTTCCGTGTATTTCAAAGTCTATAGGTGCTGAATAAGTACATGCGGAAGACAGTAATGCTGTTTCGCCTTTATCGAATTTTAATAGGTAGTGGGATTCCTCATCTACACCTGTTTTCCCTATATTTAAACTGCCAATAATATCTATTGGATATTTTCTAAGTATCATACATGCAAAGGTTATAGGGTAAATTCCTACGTCTAAAAGGGCTCCACCTGCTAATTCAATATTATAGTATCTGCTTTTAGTGTCAAAGGGAATATCAATGCAAAAATCACCTTTTAGGGTTTTCACTTCTCCTATTGTATCGTCTTTTATCAAATCAATTAGTTTTCTTACAGCAGGGGCAAATCTGGTCCACATAGCTTCCATAAAAAATAACTTTTTTGATTTGGCTGTTTCAATAAGGTGGGCAGCTTGGTGTGCGTTAAGGGTAACTGGCTTTTCACAGAGGACATGTTTGTTGTTGTTTAGGCAAAGCAGTGCATTTTCATAGTGAAAATTGTGAGTTGTTGCAATATAAACAACATCTATTTCTTGATTTTTAACTAATCCTTCATAATTATCATAATAATAAGGGAGACTAAACTCCTCCTTAAATTGTTTTGCTTTTCCTGAATTTGATGCAGCAGCTATTAATCTAGCTCCCGGAACAGCTTTTAATGCGTCGGCAAATTCCCTTGCTATTCCTCCGCAACCGATAATTCCCCAATTTATGTATTTTTGCATGTTTTACACCTCGTACATATATTTTCCTTTAATTTTATCATAATAAAGGGATTATATACAGTGGACTTATGATGGCTTTTTAATGAAACATATTGTTATTGTGAAATCTACGTTTGAAAGATATAATAATATATAATTTGATTTAAGGTATTAGATTTTTTTGTAAGACGAATTTATTGGCTTAAATGGACTTTAAAATTTTGTTTTGGAAATGTGGTAATTTAGTACATTAAAAATTGACATAAATATATGTGGAGGGTTGTATATGAGTAATAGAATGGGCTTAGAGATAAGTAAGTTGAGAAAGGACCTTGGAATTACACAAAAACAGCTTGGTAAAATTATGGGTGTTTCTGAAAGCTTTATAATAGATGTGGAGGCAGGAAGAAGAATACTAAATGAGGATTTGATAAAGAAATTCTCTAAAGCACTGCGCGGAGAAGTAGGGAAACTCGATATTTATGAGGCTGAAGAGACGGCATATAGGCCGGAACCGCAAAAGAATGTAGTTAAAGTTGTTGAAAAACCTGTACAGGCTATCTGGAATGATGCGCTTGCAGGAGTTCTTATGACAGTGCCGGTTTATAACTACAAGATGGAAAGACAGGCAGAATTGAAGCAGTTGCCCATAATAAACAATAAAGTTGAAGGCTTTGCAAAGGATAAAGTGTTCTATCTTATCATTGAAGACAATGATATGGCAGGCTTTAGGATTTTGAACGGAGATCGTGTGTTAGTTCACAATACACATGAAATGGATAAAGATGGGTTGTTCTTTGTAGATTATAAGGGTAAAAAAACTGTCCGACAGATAAAAAATATTGAAGGTGGAAGACTTTTGCTTATCAGCAATAAGGGCAGCCTTGTGACGGATACTGCTTACAGAAAAGATGTAAATATACTCGGAAGGCTGATAAGATTGGAGATAATGCTGTAATTGCTATATCTTATAATATAATATCAAACACTAGTAATACAAACCGCAGCGGAAGCTACAATCAAAGTAGTAAATTTCGCTGCGGTAAATTTCTTCTTTTTAGTTCTCAGAGTCAAGATGGTTAATGCCTCCGAACTCACATAACGGAAATTTTTAAAGGTCATTTTCATAAGAACAACAATAATCGGTAACTTCATTGATGATAAGCTTAAAACTTGAGTTTTCAGGTACTTCAAACATATCTCCTGTCTTAAATATCTGGTAGTCTGAGGCGCCCGGTAAAAGTACATTCATAGAGCCGCTGAGAACTTCCATGATTTCAGCATCTGTTGTATTGAATTCGTATTCTCCGGGCAACATGATCCCTAAAGTTTTCATTTCTCCGTCTTTAAGCAAGATAGTTCTGCTTGTAACCTTACCATCAAAATAAATATTTGCTTTTTTTATTATAGTAGCATTTTCAAATTGCACGCTTATTCCTCCGATACTAATTTACTTTATATAAATATCTCAGAAAATTGAGTATACGTCAATCTATTAAAATTATACTTTCCAATATGGAACAAAAAAACAAATACTATCGTCTAATGATTTAACTTATTTTACAAAACAAGGGGGAAGTTAAATGAAAAAACTGTGCTGTATTATAGCATCCATTTTTATTATACTAAGTCTATTAAACGGTTGTGGTACTCGCCATAATATAGAAGCTGTTCAAAACAAGGTTTCATCAGATTCAAGAGTTACGCAAACAATTGAAAATGGTAACTTGAATGGAGAAGGTAACAAAAACACTAAAGTGGTTAAGGTTAATAAAGCTAATGATAATCAATTTAGCCGTAATATGCGATTATATGACCCGCAAAAGTATTAGGTGAAAAATTTTTCTAAAGGGCAAGTATATCTTTTTATTGAACTCATACTCCGCCTCTTTCGAACGGAGTGAAATAGGCGAAGTATGAGTTCGATATCTTGAAGTTCTGATTTTTCTTAAAGTAAAAACACTAATTTTAAATTCAAAATAAAAACTATATTGTTGAAAAAACTATATTGTGATACTATAAATTCAATAAGTTGATTTGAAGAGTTATATATGGGGAAAGTATGCCTGTAAAAGTTTATAAGACTTATATAAAATCATAAAGGAGTGCTACTAATGGGAGATTCAACCGTAGGTACTTTTACTAAGGTTCATACAACGGTTACGTTCATTGTTATGATTGTTGTTAATGCCCTTGCAAATATTATACCGTTTAACGGTCTGACAACAGGAGAAGTTTCGGATTCATACCCAAATCTTTTTGCCCCTGCACCGTTGACTTTTTCAGTTTGGGGAGTTATCTATGTTTTGCTGGCAGGCTACATATTATATCAATTTGGTTTCCTATGTAATAAAGACAGTTCATTTAGTAAAGAATTAATAGAAAAGATAGGAGTACTCTTTACCATATCATCCATGGCAAATACGGGCTGGATGTTTGTATGGCACTATAAGTCAATTGGAATATCCTTAGTGTTAATGGCAGTTATACTTGTCTGCCTCATTTTAATTAATTTAAATACCGCAAAGGCAGAACTTTCAACTAGGGAGAAGATTTTTATAAGGATTCCCTTCAGCGTTTATTTCGGCTGGATTACCGTAGCAACCATTGCAAATGCTACTGCGTTTTTTGTTAGTTTAGGTGGGAACGGCTATAATTGGATATTGACTATAGCAGTTTTGATTGTTGGACTTGTCATTGCTGGACTTACGATGTTCAAAAATCAGAATTTAGGCTATGGCATTGTCGTAATATGGGCATATATTGGCATATTGATCAAACATACTTCTAAAAGCGGGTTTGGAGGGCAATATCCTTTAATAATTCTTGTACTGATTCTTTGTATAATAGTGTTGCTGATTGCCGAAGTTTATATTGCGGTTACCGACAAAGAGAAGCTGAAGAGTTTTGTGTTGTTTAAAAAGAAAGCACAATAATAAATATTTTGAATAATTAACTGAAGGTTGATGGGGTTATTGATTTTAATATTATATCAATAGCCTTTGTTTATTTTAGAAATGGTTAGAATATCGGGAGGAAATTATGGAAAGAGTTTCAACAGAGTTGGATGGTCTTTATAAGACAAATATTGAAAAAGTCGGTCAGCTATTTCCTAATGTTATTATAGAGGCAAAAGATGAAAACGGGAAGCTAATAAAGTCAATAGATTTTGATTTGCTGAGACAAGAGTTGGAAGGTCAGAGTGTGAATGAAGATTATGATAGATATCAACTTTCTTGGCCTGGAAAAAAGGAAGCGATTTTTCTTGCAAACACTCCGACATCTAAAGTTTTAAAGCCAGTAAAAGAGCAAAGTGCACATTGGGATAGTACAGAGAATTTATATATAGAGGGAGATAATCTCGAGGTACTTAAAATACTACAGAAATCTTATATAGATAAGGTTAAGTGCATTTATATAGACCCACCTTACAATACGGGGAAAGCTTTCATATATAAGGACGATTTTAGTATGGGTGCAAATCGTTATCTTGAAAAAACGGGACAGAATTCATCGTCGGATAATGAGTTTGACGGAAGGTTTCACAGCAACTGGCTTACTATGATGTATTCAAGACTGAAACTTGCTAGGAATTTACTTCAAGATGATGGAGTGATATTTGTAAGCATTGACAACAATGAGCTTTATAATTTGCAGATAATGATGAATGAAATATTTGGGGAATCAAATTATGTTGAGACCTTCATTTGGACAAAAACTTCCACACCTCCGTCATTATCTATTAAAAGCAGAAAGACAGCAGAGTATGTGCTTTGCTATGAAAAAAAATTGAGCGGTATGAAATATTACGGAACAAAACTCGATAATGGTGATGCTCCTCTTTTAAATACCGGTAATCCAGTGAGAGTATTGAGTTTTCCTAAAGGAACAATACAGTTTACTTTTTTAAAGGACGGGCGCTTTACTGCCGGACGATATAGTAGAGTTGAGCTTCTTAACGATTTTGAAATCAAAGAGGGTACAAATAAAGAGGAAGTATTTTTAAAAGGTGAATTTAAGTGGACAAAGGATTTTATGCTCAAGGAAATCCAAAAGGGCACATATTTTATTGTAAAGTCGTCAAAATTTTTAATCCGGTTCCAGCGGGCTGACAGTGAAGAACGTTTTAAACCTCCGACCAATTTACTGGATGTTGAGTTGAATAGAAATAGCGGTGTAGGCACAAATGAGAATGCCGTTAAGGAAATGGAACTTTTGGGGATGGGAAGGTGTTTTGACTATCCTAAACCTCTGTCTTTAATTAAGAAAATACTAAATATGGTTATAAAGGATGACAAAGAAGCTGTAGTTCTTGACTTTTTTTCCGGTTCTGCAACAACAGCTCATGCCGTCATGGAATTAAATGCATCGGATGAGGGCAGACGAAAATATATAATGGTACAAAAACCGGAACCCATACCGAGCGATTCTAGGGCATATAAAGCTGGATACAGTGATATCTGCCAAATTGGAAAGGAACGCATACTAAGGGCTGCAAAAAGAATAAAGGAAGAAACGGGAGCAAATATCGATTACGGATTTATAGCATACAAATTGGATTAATGCTCTACGGGAAATAATTGGTGAAATTATTACAAAATAATGAACAAAAAATAAACTTTCCATTAAATTTGAAAACATCTCCATTTGCGGTGCGCAAATTTAACTGACCGAAACGCAATGAATTTCTAATGTTTCCAGAATTTTTATGTAAAATATATTCTGACTATGGTGAAATTTAGCAAAAGAGTAAAGATGGAGGCAAAATATTCAAGTCTTTTGCTTAAACAGCCCGCAAAAGTTTAAATTCAATTACAATTCAGCTTGATTATTATTGACGTGTAGAGTAACTTATGTAATTGTGTATTAATTTACGTGTTATTTATTTCACAAAAGGAGAGTATAAATGTTTTTGAATAACGATTTTATATCAATTGAATCAGTACTAAAGATTTTTGTCTACATAGTACAGATTGCTTTATTTCCCATTGCCACATATCATTTTGTAATATCAATGTTTGGGTGGATTAAAAGAAAAGAAAAAAGTTCTGACGACTATAAACCAATGAAAAAATTTGCTATGATTGTAGCTGCTCATAATGAGGAGCAGGTTATTGGTAGTATAGTGAGGAATTTAAATAGTGTAGATTACCCTAAAGATATGTATGATGTTTTTGTAATTGCAGATAATTGCAGCGACAATACCGCTAAAATAGCTAGGGAGACCGGAGCGCAAGCATTTGAAAGGTTTGACGACCACAAAAGAGGTAAAGGTTTTGCTCTTGAATGGATGTTTGCTAAAATTTTTAAGATGGAAAAAAAATATGATGCGATATGTGTATTTGATGCAGATAACTTGGTTTCGTTGAATTTTCTTAAGGAAATGAACAAACATCTATGTATGGGGCATCAGGTTATTCAAGGTTACCTTGACAGTAAAAATCCAATGGATTCTCTAGTGTCAGCAAGCTATAGTATAACATATTGGATGAATAATAGACTTTTCCAACTTGCTCGTTATTATTTAGGGCTTAGTGCTGCGATTGGTGGAACAGGGTTTGTTGTAGCCACGGAGGTTCTAAAGGAGATAGGTTGGGGTGCCACATGTTTGACAGAAGATTTAGAATTTACTATCAAACTAATACTTCAAGGAAAGAAAGCATATTGGGCTCACGAGGCAATTGTTTATGATGAAAAGCCCCTTACAATGGCTCAGTCTTGGAAGCAGAGAAAACGATGGATGCAGGGTCAAGCGGATTGTGCATGCAGATATTTTAAGGATCTTATGATTAGAGTAATTAGAAAAAGAGATTGGGTTGCGTTTGATTGTGCACTTTATGTAGTGTATCCTTTGATAATGGTTATAAGTGGGATTGCATTAGTGGCAAATGTCATAAGATTTGTGCTCTTTGCTAATTATTCTGAAATGTTCACTTTAAATAGTGTGTTATCGGCAATAACACTATTGATTCTAACATATTATGGGGTCATATTTATAATTATGGAAGGCAAGATGTCGTTGAAAATTCTTGGTTACTACATTATATTCCCTATATACAGTCTTACATGGTTGCCTATAATAGTTCAGGGATATATTGATAAGGACAAAAAAGAGTGGGTGCATACTATACATACTAGAGCATTGGATATTAGTGATTTGGAGAAACTTGAAAAAGCTGTATAAATTGTGAAATTGAGAGTCGCTATTATAAGTTAGATAGCAGACTCTCTAATAGTATTAAAATATAACCTCTTGGTTCATGAATTTTACAACTTCACTAATTCGTGACATTACTGGGTATAAGGCCTCAATAGCAAGAATAAACTAACAAATAAAGCATTAACGAAAAGCAATGAGGATTTCAATGAAACTCAATAATAAATTAATAGTCATTTTCTCTGCATCAATCGTAGTAACTATTGTACTTATCGGTGCTTTAAACAATACAATAGGGTTTGCTAACCTTTTACATATGCAATAATTAGTTTTTCCAAAGGAGCTTTTGAAGAAGACAATGATAATGGTTTCAAAAATGTTTTTGACAAAAATGTGATTAGATATGATGATATAAAACAAAAAGTAGAAATACTAAAAAATAAGAATTGATGCTATTCTCATGATGGGGCTGTTGCACTAAGAAATTAGTGTAACAGCTCTTTTGCATCTAAAAAGCAAATTCTGGACTTTGGAAAGTGCGGAATTTAGTGTAAAATATATTTATGCTATAAACAATTACTAAGTGATACAGTGATTAAAGATTAAAGTTTGCTGCACAAAATAAATAATTCAAGTGATTGTTAAGAAATGAAAAATAGACAAAAAGAGAATAACACACATAAAAATGCAAGTTCGAATAAATGAAATTGCAAAAATAATATAAAATTATAAAAAAACTATTGAAATCAAACAAGTCTTTGTGCTATAATTTAAACATCAAATCAAATTGCCTTTTGAAAAATTGTGGTTTGATTTCTGAAAGATTTACCTAAGATGCCGTGTGGGCATAGAGGAGAAATGTCAGGACGTACTCGATGAAGAGTTATAAGCTTACGTGTACGTCTTTTTTGTTACTTTCGTGCCACATAGGATAAAGAAAATGCAATTTTGAAAGCTTTAAATTGCAAAACGAGTGATAAGATAAATGGACTGCTAATTAAAGTTTTGTACCTATACTAACCAATCTGTTTTATAGTGTTATAATGAGGTATAATAAAGCGGTGATTTGTAAGTTATTTCTATTTGAGTTTGTATTTCGATCGTATGAAAGGAGAGTATATAATGCCAAAGTATAATAAGGAAGATATTTTGAGGATTGTAAAGGAGCAGGATGTCAAATTTATTCGTTTACAATTTACTGATATTTTTGGAATGCTAAAGAATGTTGCAATTACAGCAGAACAGCTTGAAAAGGCTCTTGACAATAAGTGCATGTTTGATGGGTCTTCGATAGAGGGGTTCGTAAGGATAGAAGAATCGGATATGTATCTCCGACCTGATCCGGATACTTTTGTGATTATTCCTTGGAGGCCTCAGGCAGGTAAAGTTGCCAGGTTGATATGTGACGTATATAATCCAAATGGAACTCCTTTTGAGGGTGATCCGAGGTATGTACTCAAGAGAGCATTGAAAAAAGCTAATGACATGGGATATGACATATTCAATGTAGGTCCGGAGTGCGAATTCTTTTTATTCCTCACTGACAGTGAAGGGAAGCCGACTACAGTGACTCATGATAATGCAGGTTACTTTGATTTAGGACCGGTAGATTTAGGTGAAAATGCAAGAAGAGATATGTGTCTTGTTCTTGAAGAGATGGGATTTGAAATAGAGGCGTCCCACCATGAAGTTGCACCAGGACAACACGAGATTGATTTTAAATATGGAGAAGCACTCTCTACAGCAGACAGTATAATGACTTTTAAAATGGTGGTTAAAACTATTGCTCAGAGAAATGGACTGCATGCAACTTTTATGCCTAAGCCGATTTTCGGAATAAACGGTTCGGGAATGCACACAAATACATCACTGTTTAAAGACGGCAAAAATGCTTTTTTTGATGAAAACAATCCTTTACAGCTAAGTCAGGAAGCTTATTGGTTTATTGGCGGATTACTCAAAAACATGAAATCTATAGCTGCAATAACCAATCCTATTGTCAATTCATATAAGCGTTTGGTGCCTGGTTATGAAGCACCTGTATACCTTGCATGGTCTGCAAGGAACCGCAGTCCGTTGATTAGGATTCCTGCAGCTAGAGGTGCAGCTACAAGAGTAGAATTAAGATGTCCAGACCCGGCATGCAATCCATATTTAGCACTCGCAGCAATACTATCAGCCGGACTTGACGGTATAGAGAATAAAATTGAGCCACCGGCTTCAACCGACAAGAACATATTTGAGATGACTGAAGAACAAAGGTTTAAAGAAGGAATAGAAGCTCTTCCGGGAAGTTTAAAGGAAGCGGTTGATGAGATGAAGAAAAGCGAGTTTGCGAGACAGGTTTTAGGTGAACACGTCTTTGAAAAGTATATAGAAGCTAAGAATGAAGAGTGGAATGAATATAGAACTAAAGTCACCAAGTGGGAAGTAGACCAGTATTTAACCAAATACTAAGATAGGTTTATCGTAGCGGAATTTAATGCTTTAATTTAAGTAAACGATACGATATTACTGGCTAAACTACTGCATAGGAGGTGCAGTTATGGAATCGGCAAGGATACTGGTGGCTATGAATAATGTGAGCTCGGCAAATAAACTGAGAGCTGTTCTAAATGCAGTCGGATACCAGGTTGTTGATCAAGTGGATAATGCAAATGATGCCTTAAGAAAACTGATTAACTTAAGACCGGACCTTGCTGTCATGGAATATGACTTATCGCCGCAAAACAGTATTGAGATTGCTAAAATTGCAATTGAAGATAAGTTGTGCGACGTAATTCTTATAGCAAGTAATGAGCAGAAAGGATCCCTTGAGTACTTAAAGGCTGAATACGATCTTGTAGTTGTTGCAAAACCTTTGCATAAGGAAACTTTTCTTAATACAGTTGACCTTGTGATAAAAAATAGAAAAAAAGTATTGGCGTTAGAGAAGAAAATAGAGGACCTTCAGGAAACTATCGAAACAAGGAAAGAAGTAGAACAGGCAAAAGGTCATTTAATGAAGAATTTGAATCTAACAGAGGAAGAGGCATTTAGGATGATTCAAAAACAGAGTATGAACCGAGGTATCAAAATGAAGGAAATAGCTAAAGCAATTAATCTGACCTATAATTTGTAAGGTTTATCCAGGTTTTAATTAGCCTAAACTAATTTAATAATCTGATGATAGTATATTAACAATGGCGTTATGCACTTAAAAAGGGTGTATAGCGCTTAATTTATTTAAGGAGGGTATTTTTTATGAACATTGAAATGGCAATTGATACTTTGTGGGTGCTTCTTGCAGCGATGCTTGTGTTTTTTATGAATCTTGGTTTCGCAACAGTAGAAGCGGGATTTGCGAGGTCAAAAAACTGCGTAAACATTTTATCTAAGAACTTTATTGTGTTTGCAGTTTCATCTTTAGGATTTCTTTTATTGGGGTGGGGTCTTATGTTTGGAGGAGATAATCCTTTTATTGGTACAAAAGGCTTGTTTATTTTAGGAGAAATTGATGAAAGCGTATACACATTAAGTGCTAATGTTCCATTTTGGGCAAAATTTATTTTTCAATTGGTATTTTGCGGCACTGCGGCAACAATTGTATCCGGTGCAGTAGCCGAAAGGGTTAAATACATTTCGTTTATTGTGTTTTCCTTTATGCTTACTCTTTTCATTTATCCAATTGTAGGCCATTGGATTTGGGGAGGCGGCTTCCTATCTAAATTGGGTTTTATGGATTTTGCCGGTTCAACTGTTGTCCACTCGGTAGGTGGTTGGGCAGCACTTGCGGGTGTAATAGTATTAGGACCTAGGTTTGGCAAGTATGATAAGGAAGGTAAAACACATCCTATTCCGGGACACAATATATCGCTTGCTACTATCGGATTGTTTATTCTTTGGTTAGGTTGGTTTGGATTTAACCCTGGTTCTACCATGTCTATGGCAAACCCAGCAGATGTTGCACACATTTTTATGACTACAAATACATCTGCAATTGCAGCAATCATTACATCTACCTTTGTTTCATGGATTTTCATAGGAAAACCGGATCTTGGTATGACGATAAACGGATGTCTTGCGGGGTTGGTTGCAGTTACAGCCGGATGTGCTTATGTAAGTGTTTTGGGCTCTTTGATTATAGGTGCGGTTGCCGGTGTTATTGTAGTATTTGCTGTAGTAATGTTTGATGGGCTCAAACTGGATGATCCTGTAGGTGCTACTTCAGTTCACCTTGTTAATGGAGTATTTGGTACATTGTGCGTGGGCCTCTTTGCAAAAGAGGGTGTTACTACCCTTTCATCTTCTAACGGGTTGCTTATGGGGGGCGGTTTTTCTTTACTGGTAACACAATTGATTGGTATTGTAACGGTTGCTGCCTTTGTTCTTCCTGCCTCGCTCCTTGTATGGGTTTTACTCAAGAAGACTTTTGGTATAAGGGTAACACTTGAAGAGGAAATTACCGGACTGGATATTGGAGAACATGGAAATATTGCATATCCGGAATTTTTATCTCGTAAACCTGGTTATGCAGCAATTGTGAGTAATAGCTCCGAAAAGATAATAAAAATTAAGGAAGGTGTTGTAAATGAAGCATATCAAAGCAGTCATTAAGCCGGAGGTTTTTGATAAAGTAAAAAGTGAACTGAAAAAGGCTAATTGCAATGGAATTATGGTGACAGAAATAGAGGGTAGAGGACAGCAAGGAGGAATTCAGCAGATTTGGAGAGGAGAAAAGTATGAGTTGGATCTTCTGCCAAAGATTTCTGTGGATTTAGTAGTGAAGGATAGTGATGTAGATAGAATATTGAACCTTATTATTTCTAGTGCAAGAACCGGAGGTGATAAGGGAGAAGGAAAGATATTTGTGTACGATGTAGAGCGTGTTATAAGAATTCGAACAGGAGAAGAAGGAGAATCAGCAATTTAATAATGGTTTTTGAAAATTTTATGGGAACTAGATATATAAAGATGGCTATTGCATTAGCAATATGCCATCTTTTGTTACGCCTTTTAGAGTGAAATGAAAGAGGCAAAAACGTAAGGGCTCGATGCCCTGAAGTTTTTATTGGAACTGTTTCAAACGGAGATTTTATTTATATTTTTGGGCAAAATAAATATAGAAATCACCTTGGTGGAATGGGAGGATGTATATGGCGCTAGTTGTTTCGAACATCGTAAAAAAGTTTGGGGGTAAAATTATTGTGAATAATATCGGTTTTGAAATAAGGCAGCCCGGAGTTTTTGGCTTACTTGGGACTAATGGAGCCGGAAAGACTACTACAATTAGGATGCTCCTTGGTATCCTAGATAAAGACAGGGGAAGTATTGAGTGGAAGGGAAAACCTGTCAGCAGAGAGCATAATGCTTTTGGGTACTTGCCGGAAGAAAGGGGAATATATCCAAAACACAAGATTAAGGAGCAGATTATGTATTTTGCAAAGCTAAGGGGAATTGATTCAAAAACTGCAAAGGCATCTTTTGAATATTGGAGTGAAAGGCTGCAAGTTGCCCAATACTCTGAGGTGGTTGCAGATCATCTGTCTAAAGGCAATCAGCAGAAAATTCAATTGCTTGCCTCGTTAATCCATGAACCGGAGTTGATTATTTTAGATGAACCGTTTAGTGGGCTTGACCCCATTAATATAAATCTACTCAAAAGTGTTATATATGAGCTTGTTGAAAAAGGCAGGTACATAGTTATGTCCAGCCATCAGATGCAGGTAGTGGAAGAGTACTGCAGGGATATTATAATTCTTGAAAAAGGCAGGTCGGTGGTTAAGGGCAATTTAAAAGAAATTAAGAGGGGTTATGGAAGGACAAATTTGTTTGTTAGCTGTGACGCGCAAATAGATAAATTGATTAATCAGCAGGGAATCATAGTGGAATCGAAAACACCAGAAGGATATGAGTTAAAGATCAAATCGGAGAAGGATGCCCAAAGACTCCTTGAAGAGCTGGTAAAGTCAAAAATAATGGTTAATAAGTTTGAGATCCGGGAGCCGTCTTTGCAAGAAATATTTGTAGATAAGGTAGGTGCGTAAACATGAGAGAATTTATGACCGTTATGGCATTTACATTAAAAGAAAACGCACGAAAGAAAGTTTTTATCATAGCTACTTTAATTACAATTCTTCTTGTAGTTTTATCAATAAGTATACCCGCTGTATCAATCCATAGGGCTCGGGGAGAAACTGGTTTAACTGAGATAACTGACGGCTTGGAAGCGCTACAGGGCAATAATATTAATGACTATATAATGTCTATCATTATTGTTACGTTGATATTTTTAGCAATATACTTTTACAGCTATGGGGTGTCTATGTCTATCGCTTCGGAAAAAACTTTGAGGGTAATGGAAATTCTGTTGACTTCAACAAAACCTTCAGCAATTATTTTAGGTAAAAGCGTTGCTATGGGGTTGCTCGGACTAGGGCAATTTTTGTCTGTAACTTTAGCCGGGTTTTTGACGTATATAACTGTATTTCCTAAGGATTATATAATAGGAAAAGAATTTTTAGACTTATCTGGTTTGAACCCATTTACAATAATAATGCTTTTTTTGTACTTTTTGTTGGGCTATTCGGTATATGCTATGATAAATGCGGTTGCAGGAGCTACGGTTAGTAAGGCTGAAGATATTAGTGCAGCACTTATACCTTTATCTATTATTACATTGATTGCCTATTATGTATCTATTAGCGTGCTAGCCCAACCTAATGGGTTATATGCTAAGGTTATATCCATAATTCCTTTTTCCTCTCCTTTGGCAATGCCCTGTAGGTTGATGATGTCGGAAGTAGCGAGTGTTGAAATAATTGTTTCTATATTGTTGCTGGTGCTTTCAATTTGTGTATTATCGTGTTTATCCGTCAAAATATATTCTAATGCAGTACTTCATTATGGAAAAAGAATGAATATAGGAGATATAGTTAAGTTGTTTAGATAAGAAGAGATTTTTTAAAAATCAAAAGAAAGCAACAGCTCAAGGCACATTTGGACAAAAAAAGCCCCGTGACATTCCATTTTAGACGGGTGAATGTTACGGGATATTAGGGGAGTAATTTTAAATTGTTCAAGTACTTTATCGAACTAATATAAAAAATACTTTAGTGTTTTTTGAAAAAAAATTAAAAAAGTTTTAAAAAGAGGGGATAATGATTTGACATAACGAGTTTAAATCCATAAAATGTTAGACAACAAATAAATGTGATATTTATAATTGGAAATAAAAGTAGGCTCAACCATAAAATAATAAGTGTTTCCCAAAAGGGTAAAATTTATACTATATAAACAATAGAAAAAGTTGGTATACATAAAACTGTAATAGTTGATTAGAAAAATAACAGAGTTATCCACATGTGAAATTAGCTAAAATAAGTTATTCACAGAATTGTCCACATTATCCACAGGTTTTATATGCACAAAACACATGTTTTGTGAAATAAATGTGGGAAATGTGTGGAAAATTTTTAGCTTAAATTTTTAATATTGATGGCTAAGATAAGAAGGATTTGTCAATTGAGTGTCGAATTAATACCCTTACCAGTATTTTTACCCTTTTGACTTTTCATATTGCATCAACCGGTTCAGGAAGTATAAAAACTATGGAGGTGTGAATTTATTTGAGTTTGAATTGTTAGACTAGTGTTTTTTGGGGTAAAAATATAATGAAGTATTTTTAGACAAGCATACAAATTCAAAATGTATATGCTTGTTACAGACAGAAAGGGGCTGTGGCTTATATGAGATTTATCGTTGCCGGAAAGAACATTAATGTGACTGAAGCTTTAAAGGAAAAGGCAATCAAAAAGGTTGGAAAGCTTGAAAAGTTTTTTAATTCTAATACTGAAGCACACATAACTATGAGTGTACAAAAGAACAGACAAATAGTTGAGGTGACTATACCTTTTAAAGGTGGGCTTCTTAGGGCACAAGAAGAAAATGAAGATATGTACGCTTCGATTGACAAGGTTGTGGATAGTCTCGAAGGTCAAATAAGAAGAAATAAGACTAAAATTACAAAGAAATACCATGAAAGTGATTTGAGATTTGAAAATGTTAGTTTTGAAGATCATGAAGATGAAGCAGAAGAATTTAAAGTTGTTCGTTCTAAAAAGTTTCCGATAAAGCCTATGACTATTGAGGAAGCAATTTTACAAATGAATATGTTAGGACATGAGTTTTTCATGTTTTCAAATTCCGATACAATGGAGGCAAATGTAGTTTATCGCAGAAAAGACGGAAATTATGGCTTGATTGAGCCGGATGTCTAATAGACCGATATCGAAGTAATTTGTAAATATATATTTGTAATATGTATGTGTTTTGACTATAATATTAAATGCCGGGATTTAGATCTCGGCATTTAATATTATAAAAAACTACAAACAAAGTTAAGAGAGGTTTGTACTATGGATTTATTGAAAGGGCTTAACAATGAACAGCAGAAAGCGGTATTGCATGTGGATGGACCGCTGTTGATATTAGCAGGTGCAGGAAGTGGAAAGACTAGAGTTCTCACAAATAGGATTGCTTATCTTATTCAGGAAAAAGGAGTTTATCCCTCAAGTATATTGGCTATAACCTTTACCAATAAGGCAGCTAGAGAGATGCGTGAAAGAATTGATCGTTTAATAGAAAATGTGAGTGATAGCATTTGGGTAAGTACTTTCCATTCAATGTGTGTAAGAATATTGAGAAGAGATATTGAAAAGATTGATTATGACAGAAGTTTTGTTATATTTGATTACACAGATCAACAGACTGTTGTAAAGGACTGTTTAAAGGAATTAAGCCTAAATGAAAAGAATTTTGCTCCAAAGTCAGTACTTGGAGATATTGGAAGGGCTAAGGATGAACTTATTGACCCTGATACGTTTGCTAAGATGCATGCAGCAGATTTTAGAATGACCAAGGTGGCAAAAATATACGAATTGTATCAAAAGAAGCTAAAGCAAAACAATGCTTTGGATTTTGACGATATAATAATGTTGACCATTAAACTTTTTTCCAGTAATCCTGAAGTGTTGGATTATTATCAGCGAAAATTCAAATACGTACTTGTGGATGAGTATCAAGATACTAATACCGCACAGTATTCACTTGTAAGCATGCTTTCACAAAGAAGCAGGAACCTATGTGTTGTTGGTGACGATGACCAGTCCATTTACGGATGGAGAGGTGCGAATATACGCAATATTTTAGATTTTGAAAAGGAGTTTAAGGACTGTAAAACGATTAAACTCGAACAGAACTACAGATCAACACAGACTATTCTTGATGCAGCAAACTGCGTCATTAAAAATAATTTTGGTAGGAAAAACAAGAGCCTTTGGACTGAAAATAAAGGCGGAGACAAACTCAAACATTGTCAATGTGCAAATGAGCATGAAGAGGCATATTTTATTGCAAGTGAAATAAAGAAACTTAGTACTACAAAGGACATGCAGTATAAGGACTTTGCCATTTTGTACAGAATAAACGCAATGTCCCGTGTAGTGGAAGAAATGCTTATGAAGGAAGGAATTGCCTATAAAATATTCGGAGGCTTGAAGTTCTATGACCGGAAAGAAATTAAGGATCTTTTGGCATACCTACGTTTGATTCAGAATCCTGCCGATAATATAAGTCTTAAGAGATGTATAAACGAGCCTAAGAGGGGTATTGGTGCAACTACTTTAGAGACAGCTGAACGTATTGCCAATAGTAAAGGTGTAAGTATTTTTGCGATTATATCCTCCGCTTCAGAAATACCTGATCTAGGTAGGGCGGCAGCAAAGCTTGAAGGTTTTGTGGCTATGATATCAAGGCTACGTGTTTTAAAGGAAGCAATGAAGGTGTCGGAATTGATACAGGAAGTTATAGAACAGTCAGGTATTCAGAAAAGCTATGAGGAAGAGGATACTCTTGAAGCTCAGGCAAGAATTGAAAATATAAAGGAATTATTATCGGTTGCCTTAGAGTTTGAGCAAAAGAATGAGGAGCAGAGTCTTGAAGATTTTCTTGCTAATGTGTCACTTGTTGCTGATATTGACAATATGGACGAGGACAGCGATTATGTAGTTCTTATGACTTTACATAGTGCAAAAGGGCTTGAATTCCCAGTTGTATTTATGGTGGGAATGGAAGAGGGCGTTTTTCCAGGTTATCGCTCAATGTCCGATGAAAGTGAGCTGGAAGAAGAGCGCAGGCTATGCTATGTTGGTATCACCAGAGCAAAACAGAACCTATATTTGACAAATACATTTACCAGGACGTTGTTTGGTAATACTACATATAATAAGATGTCGAGATTTCTAAAGGAGATTCCACCTGAACTGGTGGAGGGTAATGAAAAGAAGGAGCCTGTTACTTCAAGAGTTGCTACAAGTAAAAATACGGGTGGCTCAGGGACAGGAAATCAAGGTACACTATCTAGCTTTAGAACTGCGACCTTTACTGACGTCACCAAGCCTAGGGCAACAGCTTCAAATTTCAGTGTAGGAGACCAAGTGGAACACAAGAAATTTGGTTCAGGCATTATAACAAAGATTGAGAAGGAAAAGGATGATTTCATGCTGGAGATTCACTTTAAGGGTTCAGGTATGAAACGGTTGATGGCTGCTTTTGCAAATTTATCAAAAATAGGATAGAAGCTTTTGACTAACCCCTTAGTCCATATTGGATTTGGGGGTTTTATATAATTCTTCAAAAAAAGATTGGAACAAAATATTAAAGTGCTACGTCTAATTAGTATAAACGTTAAGAACTCTAAAAAGGTAAAGAATAAATGTTTGGAGGGGTATTTATGAAAAGGTTATTATTAGTTTTTATGGCGATGGTGCTTTTAGCTAGCAATATGTCTGTTATGGCAGGAGCAAAGGCTGAAAAAGAGCCAAAAACCGTTGAAAAGGTTGAGTTTGAGGATATCTCAAATCACTGGGCAAAGGATGTAATTGTTAAAATGTCCAATAAGGCTTTGATTAAGGGAGTCGGTAATGGCAAGTTTTTGCCGAATGAAAAGATGAAGAGGTCTGAGTTCGCAGCGGCACTGTACAAGACCCTTGGTATCGAAATAAACTACATTAAAGCTCCTGATATTAATGAGTTTTTTGAGGATGTAAAGAATGATGATTGGTTTGCATCTCAATTGTATGACCTTGCAGTATTGAACATTATTGATGACAGGGGTAAATTCAGACCTGAGGCTCAAATAACACGTGAAGAGATGGTTAACTACATAATTAACGGATACAACTACAAGCTTAATAGAGTAATTGATGAGTTGGAGGATTACACAGACTTTTCCGATGACAAAAACATCGATAAAAAGTATAGGAAGGCTGTTAAGAAGGCAACAAAGCTTGGATTTATCAGGGGTAAAGGAAAGAACTTATTTGATCCTAAAGGGATTACAACAAGGGCTGAGGCTTTGGTTGTATTGGAAAAACTGTTAGATAATTTGGAAGCTATTAAAGATGCAGTTAAAGAGGATAAAGAAATGAAAGTAGTTGTCGAGCCAAGTTATGAAAAGAGCGATAAAGCATTTAAGATGAAGCTGAAGATTACAAATAATACCGATAAGGACATAACAATAAACCACACATCAGGACAGAAGTTTGATTTCAAACTGTTGGATAAAAACAAAGAAATCCTTTATACCTGGTCAATGGACAAGATGTTTATAATGATGCTTACTAATACGGTGATAGAAGCAGGTAAAAGCATTGAGTTCAGTGACGAACTCGACATGGAAAGCTTCAAAGATGTAATTAGCAAGGCAAAATATCTACAAGGTTTTATTGCAGGTTCTTCAGGTGATTTTAAAATAAATAGTGAAGGTTATAAAATGGAAATCAAAAGGGATTCAACGGAAAAGGAAAAGAAAGTAGTTGTAGAGCCTAGCTATGAAAAGAGCGACAAATCCTTTAATATGAAGCTTAAAATCACAAACAACACCGATAAGAAAGTAACTATACAAACATCGGGACAGAAGTTTGACTTCAAACTATTGGACGAAAACAAAGAAATTCTGTACACATGGTCGATGGATAAGATGTTTATAATGATGGTTGTGGATTTGGAGATACAAGCGGGTGAAAGTATTGAGTTCAGTGACGAACTCGACATGCAAGGCTTCAAAGATGTAATTAGCAAGGCAAAATATCTACAAGGTTTTATTGCAGGTTCTTCAGGTGATTTCAAAATAAATAGTGAAGGTTATGAAATGGAAATTAAGTAGTCGATATTTGAAAAAAGAGTCTCATAGTAATAATAATGAGTCTCTTTTTTTGTATAGAGCTATACATTTAGTTTAGATAAATTGGTATAATAGAATTGACATTGTAGTAATTTTCAAAAGTAGTGAAATTTGGAGGAATTTATTTAATGACTTTAAGTAGGGGCAGATATCTGAGAATATTTGCAATATTTGTAGTGATAATTCTTATACTGTTATTTGAGCAAAGGAATATAGTACCAAAGGTTTATGCTATGACAGTACATAAGACAGGCAGGGATATATTTGTTTCTTATAGATATCTTAAAAATACCGATATGCATCTGGTAATTGGAGAATGCGGAGTGAATGATTTAGTAGGTTTAAAAGCAATATATTTAAACACCAATTATACCGGTAATGTAATACCTTGGGGCTCAAAAAGAGCCACTAATTTTATGACGTCATGTACTGATTGGATAGGTCCGTACATAGTTAAGTCTTTAGAATATGATGATGGGGGACAACCTAATTTTACCGGCGGATGGCATGGCAATAATGTTGAAGGAAAAGAGATACCGACGGCAAATACAGAAGAATTCTCTGTTAAAATAGGCAATGAAGAATTGTCGGCCAATAAGGTGTGTTACTGTGATTATGTGCAAATAAGTGTAACTAATTATATTCAGGCATATAATACAAAAAAAATAAAGAGAAATGTTCTCAAAGAGGAAGTAAAATATGATATTACACCTAATAAAGTGAAGGTTGAAGTAGTTACTACTGCACTAGAAAAGGTTTTGTTACAAAGATATTATGGACTGCAGGCACAGAATGGAGAATTTGAAAGTATAGAATATAGCAACGGTATTTTAGCCAAATGTGGGGAGTATTCGGACTCAGGTCCATACAATAAAGATAATATCGCCAGTTTCTTCAAACTTATTTCGAAAAACGGTGTATATAATATGGTTGTGGCACTTGATACAGGTTTTGGTCTGGGTAGTTTTGGAAATTTGTCCGACGTCCATCCGACTATATTTACTCAAAATTATGGCAAAACATATTTTAATCTGGTAAACGATATTGATAAAACAATTGAAAAAGGTGATTCTATTAAATGGAGAGGTAGCTATGAATTTAATTAAGCATAAATGAGGTGGAGAATGTTCGGGATTTTAGCAAATTTAGCCGGAAAAATTAAAGTATTGTTTTTTATATTCTTCGGCTTGACTTTCTTTTCGCTAGCCGTTGTAAATGTCAAAAGAATAGACCGCGACTTCTATAAATATGCAGTGATATATTTGGTCATAGTATTGGTTTTTTCCTACTTAATATATAAAATGAAGCGAAGAGGGTTATTTCTTACAGGATTAGTAGTCTTGTCGATTGCATTGAGATTAATCTGGATATTTATGGTCAATACTGAACCGATATCGGACTTCAGTCTGCAAAATAATGCCGCAAATCTGATTTTGGAAGGCCAGTACTCTGTGGTAAAGGGGATTGATTACTTTAAGGTTTGGGTGTATCAATTGGGGTTTTCAGTGTATTGTTCTTTTTTATATTTTATCTTTGGAAGTAATATTTTAGTTGTTAAAATTTTTAACGTAATCTTGTCTAATGGTATTGCAGTATTGATATATTTTATAGTTGCAAAAATTTTTAGCGAAAAAGCTGCCCGAATTGCAAGTTTTCTTTATGCTATATACATTCAATCCATTATATTTAATTCACTACTTACTAACCAAATTGTGTCTGCCTTTTTCATTTATTTAGGTATTTTATTAATTGTATATAAAAGCGGATGGGCTAACTATTTGTTTTCGGGAATTTCGATAGCAATCGGGCATATAATGAGACCTGAAGGTAGTTTTGTGCTATATGTTATTGCAGCAGCAATAGTTTTGTATCATATTTTAAATGTGCTTAAGAAAAAGGGGATGTTTAGTAGAAGGAGGGGTGTAACTTCTTCTGACATTGTCTGGATGCTTTCTAAAATAGGAGTTTTTATATTGGTTTTCAATGTAGTTATTCAATTGTTTAGCTACTCGTTGAAAGCAATGGATATCACTGACTACAGTTTTGGAAACCGTAATGTGTATTGGAAATTCGTACTTGGCTTAAATCCTTCCACAAATGGGGGATATTCTAATGAAGATGTGAAAATTCTCAATGAACACCCTGTGGGAGAAGAGTTATACCGTGCTGAAAAAGACGTGATTCGTGAGAGATTGAGTGATAGGCCTGAATTAATTAAATTGATGATAAGAAAACTTAATATTATGTGGACACATAATGACAGTACCATTGAGTATATATCCCCGGGTACAAAATTAACGGCAAAGCAGATCAATTATATTGTCGGGCTTGAAAAAATTCAGTATACTCTATTGTTGTTTTTAGTATGTTTGACTACATTTATATCTATAAAGAGTAAAAAGGATGACATAAATTTTTTTATATTAATGGTGCTCATGTCGGCAAACTTTGCCGTTTATTTACTTGTTGAAATTCAAACGAGATATAGATATTTTATTATACCTGCATTTTTCGTATTGTCCGGATATTTTTTGAGTACAATTACAAAGTCATTTGAAAAAAATTGATTTGATTGGACTTTGTGACCTAAAACATTGATATAGTTATAGATTTGTCCCTTTTATAAAATCTTTTTATTTGTTTTTAAGTTTTTTATGTTGCTTTAATAGTAAATGTCTAATAAAATATTAATAGAAGGGTTTTTTGAGTTCTTACAAATGTTTTATTCTTAAAATCGCAAGAAAATTTTTATCTTTATACTAATTAACGCCCCCTAAGAACTAATAATTGCTCGAATTAATATATAAGAGATCATACAAAAAAGTATGTGCTTTGATTTTGTTTCTTACAAAAAGGGAGATATTTTGATTAACATCTATTGATTTCAACTTTATCAAGTTTAAATAAATTACAAAATTTTAAAGGGGAGAGATTTTATGAAAATGGGAAAGAAAGTTATTGCGTTTGCTGCTGCATTAATGCTTACTACCATGTGTTGTTTCTCAACAAGCAGTGTAGTGAAAGTACAAGCAGTGGACACTAACAATGACGATTGGTTGCATTGTAAAGGAAACAAAATCTACGATATGTATGGGAACGAAGTTTGGCTTACCGGTGCGAACTGGTTTGGATTTAATTGCAGCGAAAACGTTTTCCATGGTTCGTGGTATGATGTTAAGAACATACTAAATAGCGTGGCAGATAAAGGAATAGGACTATTAAGGATTCCTATCTCTACAGAACTTCTCTACAGCTGGATGACAGGTAAACCTAACAAGGTTTCAAGCGTTACGGCAGCTAATGATCCACCGTATATGGTTTTGAATCCTGACTTTTATGATCCTGAGACTGATGGAACTAAGAATAGTATGGAGATATTTGACATTATTATGGGATACTGCAAAGAGCTTGGGATAAAGGTAATGATTGATATACATAGTCCTGATGCCCATAATTCGGGACACATGTACGAATTATGGTATGGCAAGGATACGGAAACAGCGGGTGTTGTTACAACTAAGATGTGGATAGATACTTTGGTATGGTTGACAGACAAATATAAAAATGATGATACAATTATTGCAATGGATTTGCAAAATGAACCTCATGGTAAGCGTGGTTATACAGGAGATAAGTGTCCTTCAAATATGGCAAAATGGGATGACTCTAAGGATGAAAACAACTGGAAATATGCTGCGGAGACTTGTGCTAAGGCAATACTTGCAGTAAATCCTAAAATGTTGATAGTTATTGAGGGTGTTGAGCAATACCCTAAAACTGAAAAAGGTTATACCTATGATACTCCCGATGTATGGGGGGCGACTGGAGATGCTGCTACTTGGTATGGTGCATGGTGGGGAGGCAATCTCAGAGGTGTAAAAGATTATCCTATTGATTTAGGTTCGCTAAATAGTCAAATAGTATATTCGCCACATGATTACGGACCTTCAGTTTATAATCAGTCATGGTTTGATAAGAATTTTACAACACAGACACTGTTAGATGATTATTGGTACGATACATGGGCATATATAAACGATCAAAATATTGCTCCACTTTTAATGGGTGAGTGGGGAGGACATATGGATGGCGGAAAAAATCAGAAGTGGATGGAATTGCTCAGGGATTACATGATAGAAAACCGCATACACCATACATTCTGGTGTATAAACCCAAATTCCGGTGATACCGGTGGATTGCTCGGAAACGATTGGTCAACATGGGATGAAGCGAAATACGGATTGTTTGAAAAAGCATTGTGGCAGACTTCTGGAGGAAAATATATTGGACTTGACCATCAAGTTCCACTTGGTAAAAATGGTATTTCATTAGGTGAGTACTACAAAACACCTCAAGTTACATCGCCGGTTAATACTCCTACACCGGTTAAGACTCCAACACCATCGGTTAATACGCCAACACCGTCATCTTCCGATGTTGTTAAAGGGGATGTTACTGGGGACAAAACTTTTAATTCGCTTGATTTTGCTTCATTGAGACTGTGGTTGTTAGGAATTAAGACTCCTGAATACGCTTCATGGGAAAAGGCAGCTGATATGGATGGTAATGGAGTAGTTAATGCAATAGATTTTGCATTAATGAGAAAGGAACTTTTAGGACAAAAATAAAATGTTAATAATGGGAACTAGTCCGTACTTGCCATCGGGCTGTTCTATATATGTAACATAACAATAAGCCCACCGGTTTCGGTGGGTTTATTGTTATGTCAAAGTTTTTATTGACAAAGGCATAGAGTTATACTATAATAGTCATAATTCATTAGTTTATAACTTTAACGTGATAAAGTATTAAAGCGAGGTGCGTAAATTGACTAAGTGGAAAATATACACCCCTGAAGGTGTTCAGGATGTACTTGTAAATGAGTGCTTTTTCAAAAGGAATCTTGAAGAGAAGATAAGAAAGGTATTTAGAAGTTCGGGTTTTTATGAAGTTGAGACTCCTATTGTTGAGTTTTATGATGCTTTTCTTGCGGAAGATGGGATTACTGCACAGGAAACCATGTTTAAATTTTTCGATCAGCAGGGACGGATACTGGTTTTGAGACCGGAAATTACCATTCCCATAGCAAGACTTGCAGCAACCAAATTTAAAGATGTAAGCCATCCATTGAGATTTTCTTATATAGGAAACACCTTTAACTATAAGGAGTTAGGTGGTGGAAAGCAAAAGGAATTTACCCAAGCTGGTGTGGAGCTGTTGGGAATAAATTCACCGGAGGCAGATGCAGAGATAATTGCAACTGCAATAAAGGCAGTAAAAGTGTCCGGGTTGGAAAACTTTCAGATAGATATAGGGCAGGTGGATTTCTTTAAGGGCTTGATGGAAGAGACGGGACTTTCTGCTGAAGAGACCGAACAAATGAGGGTACTCATTGACAGGAAAGACTATCTTGCAGTTGAGGAACTGGTAAAGACACATAATATAAGAGAAGATTTAAAGGAACTTGTATTGAGCCTTCCTAGACTTTTTGGTTCTTTAGATGTTATTGATTCTGTTGAAAAATATTCTCTTAATAAAAAGTCAATAAATGCTCTGGAAAATTTGAGGAGAGTACTTAAGATACTTGATGATTACGGACTTAGCAAATACGTATCAATAGATCTTGGAATGGTTCAAAATTTAAACTATTATACCGGAATAATTTTCAGAGGTTTTACCTATGGGGCTGGCTTCCCTATTTTAAGTGGGGGAAGATATGATAAGTTGGTTGAAAAGTTTGGAAAGGTGAGTCCTGCAACCGGGTTTTCATTAGGTATAAATATGATAATGATAGCTCTTGACCGTCAGAAGATGGAGTCTGAAAAGCCTTCTATAGATAGTCTCATTTCTTACAAGGAAGAAGGAAGAAAGACTGCGTTTAAAGTTTGTCAAGCTTTAAGGGATCAGGGGCTTGTGGTTGAGCTTGATGTTACAGGAAGTGGAATGGTTGATTTGAAGCAATATGCAGTGACTAAGGGAATAGGCGGAATAATCAATGTTATTGATGATCAAAGCATTGAAGTTCACAATATAGAAAAGAACGAAACTTCAACGGTAACTATAGATGAGCTGTTAGGGAGGTAAATATGAGGTATTTAACTATTGCATTATCAAAAGGAAGGCTTACAGAGCTTTCAGTGGAGCTTTTTGAAGCTATAGGATTAGACTGTACTGAACTTAAAGGTTCATCAAGAAAGCTTATTTTAGCCGATGAAAAGAACAAAATCAAGTTTTTTCTTGCGAAGCCTAGCGATGTACCTACTTATGTTGAGTACGGAGCTGCGGATATAGGAATTGTGGGTAAGGATACCCTTCTAGAAGAGGGAAGGCATCTTTATGAAGTGTTGAACTTGGGGTTTGCTGCGTGCAGAATGGTTGTGGCAGGTCCAGCCGAGCTTCAAGGGAAGCTTGATCAATTCAACAATAAAAGGGTGGCAACAAAATATCCCCGAATTGCGAGAGAATATTTTGAACACAAAAGAAGAGAGTCTATTGAGGTAATCAAGCTAAACGGTTCGGTGGAGCTTGCTCCACTAGTTGGATTGTCCGAAGTGATAGTTGACTTGGTTGAGAGCGGAAGGACCCTTAAAGAAAACGGTTTGGTAGTTTTAGATCACATTGCTGACATAAGTGCAAGAATGGTTGTTAACAGGGTCAGTATGAAGATGGAAAGTGAACGAATAAACAATATAGTTGACGGTATAAGAAAAGAACTGGAAAAGAGGTGAAGCAAACAATGATACAGTTTATAGATTTGCGCTCGAATAAAGACAGCGAAATTTTTGACAAGCTCGCATCAAGAAGCCAGATTGAATACGGAGATATACAAGACAGGGTTTCAGATATAGTAAATAACGTTAAAAAAAATGGGGATAAGGCTGTATTTGAGTATACTGCTATGTTTGACAAGACGGAGCTTTGCCCCGATAATTTGATGGTATCGAAGAAAGAGATAGAAGAAGCTTATGGAAAGGTTGACAAGGAGCTTATAGAAGTGATTAAAAGGGCCAGAAATAACATAGCTCAGTTCCATGAGAAACAGTTGGAAAAGTCTTGGTTTACAACAGGCGAAGATGGTGTTATATTAGGTCAGTTATATAACCCGATTGAAGTTGTAGGTATATATTCACCGGGAGGTACGGCAGCCTACCCTTCATCGGTTCTGATGAATGCTGTTCCGGCTAAGGTTGCCGGTGTAAAAAGAATAGTAATGGTTACACCACCGGGAGGGGCTAACGGAATTAATCCTGCTATACTTGTGGCAGCTAATGAAGCAGGAGTGAACGAGATTTATAGAATCGGTGGTGCACAGGCTGTTGCTGCCTTAGCATTTGGTACACAATCTATACCTAAAGTTGATAAAGTTGTAGGACCGGGCAATATATATGTGGCAATGGCAAAGAGGATGGTCTATGGGTATTGTGATATAGATATGATTGCGGGACCAAGTGAAATAATGGTTGTTGCCGATGAAACTGCAAATCCGAGATTTGCAGCCGCAGACATGCTTTCACAGGCAGAACATGATGCAATTGCATCTTCGTTATTGGTCACCACTTCGGAAAAATTAGCCGAAGAAGTTAAGCGTGAATTGGAAATTCAACTTAATCAGTTGCCTAGGAAGGAAATGGCAGAGAAGTCTTTGAAGGATTTTGGTGCAATTATTCTGGTCGATTGTATTGATAGTGCAGTAGATGTAGTAAACAAGATTGCTCCGGAGCATCTCGAACTTTGCGTAAACGAACCTTTTGGTCTTATCAGCTATATAAAAAATGCAGGAGCTATTTTCCTGGGAAATTATTCCTCGGAGCCTTTAGGTGACTACTATGCAGGCCCGAATCATGTGCTTCCTACAAGCGGAACGGCAAGATTTTTCTCACCACTTAATATTTCTGAATTTATGAAAAAATCAAGCATTATATCTTACTCAAAGAAGGCTTTACAGCAAGTAAAAGACGATGTGATAATGTTTGCTGAGGCTGAGGGGCTTAAAGCACATGCCAATGCAATCCGGGTGAGATTTGAGTAATTTTTATGACAAGTTACAATGAAAACAAAAACTGTTTTGCGTTTTGTTTAGGAAAGGGGAGAGCTTAAATGATAAATGATTTAATAAGGCCTGAGTTTAAGGATTTTATGCCGTATACTACAAATCAGGCAGCATATAGAGTTAAACTTGATGCAAATGAGAGTCCGTTTGATTTACCGATGAGCGTGAGAAAAAAGCTTGCAGATATAATAATTGAGGGTCCGGCATTAAATTTATATCCCGATACCGAGTCCATTGAGCTTAGAAAGACACTGTCGACTTACTGGGGAGTTGACATGGAGGGTATCGTAGTGGGAACCGGCTCGGATCAATTGATACAGGTTTTGGTCAATACTTTTATAGGTAAAGGAGATAAGGTGGTTTGTCCTGTACCTTCTTTCGGTATGTATAAAATTGATACCATAATAGGCGGCGGTACCGCTGTTGAGGTGGTATTGAAAGAGGAAAACAATTTTGAGTATGATATAGATGAATTTATAAGTAAAGCTAAAAGTGAAGAGGCAAAGTTGGTTATTCTTTGTACTCCTAACAATCCTACTGGTAATCTGCTTTCCTTAAAAGATATTGAGAAGATTTGCTCTAATTGTCCAAACGCAGTTATAGCTGTTGATGAGGCATATGCAGAGTTTGCGGAGGAATCGGCAGCGTCACTTTTGCCAAAATTTGAAAACCTTATTGTGCTTCGTACGCTATCAAAAGCATATGGTCTTGCTGGGATTCGCTGCGGTTACTCACTAAGCGGTAAGGCAATGGCAGACGAGCTTAGCAAGGTTAAACCACCCTATAATATAAGTTCTCTATCCCAACTGGTTGCCAAACTGGTTTTTGAGGCAAGGGAAGAAATAGACAGCCAGATAAAATATCTGACTGAACAAAGGGCATATTTATCGGGAGAACTTGAAAAGCTTGACGGGGTACGTATTTATCCGTCTGGTGCCAACTATGTTCTGGTGAAGTTACCCGACGCAAATGCAGTGGCAAAGGAACTTGAAAGAAGAGGAATACTTATAAGAAGTTATGGTGACCCTGTTCTTAGTAAGTATATAAGAATCAGTGTAGGAAATAAGGAACAGAACGATATTTTGCTTGAAGAACTTAAAAGTATTATCAAGCAGGCATAAGAAATTTTATCTTACTTAGTGGAATTAAAAGCCTTGTTCTGTTATAATAAAAAATATTTAATGATGTGTATGGAGGCAACTATACAATGGAAAGAAAATCTCAGATCATTAGAAAAACCGGTGAAACAGATATAAATCTTAGTTTAAAGCTGGACGGTTCCGGCAAGAGTAATATTGATACCGGAGTAGGCTTCTTAGATCACATGCTTGATTTGTTTACAAGACACGGTTTGTTTGATTTGGAAGTCGGTGCAAAAGGTGATATTCATGTTGATGCACACCACACAGTTGAGGATGTGGGGATTGTGTTGGGGCAAGCCGTAAAAGAAGCTTTAGGAGATAAGAAATCCATTAAGCGATATGGTTCCTGCTTTGTTCCTATGGATGAATCTTTAGCACTAGTAGCAATGGACTTAAGCGGCAGACCTTTTCTGGTTTTTGATGCGTGCCTTCCGACCCAAAAGCTTGGTACTATGGAGACGGAATTGGTAGAAGAATTTTTCAGGGCAGTCGCTTTTAATGCGGGTATGAACTTACATATCAAGTTGTTTTACGGGAACAATACACATCATATTATTGAAGCTATTTTTAAAGCCTTTGGAAGGGCATTGGATCAGGCAGTACTTATTGATGACAGAATTGAAGGTGTAATGTCCACAAAGGGCTCTTTATAATAAATATTTTTAGTAGGAGTGTAAGAGGGCTATGATGATAAACGATACAGATTTTATTAAATTACCGTTGCATATTAAGGGTAAAGTGAGAAATGTTTATGATTTAGGAGACAAACTCCTTATCGTTGTTACCGACAGAATTTCAGCTTTTGATGTGGTTTTTCCAAATCTTATACCTAGTAAGGGTAAAGTACTCAACAGCATTTCAGAGTTCTGGTTTGACTACACAAAGGACATTATTGACAACCATGTTATTACCACCGATGTAAGTAAATATCCTGAAGGCTTGTCACAGTTCAAGGAAGAACTTCAGGGAAGATCAATGCTAGTTAAGAAGATAAAGATGGTGGAAGCCGAGTGCATAGTCAGAGGGTACCTTGAAGGTTCTGGTCTAAAAGACTATAAAGAAACAGGATGCATATGTGGTATGAAGCTTCCTGAAGGTTTAAAGCAGGGAGACAAACTACCTGAACCTATTTTTACACCATCAACTAAAGCGTCGGAGGGGCATGACCAAAACGTTAGTTTTGAAGAGCTTTGTGGCGTAATAGGTACCGACCTTGCAAATCAACTTAAAGAGAAAAGTATTGCTTTGTACAATAAGGCAAGTAAATATGCCGAAAGCAAAGGAATTATTCTTGCCGATACTAAGTTTGAATTCGGTTTTGCAGACGGCGAACTTATAGTTGCCGATGAAGTGTTTACTCCGGATTCATCAAGGTTCTGGGATATGAAAGAGTATGAGCCGGGACGTCCTCAAAAAAGTTTTGACAAACAGTTCCTTAGGGAATATCTTGAATCGATTACTTGGGACAAGAAACCTCCGGCACCCGAATTACCGGAGGATGTTATAAGAAATACCGAGCTTAAGTATGTAGAAGCCTACGAGCGTTTGACTGGTAAAAAGTTGGATTAATTTAAATAACACTCCTTTAACTCGGGAAAAGATTAATTTTAGAGCACCGTGACAGAATTCGCTTCTATCCTAGTTAAATGGAGTGTTGGTTGTTTTAGGTGATTCCAAAAAGTTTGTTAGTAGACTTTTTAGAAGATATTGTTCCGAAGTTTGACGCAGCAGGCATTACTATTTTAAGTGCAGTTACTGCAGCGGTATGGAATTCTGAGAAATTTCTTGGTTTGGAGTGAATTAATTGATTGCTATTATAGATTATGAAGTAGGAAATTTAAGAAGTGTTGAAAAAGCTTTGCATTTTATTGGTTGTGATGCAGAGGTCTCTTCTGACCGAGATTTTATATTAAATGCAGATGCAGTTGTGTTACCTGGAGTAGGAGCGTTTGCCGATGCAATGCAGAATCTTAAAAAACATGGCATGATAGATGTTATACGTACTGTAATTGAAAGTGGCAAACCTTTCTTAGGCATATGTTTAGGTATGCAACTTTTGTTTGAATACAGTGAAGAGGGTGGAGAAAATGTTCAAGGATTGAACATTTTAAAGGGAGCAATTCGTCAACTACCACAAAATATGAACTTAAAGGTACCTCATATGGGATGGAATCTGCTTGATATAAAGGGTGATTCACCACTATTTGGCAGTTTGTCTAAAGCTCCCTACGTCTATTTTGTTCACTCCTATTATTTGGATGCTTCCGATAAAGATATTGTAATTGGAGAGACCAGTTATGGAATCACTTTCTCCGTTGCTGTTCAGAAGGGAAATGTGTTTGCAACACAGTTTCATCCCGAAAAGAGTGGAGAAGTGGGACTTGAAATATTGAGAAATTTTGTAAAGATAGCGAAGCTTGAGAAATAATTATAAGCTTAGTAGTATATTCAGGAGGTTTAGACAATGATTATTTATCCTGCGGTGGATGTAAGAGACGGAAAATGCGTAAGACTTACGCAAGGTGAATTTAACAAGGAAACAATTTATGCCGATAATCCTGTAGAGATGGCGCTTAGATGGGAAGAGATGGGAGCGCAGTATTTACATGTAGTTGATTTAGATGGTGCAAGGTCAGGAAAAGCACAAAACATCGCTGTTATAAGTGAAATGGCTGCAAAAATGGGAATTCCGGTTCAATTGGGCGGAGGCATTCGTACTATTGAGATGATTGAAAATGTATTGTCCAAAGGTATAGAAAGAGTAATCCTTGGGACTTCAGCGGTTAAAGATCCGGAGCTTGTTAAGCGTGCAGTTAAGACTTTTGAAAACAAGGTAGTTATAGGAATAGATGCAAAAGACGGTATGGTAGCCATTGAAGGCTGGGAAAAAACTAGCGAATTTAAGGCCGTGGATTTTGCAAAAAAGATGGAAGACTTAGGCGTTAAGACAATAATTTATACCGACATATCAAGAGATGGAATGTTGAACGGACCTAATCTGAAAGCAATGGAGGAAATGGTTAAAGCCGTAAATATTGACATAATAGCCTCCGGTGGAGTAGGCAAAATTGAAGATATAAAGAATCTTAAAGAAGTTGGTGTTTCCGGTGCAATAGTGGGAAGAGCTTTATATACCGGGGATGTAGATTTGAAAGAGGCTATTGAAATAGGACGATAAAACTAAGTTATTGATGCGTCACAATAAGGAGTAATTTGAAATGTTGACAAAGCGTATAATTCCCTGTCTGGATGTACATGGCGGCAGGGTTGTTAAAGGAGTTAATTTTGTAAATATCAGAGATGCCGGTGATCCTGTTGAAATTGCAGCAATTTATGATAAAGCCGGTGCGGATGAGTTGACTTTTTTGGATATTACAGCATCTTCCGATGCAAGGAATATTATGCTTGATGTTGTAAGTGGAGTTGCCGAACAAGTATTTATTCCTTTCACTGTTGGGGGAGGCATAAGGTCTGTAGAGGATTTTCGGCAGATACTAAAAGCTGGTGCAGATAAAATTGCCGTTAACTCTGCTGCAATAAAAAGACCCGAGTTGATATCAGAGGCTGCATGGCGTTTTGGCAGCCAATGTGTTGTGGTTGCAATAGATGCTAAAAGGCGCAGTGATAACTCCGGTTGGGAAGTTTATTTAAACGGTGGCAGGGTCAATACGGGAAAAGATGCCGTAGAATGGGCAATTGAAGCCGAAAAAATGGGAGCTGGTGAGATTCTTCTCACAAGCATGGATTGTGACGGAACAAAAGCCGGTTACGATATTGAGCTGACAAGAAAGGTTTCTGAAGGTGTAGGTATTCCCGTAATAGCCTCCGGTGGTGCTGGTACTATGGAACATTTCTATGATGCCCTAGTGGATGCAAAAGCGGATGCCGTGCTTGCAGCTTCGTTATTTCACTTTAGAGAGATGGAAATAATGGATTTGAAACGATATTTAAAACAAAGAGGAACCGAAGTAAGGATGTAACGAATAAAAATGGGGGATAGAGGATATGAAAGAATTATTAGAACAGATTAAATTTGATAGTAACGGTTTGGTACCTGTTATAGCTCAGGACTACAAGACAAATGAAGTACTTATGATGGCTTATATGAACGAAGAGGCTTTCATAAAATCAATGGAAACAGGAAAAGTTCACTATTTCAGCAGGAGCAGAAACAGCCTTTGGCTAAAGGGCGAGACTTCTGGCCATTTCCAGACTATTAAGTCTATGAACTTGGATTGTGACGGTGATACCCTGTTAGTTAAGGTAGAACAGATTGAAGCTGCATGTCATACAGGACACTATTCCTGTTTTTATAGAGAGCTTAACAAAGATGGCATTAAAGAAACTTCCGACAAGGTGTTTGATGAAAAGAGCGTATACGCAGATAAATCAAAAATACTTAAAGAAGTATATAATGTTATTGTTGACAGGAGAATAAATCCTAAAGAAGGTTCATATACCAACTATCTGTTTGAAAAAGGTATTGACAAAATGCTGAAAAAAGTTGGAGAAGAGGCAGCGGAAGTTATTATTGCATCAAAAAACACTGACAATGGTGAAGTAATATATGAGATTTCCGACCTTATATATCACTTATCAGTGTTGATGGTTGAAAGAGGAATCAATTTTGACGATATATTTGATGAGCTTGGAAAGAGAAGGTAAACATTCTTTGGAGGTGTAATCTTGGATAAATATAAACTGGAACGTCTGCTGAGGAGGGAAGAGGGTCCGAAGCTTGACTTTAAGGCAACACTGCATTTATCCACAGAAAGCGAAAAGAAGGAACTGACTAAAGATGTTATAGCAATGGCAAACTCAAGAGGTGGAAGAGGTTATATAGTTTTTGGGGTGGAGGATAAGACTAAGAATATACTTGGAATAACTCCGCCCGCTTACAAGGAAGAACAGGTTCAACAAACCATATATAACCGTTGCGATCCGCCTATACCATTATCATTGGACTTTATAGAATATGAGGGAAAGACGCTAGCCGTTCTGACGGTTTTTAAGAGTCATCACAAGCCCCACCAGATGATACAAAATGGGGCGTTTTACGTAAGGCGGGGCTCTACCACTGACTTTGCCAGAAGAAGTGAATTGGCAAATATTTTTCAGGAATACGGCCTTATGACTTATGAGACAGTTATTTTAAAGAATGTTCCTATGAATGAGCTTGATAATAACCTCTTGCGCAATTATTTCAAGACCCTAAATGTTGTAAGTGACAACCCAAGTGAAATTATCCTTGAAGCCTTAGGTATAGTTGGACAGACGGTTGAAGGAGAGGTATACCATCCCACAATCGGCGGTCTTTTGCTGTTTGGAAAGAACCCATCAATTTATTTGCCTCATGTCTATGTAAAAGTAACAAATAAGAAAGAAGTAAAAATGTTTTATGGAAGCATACTTACTATGCTAGATGCAGTCTTTGACTATCTCAAGAACGTTATAAACAATGAGAAGTATCCCTTCGAAGCCTTAGAAGAGGTAATTGCCAATGCTCTTGTACATCGTGATTATTTGGATATCTCTAGAGGAATTACAATATCAATTACCGACAAGAATATAGAGATAAGTAATCCCGGGGCCCTGATTGCAGAAAACAGCGTCTACAAATTCATAAAAGAAAACAATCCGAACAGAAGAAATTCCTGGCTCTACCAAAGGCTTCTGACTCTTGATCCCAAAAAACGTTTTATGAAATCTGGTATGGGCATGACCAGAATTAAAACAGCGTTTAGGGATATTGGAAAAGTTAAGTTTGTCAACATAGGTTCTCAAAACCTATTCAAAGTCTTACTCCCACCTGTACCGAAAGACTAATTGATGGTTTTTTTAAGGGGATTCTTAGCAAAATCGTCCGAATGATTTATCTAGTATAATGTCGTAACAATAAATTATATTGTCTCTTGTTAATCAAACAAATTAGAAGTCTTTATATATAAGAATACAAATGTAAATATTGAGATTCCAGAAAACTAAGTGTTTTACCAAACCACTATATTAAGTAAATGATTTCTATCATATTGTTGAGGTAAGCAATATGATAGAAATTGGGAATTTTAAGGAGAGAAGTTGAAGATTTTTATCTTCAAGGGATTTCACAATCTAATTATGTATAATAATATGAGTTTTTAAACCCTACTCTATACTCATAACAGTACCAATAAATACCGGCAAATTTGTTGAGTTATCAATAATTGCGTACACAAAGGGACGATCAAGTTTAACAGTCATCACAGTTGGCATATCTGCTGATTTCCAGTTCATTTCAACTTTCGTGACAGCACCGGCTTTTGTACCTAATTCATCCACAGAGATAAATGTTTTATGTAATACTTCGTTGATGTAAATGCTACCGTCAGCTGATTTGCCGAGCCTTCCGAATTCCGCTTCTTCCGAAGAAAAAGCATTAGGCATACCAAGAGTTTTTAGGGCATCATTAAGCTTAATGGAGTAATCATAACTGAATTTAGGAATATAGGCATTTACATGTGTATACTCTGGAGATTTGATAATATCCAAAAAGCTTTTTCCAGTAAGAGTATCTACGTAGTCTTTTATATTTATATCCTCATTTGGCAGCAATGCCACAAAGCTATATTTGTTATTTATGTACGGTTTTATAAAACCTGTTGCTCTTCTATCTGTAATATATTTTAATTCACTCGAATGCATAAAGTCAGCATTCTTAACACTACCGTCAATAGAATTAAAATTACCCTTGATTATATCTTCCTTCATATAAACCTCATCCCATCGAGCATCAAATGCAACGGCATTTATTAAAAACATAACATTATCATCCTCTATGCCGTCTAAAATACTGTCAATCATATTATCGGTATTTATTCTGACCCAGTTATTAATATCTTTGACTGTTCCATCATCAAAGGGAGATTTATATACAGATGAACTGTAATAATCGCAATTTTTCTGTAAAAAATCTTTTTCGACTATAAAACTGTCTTTATAATCACGGAACCATATCGAGTTAGCAATATTAAGCTTCGATTTATCCTCGCTAGGCAAACTTTTAATGTAAGTGTACAAATACTCATTGAGTTCATCGAGAGATATATCCTTACCAAGAACCTTTTCCATTTGTGTAAGTGTTTCACCATCGGCACCGTTTGCCGTCATCGACAGTGCTATTAATACCGATAGCGGTGAAACAAGATTATTATTATTATTATTACCGTTTAAAGATTTTTTAAATAGCTCAATTGAGAAATCTGCCCCATTGTTTATAAATTTTTCATCGGTTTGTTTACCGATTACATTATTAGCAGTTACACCCTTTGTCAAATCATCCGCCTTCACGCTAGTAGAACAAGCTGTAAGATTTAAGGTTATTGCTATAAGTAAAGTAATACTTATTATTGGCTTAATGAACTTCATAATATTATCCTCCATTTGATAATAGTGATATTTTTAATATTGAATATACCTGAATATTTACAATAATTCAATTAATCCCAGAAAACTATATTATGATTTGACGTCATAAATGAAATTTTGTTTCAATCCAACTCCCTTTGATCACGTTGTTATATAACCCTAATATTGATATAATATATATATCAACACCAACAAACCGGAGCGTAAGCTGGAATCGAAGTATTAAATCCACTGCGGTAAACAGAAAACAATATCTTCCTAAAAATTGTTTTATAACGTTTGCTATATAACTTTCAGAATTAAAGAGTGCTAAATAAACAAACTTATAGAGAAGAACTGTATACCTAGAAAATTATAAGGAGCAACAAAAATGCCCGGATTATTCAAAAAAATTAGCCAAACATTAGCAAGACTCAATAACAAAAACCCTAACCCCAAACCAAAAAGCACAATTGATGCAATTAACCAAAAATGCAATAAACTATTTGAAAACATCTATACACGCTGTCGTATAGACTTTGGTCGGGAGTTACTAGAACTAATGGACATAAAAAAACATGTTGCAGAAAAGTGTCAGACGGAAGAAACCTGCACCCCAGTACAAGAGATGCTTGCTAAAAAAATAATAGAACTTATAATTTTGTATTTTAATATTGCAGACTCTTTAGTAGCAATGAAGAAAATAGACAGTACCGATAAAATGGTTGGTGATTACATTAACATTACAAAAGATAAAATGCTAAAAATACAAGAACTAATCAAAACTCTTAATAATCAGTTTTACATGAAATCCGAAGATTCAGCTTCGCAAGAGCGATGTGATGACTTGATAAACGAGGCCGAAGCACTTAAAAATGTAATTAAGCAATCCATAATAAAAGATTATAGAGAGAAAAATTATGAGTAATTTAAACGAAAGCCCTATAAAAAGCTTTAAATTCCAATTGGAATATCGAAAACATCAGAATATAGTTTTTGATAAGTTTGATAATGTGTTTAAAAAGCACCAAAACAAATCCTTTAAATTTCATGTTGTGTCTCCTCCCGGTTCAGGTAAAACCATAATGGGAATTGAGATGGGTATAAGAGTAGGAAAGCCCATGCTAGTAGTATGCCCTAATACAGCAATTCAGGGACAGTGGATGGATAAATTCAATTTGTTTATTGCCGATGAGGACACTGAGCTAAAAAGCATTATAAATACTGACCCCAATAGTATTGGACTTATAAATATATTTACATATCAAGTGTTGAGTATTCCCGACTGTGACGATGATTCCTTTGAGAGAATATCGGAAAACATCTGGGCAGATTCAATAAGCAGTGCACAGGGAATTGCCCATGAGGAAGCGCTTTTTCGAATTAATTCAATGAAAAAAACTAATCCCGAAGCATATAAGACAGAAATATCTAAATACAACAGAAAGCTTAGGAAAAGCATGTTAAATGATCCTAATTATAGTATTGATAAAATTCTTCATCCTAATACTTTAAAAATTATAGAACGGTTAAAGGAAAAAGGCATAAGTACCGTTATTTTTGATGAATGCCACCATCTTCAGAACTATTGGGCTCTAGTAATGAAAGAAATCATTCATATATTGAAAGCCTCCTGTGTTATAGGTCTGACAGCAACTCCCCCTATTGATGAGGATAAGGATAAACTAGAATGCTATACCGCTCTGCTGGGTGAAATAGATTATTATATACCCCTTCCTGCAGTTGTAAAAGAAGGCTTGCTTTCACCTTATCAGGATCTGGTGTACTTTTGTATGCCTGAAAAGGCTGAGTTGGAATATATAAAAAACTGTCATATGAAATTCAAAAAATTAACTGAAATATTTAACACAAGCAATAACGATTTTTACTATTGGATTTATGACAGAATTATAAAAAGAGAACTGATTTCAGGAGAAACACAGGACTGGACAAAATTTATCAACTCAAGACCGGGATTTGCCGTTGCTGGCGTGAAATTTCTTTTGAAAAACAATTGTAAAATACCATGGGATATAACAATAACTGAAGATATGTACGAACAATTGGACTTTAATGACTGGATTATACTTATTGAAGATTATTCCTTGAATTTACTTAAACTCAGTAATAGGGAAGAAGACATAGAACTATATGATAGCATACGTGAGGCACTAAAAAGCCTCGGATATATACTTACGGAAAGAGGAATAAGAAACAACAGCTCTCCATTAGACAGAATTCTTGCATATAGCAGAAGCAAAATAGAGGCTGTTAAGGAAATACTGAAATCAGAACATAAATGTATGGGAGACAAAATCAGAACAGCTATAATAACTGACTTCGAAATTTCCAATGCACTTTCAATTAAAAAGACATCCTTAATGGATGAGGAATGTGGAGGTGCAATTGCGGTAATGAAGGCTCTAGTATCAGACAGAGATACCGATATTCTTGATCCCGTTATGATAACTGCAAAAAGGCTTGTTTTAGATGACGATCTGGCCGAAAAATTTGTTACAGAAGGTCTAAAATGGGCTAGGGAAAATAACCTCAAAATTAATCTTGAATTGTCACAAGATGAGTTTGACGGATTTGTTTCTGTTATAGGCTCAGGATCCGATTGGGGATCTAGAATTTCAGTCATGATGACTACATTTCTCTTTGAACAAGGTATCACAAAGTGCATTATCGGTACTAGAGGACTCTTAAGTGAGGGGTGGGACAGTCTCAACCTAAACACTCTTGTTGATTTAACTGTAGTAACCACTTATGCATCTGTAAACCAGCTAAAAGGAAGAAGTCTTAGAAAAAGTCTCAAGGATCCGAATAAGGTTGCAAATAACTGGGATGTAATATGTGTAGCTCCTGGACTTGAGAAAGGATATAATGACCTTGAAAGGCTTTTCAGAAAGCATGAGCAATACTATGGAATATGCGATGACGGTCAAATACAAAAGGGCATAGACCACCTTGAGCCATCCCTTGAAAGACAGAATAAAGCACTTACTCTAGAAGATATGAAGGTAATAAACCAAAAGATGTTGGAGATGTCTTGTAAAAGAGACTACATATATAATATGTGGAGAGTAGGGGAGACTTTTGAAAATATTGAGCTTGCATGTTGTGAAATTAATTTGACAAAACCTTTCAAAATGAAGGCTGGCAGTGTTCTTGGCAATGAGACAAGGATTGTGGCAAATAAGCTGAAAAAGTGTGCAGGCAACGCAGCAGTATCATTACTTTCAGTAGCTACGGCATCGGTTGTTACAGCCTTTTCAGTACCTGCCGCATTAGCAATTTTTGGCGCCGCAGGATTTATGTCATTTAGGTCATATAAAAGTATAAACCAATTATGGAAATACGGAAATGACAATCTGACAAAACTTGCTGCAGAAACAGGTGTTTTGGACATGGCAAAATGCCTTTTGAATGCTATGATAGAATGTGAAATAATAAATAAGGAAATAAAAGAGGAAAATATTGTAGTCACAAACCGCTCAGATGGAACGATAAGAGTATATTTAGATGGATATGAAGAAGCTTCACAAATATTTTCAAGTTCCTTGAGCCAAATGTTTGCACCCATTGAAAATCAACGGTATGCGATTCAAAGATATGAAGTAAATGTCCCAGAAAAGTTGATTGGAAAGTTCACTCACATAATAAAGTACGGCTTAAATAAAAGCGACCCAATACTCTCTTTCTATCAACCATTACCCGAAGCCTTTAACATTAAGGAAAAAGCCCTAATATTCAAAAAACACTGGAACAAACACGTCAGCCCCGGCGACATAATATTCTTAAAAGGTGAAAGTGGCAAAGAAGTCATTGAAACATTTGGCCGAGTAAACTTCTACGGCTCAAAACGAAAGCACTTAAAAATCTGGAAATAAACCCAAAATAAACACCTAAGGACATCGAACAAACAAATGTATTGACTATCTTCTACGTTTGTAGTAGCATATTAATATAGAATACTACAAATGTAGAAGTGGTGATGAAATGGAAAAAATGAAACGATTACCGGATTCAGAATTAGATATTATGCTTATATTGTGGGAAGTTACGGAGCCCGTATCGAGAGCTTACATAGAACAGCAGATACAAAAGAAAAAAGAAATTGCAACGACTACAGTTTTGACCTTACTATCTCGTTTGTGTGATAAAGGTTTTGTATCCATCAAAAAGCAAGGAAATATGAATCTATACTCACCTTTAATAAAAGAACAGGACTATAAAAATAGTGAAAGCCGATCTATAGTTAAAAAACTCTATGGTAATTCACTCAAAACCTTCGTTGCATCTTTTTGCATGAATGATAAAATAAGTGAAGAACAACTTAATGAATTGCAGGCATTTTTGAATGAACAGAAGGAGGAGCGGAAATGATGGAATTATTTCAGAGCATACTTCAAGTATCTGTCACAACATCTGTTATGATACTGCTATTATCAATTACGCACCCTATACTGTTTAAGAGATATTCTGCAAAATGGTGCTATATTATTTGGTTTGTTGTAGCTATTAGACTTCTTGTTCCGTTTACTTTGTCAATACCTCAAGCAATTTTTTATGTACCTTTATCTACGACCGTTTCACAACCAATAAGAACAATGGTAGAGAATAAATCCGGAGCAAATAAAACTGACGTAATTACACAGCAGAATATTACAAATACAAACCATTCAAACAACGAGTCAACTGTGCTATCTAAAAATTCTCCTTCAAATAAGACTGCAAAAAAGCATTTCCAAATTAAGGATGTTTCTCCGATACAAATTGTTCTTATACTATGGCTCGGTGGTTGTATTACCTTTATCATTTATAATTTAATCGGTTACTTTCTCCAAAAAAAATCTATTTTTCGTTGGGGTACTCCAGTAAAAAGCATATATGTTTTAGATATGATAGAGCTTCTTAAAAGAGAGTTACAGATTAAAAAGTCTATTCGTGTCATGGTAAGCAAACAGATAAATGTACCTATGATAATCGGTTTCACAAAGCCTATAATTTGGCTTCCCCATGAAGAATATAGTCAAAGGGATATTGAGTTTATTTTAAAGCACGAGCTTATTCACCATAAGCATCATGACACATTGTATAAAGCTGTTTTATTTCTTGTACAGGCCATTCACTGGTTTAATCCTATTGTTCTACTTATGAAATATTATGCTAATGTAGCGATAGAAATTTATTGCGATGAAACTTTGATTGAAAATAAAGATCCCTCATTTAGACAAACCTATAGTGAAATAATACTTTCTTCAATAAAAGCTCGTAATGGTCAAAAAATAATTTTTTCAACTTACTTTAGTGGTGAGTATAAGACAATAAAAATGCGCTTATCAAATATATTGAGTAGGAAAAAGGGTAAAAAGGGAATTATTGCTGCTGCTATTGCTATATTACTAATAATAACAGCAAGTGCTTTAATAGCAAGTAATTCTGAAAGTATTGGAAAAACATCGAAAGACAATATGAACCTAACTAATCACCTAGTAACTTTTAAAGATATAAATACAAATATGGAAAATAGCACGAATATTATTGGAGCTCTAGAGGGTCAAAAGCTTAAATTGAAATATATTAAGGTGGATGATAGTTTTGTATCTTTTAATCCAGAGGCTAGATTTGCATCAACTAAAAAAGAAGTATCAATGATAAAAGAAGTTATAAAAGAAAAAACAATTGATGATTACAAGGTTCTAGCTTATAAATATAGTGATGACAATTTTTATTTGGGATACATAAAAAATAATATACTATACTGCCTGGATTCTTTCAAAAGTGAAAGAAAACACTATATTGATTCAATAGCATTTTCGCAATTTGAAAATGTACTAGGTTCAGAAAAGGGTTTTACAGTTAGTTGTATTATGGAAAAAATTAATGACCAAACATTAATGCAAATTAGTTACTATAAAATAAATGGCAATGGTATGCCGGAAGCATTGACTTCTTGCTATAATGAAGTAAAAGAAGTTGACCTAAATGATGATGGTATGAAAGAGATTATCTTTAGTGCTGGTGAAGCTTTTTGGATAGGTATACAGGTTAACAGAAAAAATGATGTTTATATGAGTAGTTTAGGAGCAGATATCAATGAAAAGATCGAGACTCTTTTAGGGAGACCTCTAGGCAATACTGAAGTTAGATATGATGAAAGCAAAAATGCCTTTTATTTTTGTAATGGAGCAAAAGCTCAAGGCGATTATATCGAAGGCTACTTATATTGGTAGCACACAAAAATCTGCATAACCATATTCTAACCTGATTAAGCCACTTACTTGTTTTAGTGTCAAATGACGCAATTACTTGACCTGAGCATTAGAAGAAAAGCTACGGGACATCGAGTCCCTTCGCTTTTACCTCTTTCACTTCGTTCGAAAGAGGTAAGCTGTTGCCGAAGGCTTGATAATTTGAAGCAAAAATGCCACGGATGGCATTTTTAGCGTCTCGCGACAGTATGTCGCATAGACGCGTGCAATAATTATCAAGCCGAGGTACGATTTTTGCGTAGCAAAATATCGTTCATCTGTCTGCCGAATGGCATCCTACAGATTCTATGCGAAGGTCACGTAATGGAGTCGTTTGACACTAAAACAACAGGCACTATCCTCAATTCAGCTCCCCTAAAAATCTAAACTCACTAAATTAAAAAGTAACTCAGTAAGATTATAGAAATCATTCAATAATCCCCCAATAGTTCCCGTTAACTACTCAAATTCCTTAACAAAAAACGAAATTTAAAGCAATTTGATGAATTATGAACAAATCGGAATCTAATTTGCACCTATACCCTCAAAATAATAAAATATAGAATAAATGAATGTTTGATATCAAATCGGGTAATATAATATTATAAATAATGTAATTAGCACTCACTTAAGATGAGTGCTAACAACTCGATACATAACCAAATTAAAATAAAAATATTAGAGGAGGTACTGTTTTATGACACTAAAACCTTTAGCAGATAGGGTAGTAGTAAAAATGGTAGAAAGCGAAGAAACTACAAAGAGCGGTATTGTATTACCTGGCTCAGCAAAAGAGAAGCCACAAGTGGCTGAAGTAGTAGCAGTAGGCCCAGGCACAGTAGTAGATGGAAAAGAAATCAAAATGGAAGTAAAAGTAGGAGATAGAGTAATAATGAGTAAATACTCCGGTACTGAAGTTAAATTCGATGGCCAGGAGTACACAATTCTTAAACAAGGCGATATCTTAGCAATAGTTGAATAATATGATGTTCTTAAAATATATTAAGGAGGTTTTAGATTTATGGCAAAGGAAATAAAATTCGGTGAAGAAGCTAGAAGAGCACTTGAAAGTGGTGTAAATAAATTAGCAGATACAGTTAAAGTAACACTCGGACCTAAAGGAAGGAACGTTGTTTTAGATAAAAAATTCGGTTCTCCGATGATCACAAACGATGGAGTTACAATAGCAAAAGAAATTGAGCTTGAAGATGAATTCGAAAATATGGGTGCTCAACTTGTTAAAGAAGTTGCTACAAAGACAAATGATGTAGCAGGTGACGGAACAACTACAGCAACACTTCTCGCTCAAGCTATGATCAGAGAAGGTTTAAAGAATGTTGCAGCAGGCGCAAACCCAATGATAATCAAAAAAGGTATCACTAAAGCTGTTGATTTAGCAGTTGAAGGTATCAAGGAAGTTAGTCAAAAAATAAAAGGAAAAGAAGATATCGCAAGAGTTGCAGCCATTTCAGCTAACGATGATGTTATAGGTACTCTTATAGCAGATGCTATGGAGAAAGTTACAAACGACGGTGTTATTACTGTTGAAGAATCAAAGACTATGGGAACAAGTCTTGAAGTAGTTGAAGGTATGCAGTTTGACAGAGGTTATGTGTCTGCATACATGATCACAGATACAGAAAAAATGGAAGCAGTATTAGATGATCCATATATTCTTATCACCGACAAGAAGATCAGCAATATTCAAGAAATCCTTCCTATTTTAGAGCAAATCGTTCAACAAGGAAAGAAGCTTGTTATCATAGCTGAAGACGTTGAAGGCGAAGCTCTTGGTACATTAGTTGTTAACAAATTAAGAGGAACGTTTACTTGCGTAGCTGTTAAGGCTCCAGGTTTTGGTGATAGAAGAAAGGCTATGCTTCAAGATTTAGCAGTTCTTACTGGTGGAGAAGTTATAACTGAAGAAGTTGGATTAGACTTAAAAGAAACTACAATTGAGCAACTTGGTAGAGCAAGACAAATAAAAGTACAAAAAGAAAACACAATTGTGGTTGACGGTGCTGGTAGCCAAGATGAAATCAAAAAGAGAATTGCATCCATCAAAGCACAGATCGAAGAAACTACTTCAGACTTTGATAGAGAAAAATTGCAGGAAAGACTTGCAAAACTCTCTGGTGGTGTAGCAGTTATCCAAGTTGGTGCTGCAACTGAGACAGAAATGAAGGAAAAGAAACTCAGAATAGAAGACGCTTTAGCTGCTACAAAAGCTGCAGTTGAAGAAGGAATAGTAGCAGGTGGAGGAACAGCTTTGATAAATGCTATTCCAAAAGTTGCAAAATTGTTAGATACTGTAACCGGTGATGAAAAGACTGGCGTACAGATAATACTAAGAGCTTTAGAAGAGCCTGTAAGACAAATTGCTGCAAACGCAGGTCTTGAAGGTTCAGTTATAGTGGAAAAGCTCAAGAACAGCGAAGTAGGTATGGGCTTTGACGCTTTAAATGAAAAATATGTAAATATGCTAGAAACAGGTATAGTTGACCCTGCAAAAGTTACAAGATCAGCATTACAAAATGCAGCTTCCGTTGCATCAATGGTTCTTACTACGGAGTCAGTTGTTGCAGATAAGCCTGAAAAAGAAGCAGCAGCACCTGGTGGAATGCCTGGTGGAATGGGCGGAATGGGTGGAATGTACTAATTCCCTGAATTGTAATATAGTAAATAACTTTACAAAAAAAGAAGACCAGAGAAATAAATTGGTCTTCTTTTTATTACTTTTCTTTTGAACAGTGTAAAAGAAATTAAAAGAATGGTCTTGATATAACAAGAGTTTTTGCACATTCACCATGATTCGAAAGGGCAGAAACATGCAAATTCAAAGTACTGACATATAGAAATATTCTTTTAGAAGAATTCTAAAAAAAAATAAATAAATAAAATGTACTTATGCCCCCTAAAAAAATATTTTGTTGCGAATAATTATATTAGTTTCTAGTTTACACAAATTTAAATGATTTTAAAAAAAACGAATTCTAATGAAAGAAGCGTGCTGGCCGCGAAAATTTAAAGTTTTATTTATTAGTAAAGGTTAGAAGTATATGATTTTAAACGAGCCTTCTAATTTTAGTAGTTGATAAAAATGTATTTATCTTATATAATTAAAATTAATAGGACGTTTTAATTTAAGTAATGGTAATAAGTAAATATTATAATTAGTTCCTAATACTTCTATTTTATTTCTATGAACAGATCAAGTTATATTTGTTGTAATTCATTTCAGCATTGATTATTTTATTTCATTCCATTTATATCTACACATTTTGTAATATAACTGTTTTTATGTAATGTAGATAGTTGTATCTGCTTATTTAAGTCTACATAATTTCTGACAGTGTTTTGTTGTCTTAGTTTATTTTGTTATGTTATGTTTTAATTTACGAGCTAGTTCGAAATCTTTGTCAAGGGGGGTTGAAAAAGCAAACTGATATCGAGCTGTTTCGTAAAAAATCAGATAAAACATTATGGAGGTAGAAAATGATATACAATAAGGTAAAGAATGTTAAAAAATTAAGAACTGTAATATCAGCATTTGCTGTAGCTACACTTTTGGCTACATCTATGCAGACAGTAGTATTAGCTGGTAAAGATACTAATTCAAACTTGCCAAATTATAACAATGACTTGCTTTATGAAAGAACTTTTGATGATGGACTCTGTTATCCATGGCATACATGTGAAGATTCCGGTGGACTTTGTGACTTCGAAGTAGTTGATGGTGCTATGGTATTAAAGATTGAAGATCCAGGACAAAATGAGTGGAGTTGTCAGATGCGTCACAGAGGGATAACTCTTGAACAAGGGCATACATACAAAATACGCTTTAAAGTGTGGGCAAACAAAAGTGCTAGAGTATATGCCAAAATTGGACAACAAGGTGGAGACTATAAAGATTATTGGACTAATAACTATGCTAAGATACAGTTATCAACTTCTCCACAAGTATTTGAAGCTTCCTTTACAATGAATAGTGCAACAGATGAGACTTGTGAATTTACTTTCCATGCTGGTGGAGCTTTATCTTCAGCAGGTACAGAAATTTACCTTGATGAAGTTTCATTATATGATTCAAGTTTTACAAAGCCTCCTCTTGACATAATGGATATGCCTGATGTTAGAGTTAACCAAGTTGGTTATTTCCCTAATAGAGCTAAAGTGGCTACAGTTGTTACTAATTCTAGTTCACCTGTTAAATGGACACTTTATAATAGCGGTGGAAGTGCAGTTGCAAACGGTTCAACAAAAGTAAAAGGCTTAGACTCTGATTCACAAGATAATGTGCACTTGCTTGATTTCTCAGATTTTACTACTCCTGGCACAGGATATTATTTTGAATTAGATACAAGTAGTAGTACAAATTACAGTCACAAATTTGATATATCAGAAGACATCTATTCTGATATGAAAATGGATGCAATTAAATATTTCTATCATAACAGAAGTGGTATAGAAATAAAAATGCCTTATGCAGGAAGAAGTGACCTTGCTAGACCTGCAGGACACCTTGGTGTTTCACCTAATACTGGTGACAAAAGTGTTCCTACATGGCCTAATTCAGGACAAAAGAGTTACTCTCTTGATGTTACAGGTGGATGGTACGACGCTGGTGACCATGGAAAATATGTTGTTAACGGTGGTGTATCTGTTTGGACAATGTTAAATCAGTTTGAAAGAGCAAAGAAGGATGGAACTCTTGACAATGCTCCTTATGCTGATGGCACAATGAATATTCCTGAAGGCGGTAATGGACTTTATGATATTCTTGACGAAGCAAAATGGCAAATGGATTTCTTAATGAAGATGCAAGTACCTTCAAGTAAAGACTCTTCTTTAGCTGGAATGGTACATCATAAAATAACTGATGAGTCATGGACTGCATTAGGATTATTGCCACATGAAGATCCTAAAGATAGATATTTGCGTCCAGTAAGTACGGCGGCAACTTTGAACGTAGCTGCAACTGCTGCACAGGCTGCTCGTATATGGAAAGACATAGATTCATCATATTCTAATCAGTGTTTAGAAGCTGCTGAAGCTGCATGGGCAGCAGCAAAGAAGAATCCGGCTCTTTACGCTCCACTTTTCGAAGAAGGTGGCGGACCATACAATGACAATAACGTAGTTGATGAATTCTACTGGGCTGCATGTGAACTTTTTGTTACAACAGGAAAATCTGAGTACAAAGATTACCTTAAAGCTTCACCTCATTACCTCGAGATGCCTTCAATTTTAGGTGCAGGTGAAGATGATGGCCTTTATGGATGCTTTACATGGGGTAACACTCAAGGTTTAGGAACTCTTTCACTTGCTTTTCTTCCAAATGATTTAGGAGCTTCTGAAATTGAAAAGGCTAAGGCAAATATTGCGAAAGCTGCTGATGTATGGCTTGGCAATATCGAAAAGCAAGGTTACAGATTGCCAATATTGGCAGACAGCAAGGGTGACTATCCTTGGGGTTCAAACTCTTTCATATTGAATATGATGATGGTATTTGCATATTCTTATGACTTTACAGGAGATTCTAAGTATTTAGATGGAATGTCAGAAAGTATGGATTATATTTTGGGTAGAAACGCTATGGATCAGTGTTATGTTACTGGATATGGTGAGCGTTATCTTCAAAATCCTCACCACAGATTCTGGGCTTATCAGCTTAGCAAAGCTTTCCCTAAAGCTCCAGCTGGTGCAGTTTCTGGAGGACCGAACTCAAACTTCCAGGATCCTACTATAAATGCGGCAGTTATGAAAACTACTCCTGCACAAAAATGTTTCTTAGATCATATAGATTCCTGGTCAACAAACGAAATCACTATAAACTGGAATGCTCCATTTGCTTGGGCAGCAGCTTATCTTGATGAAAAAGGAAATGGTGGTCCTGGTCCTGGTCCAAATCCTCAAGATGTTGTTCTTGGAGACGTAAACCTTGACGGTAGTAGAAATGCTCTTGACTTTGGACTTATGAGGAGAAACTTGCTTGGAATGGATACAGCATTCGCGGGTAATGCATTAAAAGCAGCAGATATTACCAAAGACGGACAATTCAATTCTCTTGACTTTGCTGCATTAAGACTTGATTTGCTTGGAATTAAAAAAATAGTAGATTAATATGTATTGATTTTAAAACAGGAGTTTAAGTGTTTAACTTAAACTCCTGTTTTTGTTATACATAAGTTTATATGATTCTGAACTGGTAATAATGTCCCCTTTTTATTTTAGTACTTCACATAACTCTAATTTAAGTATAGAATAGTATTATAATTGATTTTTTTCATATATAAATAAAAAGTCCAAAAGGAGATAACTTATGAGTGTAATAACTGTCATTAAGGATGAATTATTTGGAATTATTCAGTATATAAACCTCATAAGAGCCAGATTTGGTACTGATGATATCTGGACAGTATACCCTGTTTTGTACAGTGGTTTTGACAGTATTGATATAATATACTCATTAAATAATATATCAAACTTTGAAGTAGGACAAGAAGTAAGTTTTAAATTTCAAAAGGATGGATACGAATATATTGTTGAAGGAGAAGTTGTTGAGATAAGTTCTAAGAGTTCGTCTACACTTAGTATAAAGTTTATTGAGGCGAAAAAGTACTATAACTTGAGAAAGCATATACGTTTTGAAGTAGAACTGTGTTCTAAAATAAAAGGAGCCTGCGATAAGGATGACACTGCTGCTACAAATCAGTGCTTTGAAGCTACAGTAATGAATTTAAGTAAGGGTGGTTTGATGGTTGCCACTAGTGCAGATTTTACTTCTAATGATTTTATTGAAGTATATGTTACTTTTGCATCAGGAATTAGTTTTAAAACCAAAGCACAGATATTAAGAAAGCAAGGTATACAGAATAAAGGGTATTATTATGGTGTCCGATTTGTCGATACTTCAGAAAACGACTTAGAGAATTTAGGTGAGGAAATAGCAAAGCTCGAAAAGGCCTATTTTAATTCGCTTAGAGTATACAAAAAATCAGAATATACTTTTGATACTAAATTTGCCATTTTTAGCTCTGATGTTGATGAAAGTTATGGCATTAGAGAGGCTTTAGTAAAACTAGGTGCAGAAAATTTTGATGTTGTAAACAATTTTAAGTTTTATTTTGGGTTCATATCCGAAGAAAAGCCAAAGTTTATAATACTTGATTTGAACATGCTAGATAATGAAGTTGAAAAAATTATTGAAAGTATAGAGGCTGATTTTCCTCAATTGGGTGTTTTATTGATTTTGCCTATTCAATATCAACAGGATAATGAGTTTAAGCATATTATCAATAAACTGGATGTTTTATTTAAGCCATTGATTTATAATGAATTTGAGGATAAAATAATAAAGTATTTGTAATTAGAATTTTGGGAGGAACAGGATGGATATTTTTGTAGAGAAAATTGTTTCAAAGAAAAAGGGGCTAAAAGAGTATTTAAAAGCTATTACAATAATTTTTGCTGCGCTTATTGTGGCAATGGTAGCTACACCATATCTCCTTCCGCAAGGAGGAATTGTAATTATAGTTTATGTTGCAATAATTTACGGAGCAAAGTATTTTATAACCAACTTAAATGTTGAGTATGAGTATTCAATAACAAACGGGGATATTGATATTGACAAAATTATCAATCAAAAGAAGAGAAAACATCTTTATTCTACTGGGTGTAAAGACATTGAGCTTATGGCTAAGATTTCTAGCAGTAAATATAATGAGTCAATTGTAAAGGCCCCATTAACAATTAAAGCCGTATCGTCAATGGATTCTTCTGACGCATATTTTGCAGTGATTAATAGCAATGGGAAAAAGGTGACACTCTATTTTGAGCCTAATGAAAAAATGTTAAAAAATCTAAAAACCATGTTAGGAGCTAGATTGTCTATAGAGTAGACGCAATATAAATATTTGCCCGGCAATTTTAATAGCAATAACGGGAGGTCGGAAACGGCCTCCTTTTTTTTCTATAGGGGTATATAAATTTTTATAGTATAATGATGTTGAGAGATTCCTATTTTGAACTTAGGTTGTTATAGTACACTAAGTTAAAATTCTAGGGCATTGCACTCTTTGGTTTTTGGTATAACTTAAAATGGTATTTTAGGGAACACATTAATTACGTAAATTTTTTTATTGAGCGTAGGGGGATTATAAATGAAAAAGAAAAAGTCCAATTATGGCGTGTTTTGGATATTCTTTGTTTTGGCAATATTGGCGGTGGGTGCTTTTTATGCCTACTATATTTACCTTAAGCCTAATAATCAAGTTGTGCCTGCTTTTGATGAGGGAAAACTTGTTTTGGTAATAGAAGGGGAACAGGATGTATCGGCACAAGAGCCGAAAATAGTTGAAGGAGAAATACTGTTGCCTTTTAGTATTGTTAAAAAGTATCTTGATAGGCATATATACTGGGACGAGACTTTAAATATTGTTTCAGTAACTACAGAAAACAGAGTTATTCGTATGAAGACGGACAGTTTAGATGCTTTGGTGAATAATGAGCCCTTGAAATTAAAGATACCTGTTATAAAAGATAACGGACAGGTTTATGTTCCTATAGAGTTTTTGAGTGATCTATACAATATTGAAATATCTCATATTGAAAGCAGCAATGTTATTATAATTGATCCTATAGGAAGTGATAAACAGATTGCAAAACCTATAAGCCCAAAAGCCGTTGTAAGAAGAGGACATACAATAAAATATCCCATAATAAAGAATTTTGATGCAAATTTATTAAATCAGAAAGAGGCAGAGTTAAGAGTATTTGGAGAGTATGAGGATTGGTATAAGGTTAGAACCTGGGATGGGGCTATTGGGTATATTGAAAAACGTTTTGTAGAAGTAAAAAGCCTAGTTGTACAGGATCTGCCTAAGACCGAAGAGAAAATTTCCGAGTGGAGACCGAAAAAGGGCAAAGTAAATTTGACTTGGGATCAGGTATACGAAAGAAGGAACGATCTTTCAGCTATGTATAATATTGAGGGACTTGATGTAGTGTCTCCCACATGGTTTCAGCTTAAAAGTGCTAATGGTGAGCTCATAAACAGAGCATATTCTCAATATGTTGATTGGGCTCATGCTAATGGGTACGAAGTTTGGGCTCTTTTAGCGAATGATTTTAGCAGCTATGATATGGTCAGCGAATTCCTAAATAATACAAACTACAGGGACAAGCTTATCAAGGAAGTGTTGGCATATTCAGCACTTTATAAGCTTGATGGAATTAATATTGATTTTGAAAATATGTATGTTAGTGACAGGGATGTTTTTACTCAGTTTGTCCGAGAAATAACTCCTTTCTTAAAAGAGCAGGGGCTGGTTGTTTCGGTGGATGTAAATGATATAAAGTGCTATGACAAAAAAGCGTTAAGTGAGGTTGTTGACTATGTCATGTACATGTCTTATGACCAACACTGGAGAACGAGTCCTGTTGCCGGTTCAGTGGCACAAATATCTTGGGTGGAAGAACGGATTAAGCGTGTTATTGAAGTGGAAGGTGTTCCAGTGGAGAAATTGCTTTTGGGGATCCCTTTTTATACTCGTTTGTGGACGGAGACTACAGATGAGACAGGCAAAAAGACTCTTGAGAGCAAAGCATTATCAATGGAAGCTGCACGAAATACAGTACTTCAAAACAGTGCTAAAGTTGTGTGGGAAGAAGAAAGTGGACAGTTTTATGCATATTATGAAAAGGATAATACCATTAATAAAATTTGGATTGAGGATGCAAATTCAATAAATTTGAGAGCCTCTTTGGTGCATAAGTACAATTTGGCGGGGACATGTGCATGGAGCAGCAATTTTATTACATTTGATGTATGGGATGTATTGAAGGAGAATCTTAAAGAGACTAGCAATTATCAGGAGTGGCTTGATAAAAATAAGAATAATACGTATATATATAAATAGTTTCCCAAAAGCTGAAATCAATTTTAGCATTTTTTTGGTGAATAATTATATGTTGATAATAATAGGATTACTATAGAGAGCTATAAGCATAAAAGCTGCAAAGGTATATGTTAAAATGAAAAATATAGCTTTGATTTACTTTATAGGTGATAGTGATAAGGGAGCTAATGAAGGAAGGAATAATATACTTTTTCATGGAGATATTAGAAATGTCTTAGGTAAAATTATATTTTTTTTTAAGAGAATATTTTTATTGAGCTTCTTTAGAAAGCTGAAGAGAGCTTTTAAAGGTAGTCCTGTTATAGAAAAGAAAATTGAAGCTGACAACAATTTAGTTATTTACAGCATAAAACTGCCTTTCAAATTAAGGGAATTGAATAAGTCAAGCAAGATTGTAAGAAATAAAGCTGAAAAATTAATTTTTAAAATTTGTATCGAAAAGTCTATTGATAGATGCCTTATTCCTGCTGATTTGAATGTTTCTTTAAAAAATTGTGAGAAAAGCAGTTTTACAGGGGATATACTTTATAAGGTATTGGTAGAACAAATTCTTAAAGATATTTGTGAAAAGCAGGGGAGTAGTATCAGAGAGGTTGATATAGCTGTAATTCAAGGAGAAGATGATGTATTGCCCTATATTGTTATTAAGCTTTTATCTCCTATTGTAAAGTTTATAACACTAGTTACAAACCATAGGGAAATGATGGAAAAAAAGCTTGAACAAGTGTGTGATGAAACCGGATTGTCTGTGAGGATTACCAACGATGTGGCAAGTGTTTTAGAAAATTGTGATTTAGTAATCAATTATGGGAATATAAAAAGCAGTATAAAAAAAACAGTTAATTCAAATGCTATAGTAATCAATTATGGCGAATTTGAAGATACGTTGCTCGGAAATAGAAATACGATAATAAAAGGGATTGATATAGGGCTTGGGAAGAAATACTTAGAAGGTTTTGAAAAGGATATATATAATTTTTACAGTCCAACTGAAATTGCTGAGATTATTTTAACAAGTAAATTGCATAAAAGTATTAATAATTTATACGATTTGGTCGACTATATCTCTGTAGATAGCTTTAAAAATAATTTTGTTGAAGAAGGATTTTTTGTTAGAGGATACTTATAGCCTTTTTGCAAAGTTTTTAAGTGAAATATATTAAAATTAAACAAATTGAGTTTTAGATGAAGAATAGTTCTTAATTTCGTTGGATAACTCTATGGGAATCTTTTTTTCATCACTTATTGACAATATGAAATTAGTAGTCTATAATTAAAAAAAGTTTAAATTGACCTTGGCAGATTAACCTTATGAATGTTGCTGTTAGAATTGGTGCAAAGTAATTTCCTGTTAATTATCTAAACATCTTATTTGGCATTTTGAATGCGCTGTATTAAGGTCTCGGTGTGGTTGTGTACTAAATTCTCATGAAGCTTGCTACAAAACAAGCCGTTTGATATATCGTTCCTCTGTTAAAAGGCATTGGAATTTGCTAATTAAAGTAATTTGAGAAAATCCTAAAACTGAGCGTTTAATGCTAATTAGAGAACTTACTTTATATAGGATATAATGTTTTAGAATAAATAAGAAATAAATGCATATATTATCAACACGAAATTCTAAGTAAAGGAGAGGCTTCAAATGGTTAATAAAGAAGTTGTTCTGACATATGAGGGCTTACAAAAGTTGGAACAAGAGTTGGAATTTTTGAAGGCAGTGAAGAGAAGAGAGGTAGCAGAGAGAATTAAACAGGCACTTTCTTTTGGCGATATATCTGAAAATTCCGAATATGATGAAGCCAAAAATGAGCAGGCCCATGTTGAGGGAAGAATTGTTCAACTTGAGAACATGCTTAAAAATGCAAAGGTTATAGACGAAGACGATATAAAAACTGATGTCGTTAGTGTTGGCTCAAAAGTAACAATATTGGATATGGAATTTGATGAGGAAATTGAATACTATATTGTTGGTTCTGCGGAAGCAAATCCTAGTCAATTTAAGATTTCAAACGAATCTCCTGTAGGAAGTGCACTTATGGGTAAGAAAAAAGGAACTGTTGTTGACGTAGTTGTTCCAGACGGAATAGTCAAGTATAAGATAATCAGTATTAAAAAATAACAAAATATTATTGTAAATATATTTCATATTAATATATAATATTTAAAATAACAGTTTACTTTTTCGTAGGCTGTTATTTTATGATTTCACCACTTTCGAACGAAATGAAAGAGGTAAAACACTTTATGGAAGTAATTTATTTCACAGCTCGAAATTTTATTATTTGGGAGGAAGAATGATGTCTAATAAAGATACAAATAGGAATGTTCAAAATATACAGAGTGACAATGCTGAGCTCGAAGACCTTAACGAATTATTGAAAGTAAGAAGGGCTAAACTCTCAGAGCTACAAAGTAATGGTAAAGATCCTTTTAAGATTGTAAAATATGATGTTACTCATTCAACTAAATACATAGTTGACAACTTTGAAAGCATGGAAGGAAGCTCTGTTTCTATTGCAGGAAGGTTAATGTCCAAAAGAGGAATGGGAAAAGCAAGCTTTTGTGATGTACGAGATAGAGACGATAAGATACAGATATACGTTAAATCAGATGAAATAGGCGCAGAAGTTTATGAAGACTTCAAGAAATTTGACATTGGAGATATAGTTGGTGTAAAGGGAGAAGTTTTTAGAACTAATAAGGGAGAGAAGTCATTAAAGGTACAAGAAGTAGTACTGTTAGCAAAGTCACTTCAGCCGTTGCCTGAAAAGTGGCATGGATTGAAGGATGTTGATTTAAGATACAGGCAAAGGTATGTTGACCTGATTGTTAATCCTGATGTTAGGGATAATTTTATAGTGAGAAGTAAGATAATAAAGGCAATCAGAAAATTCTTAGATAACAGAGGATTTTTAGAAGTGGACACTCCGCTTCTTAATACTATACCGGGTGGAGCTGCAGCAAAACCGTTTATAACACACCACAATACCCTTGATATTGATATGTATTTAAGAATTGCTCCGGAGCTTTATTTAAAGCGCCTTATTGTAGGCGGCTTAGAAAGAGTTTATGAAATGGGCAGAATGTTTAGAAATGAAGGTATGTCGGTAAAACATAATCCTGAGTTTACTTTAATGGAAGTATATGAAGCGTATACCGATTACAAGGGAATGATGGACTTGAGCGAACAGCTTATATCTACTGTAGCTCAAGAAGTTTTAGGAACTACAAAGATTAACTATCAGGGTCAGGAAATTGATCTTACACCTCCATGGAATAGAATGACGATGATTGAAGCGGTTGAAAAGTATGCCGGAGTTAATTTTGATAGCATTACCAGTGATGAAGAGGCTAGAAATATAGCAAAGGAGAAAAAGGTACACATTGAAGGTAAGCCTACAAAGGGAGAAGTTCTCAATTTGATGTTTGAAGAGTTTGCAGAAGAACATCTTGTTCAGCCTACTTTTATAATGGACTATCCTGTGGAAGTTTCTCCCCTTACGAAGAGAAAGCCGGACATGCCATCCTTTACTGAAAGGTTTGAATTATTTATTACAAGCAGAGAAATGGCAAATGCTTACTCAGAGTTGAATGATCCTATTGATCAGAAGGGAAGATTCTTAAGTCAGGTTGCAAAGAGAGAAGCCGGGGATGAAGAAGCAAATATGATGGACGATGACTTTGTAACGGCTCTTGAATATGGAATGCCTCCAACAGGTGGACTTGGTGTTGGAATAGACCGGTTGATTATGCTTCTAACCGATTCATATTCCATAAGGGATGTATTATTATTCCCCACAATGAAACCTAGAGACTAAAACGGACTATGTTAAATACTAGAAATTGGTTGATTTTCAATAAAGGGATACAGTTATTGTACTGTATCCTTTTGATTTAGCACTATTAAACAAAGTGAAAGATAAAAACGAGTGAGAGTGCTGTCTTTAGTGTCTTTATTTTTACATATTTTGAATTGGCAAATATAAAGTTGCTAAAGTATGGTGGGATAGTATAGAATAATATAGTATGCAGTTGTTCAAAACCATATATAAAAAAGTTTTAAAGTTAATAAGGAGGATGGAAATAATGACTGGAGAATTAAAGCTAGTTGAAGAGATTTCAAATGATTCTGTTAAGATAAGTCTTAAGGGTGAAATAGATATATGTACTTCTAATGAACTTAAAGAAAAATTATATAATATTGTAGATACAAATCAAAAGGATCTATTGATTGACTGCAAAGAATTAAATTATATTGACAGTACAGGCCTTGGAATATTTGTAGCTGCTTTAAAGAAAGCAAAACAGTATGAAAAGAAAATTACTATTTTAAATCTAAAAGATAATATTAAAAAACTGTTTATTATTACTGGATTAGATAAGATATTTCAAATCAATTAAGAGGTGAAAATAATGAATGATGCAGTAGAGCTTATCCTGCCGTTTAAAGCAGAATATGTAAGTACAGCAAGGCTTGTGGCATCAAGTCTTGCTAATAGAATAGGATTTGACATAGAAGTTATCGAGGATATAAAAGTTGCAATTTCAGAGGTTTGCAATAAGATAGTTAATATAGGAAGTAAAGTTACAGAGAATTACAAGATTATTTTTAGCATATATGGAAAAGAGATTAAGGTGACATTTTGTTGCGAAGATACATCTCTAAAATGCATTTTTGATGCCGAGAATGATAGATTAGCAATTGATATTATGAATGCTTTGATGGATAATGTCGAGTTATGCACTTCTAACAATTATATTTTGTCCATGTCAAAAGTACTTGAGGAGAATATTTAGGTATGGCACAGAATGTTGAGAATATTACTAATTCAAATGAGGAAAGCCATAATTTGTTTGAGGAGTTTAGAGAAAGTCAATGTGTAGAGGTTAGAAATGAGATCGTGAAAAGGTATCTTTATCTCGCAGAAATAATAGCGAAGAAGTTTGTCAATAGAGGTATTGATTACGAGGACATCTATCAGGTCGCTTCTATTGCACTGATAAAAGCTGTTGAGCGTTTTGATCCAGGCAAAGGAGTTAAATTTACGAGTTTTGCTACTCCAACTCTTATAGGTGAAATTAAAAGGTATTTTAGGGATAAAGCATCTGTGATTAGGATACCTAGAAGAATATATGAAGTTTATCAAAAAGTCGGTCATGCTCGCGAAGCTTTGACTCAGGAATTGTCAAGGCCGCCAAGGATTGAAGAAATAGCAAAATATCTTGGTATCAGTGAAGAAACGGTTATGGAAATAATCGAATCAAATAATGCATATAACATGCAATCTTTTGATCAAAATGTTTATGCTGATGATGACCTTGAGCTACATGAAACTATTGGTGATGAGGATACTACATTTGAGAAGATTGAAAACAGAGATTTTTTGAATAAAAGTCTTGATAAGTTCAACGATGCAGAAAAAGCATTTATTCAAATGAGATACTTTAGCAATAAGACACAAAAAGAAATTGCAGAGAGGTTAGGAGTATCACAAATGTACGTGTCTCGACTTGAGAAAAAGGTTTTGGAAAGGTTTCGCAGACTATTGGCTAAATAACAATATAGTATTATGTAGATAAGATATTAAGTTAATAATGTTTATGGCTTTTGTATATTGGGTATTATTATATTACTAAGTTTTTAAATATTATTAACTTAAGGGAGAATAAAGCCTTGAAAGTCTTAAAATTATGTGACCTTAGAATAAAAAGTGAGTTATGTAATATATGTAATACTGTTAATAATATAGTAGATTTTATTCTTGAGTGTCATGGTCCTTTAAAAGAGGATGTTTTGTTCGAAATAAAAGTTATATTAAATGAACTATTGCAAAATGCTATCAGACACGGCAATAATGAAGATAGCTCAAAGCAGGTTAAAATTAGAGCCGGTATTGATAACAGTTTTGTTTACTTTATTATTGAGGATGAGGGTAAAGGGTTTGATATCAATTGTCATGGTCAAACTGAAGACTTTATGAATGTATGTGATATGAAAGAGAACGGCAGAGGTATACTTATTGTAAAGAATCTTTGTGATAGAGTTAAATATAATAGTAAAGGAAATAAAATAGTAGTTTTAAAAATGATAGATTAATAAGGTTTCCCTAAGAGTTTAGTATTAATTTTATTTATAAATAAAACCATAGAGGTATTTGTGCCTTTTTGGTTTTATTTTTTACTGTTTTCTTTAGCAATACTTATTATAGATTTAGGATTTAAAGTATAAAAGAGAAATCAGGAAATAATTTAAGTTAGTTATGTAAAACGGCGTTTTGCAAGGTTGAAAATAGGTCTTCTAGGTGTTATATTATTAAAGCTGTCGCACGAAATCATCACTAAATAAATAAAGATTAAAAACTTTTTTAAAAAGTGTTGACAAAGTGAAAACAGCGTGGTAATATGTATGAGTCGCTCAAATTGAGCGGTTAAGGAAAGCAGTATGGACTTTGAAAAGTAAACAGTGTAAGACGATAAGGAACTCGTTAATTAATTGAGTAACTTGCGAACAAATATACGCGAGTAAGTAATTTAGAGCCAAATGGCTTTCTAAAATAAACTTTTTTTA
>JAEZUI010000100.1 GCA_023421115.1 Bacillota bacterium | reverse complement strand
AGATAGCGTAGAGCTTGACTGCAAAAAGGTAGTTTCTATAGGTTTTAATGAAGTGAGTGTTTGGGATTATTTCACTAACCCTGTAATTAAAGACACGGAAGCAAAATTAAAAAATATTACTTTAGAGCCTGAAGAGGTAAAAACCGGCGAAAGATTTAAGGTGTGTGCAGATCTTTTCTCACCTATAGGTGCTAAAGCGGTCTTACAAGTTGTAATACAGTTTAGATTAAATAGCGGAATGTGGATTGGTCTAGGTGAAATTCTGAACAATGCGACTTATAGGGATAAGTATTTAATGTCTGACGAATCAGTAATATTTGATGGTGCTTTTGCATCTGTTGTGAGATATGAAAAGTTTATAGAAATACTTGAAGAAGGAAAACATGAGTATAAGATATCTGCTTTATTAGAAGACGGCACAATTATTGAATCAGTGAAGCACACAGTTGTAGTGAATGCTGAAAGGAACCTTGTGTGGAAAGGAATTGACACAACTAAAACTGCTGAAGTTAGTGGAGTATTAGATTTAAATGTGCAACTTCAAGGAGATGGGAAGGGTATAGAAAGCCTTCAAATGTGTGCAGTAGAGGTATCAAAGAAACGTGAAGCATATTTTGAGTTGGTGGAGGTGTCTTCTGAAAATTCTGAATATACTCTAACATTAGATACTGAAAAGCTAGAGAATAATAAAAACTATAACATTATAGCTTTAGGCTTAAATTCACATGGAGAGGTTGTATTGACAACATCGCTTTATAGTATAATTGTAAGAAATGTTTTGCCTGAACCTTTAATTAGTCCTGAATCAGGAGAATTTGATGGTGATATTGTTGTGTCAATGGAAAAGGTATCAGAAGGAGCAGTAATAAGGTATACGCTTGACGGTTCGGAGCCAACTTTAGTATCTTCAGTTTATGAGGATAAAAATAAGCTGTTGATAAGCTCGTCTAAATATGATTCTGTTATTTTGAAAGCAGCTTCTTTCAAAGGAGTTCATATGAGTTCCATTGTAACAGTTCGATATAGCCTTAATAAAGGGGACGAATCCACTGAAGTCAGTACAGAAGACGATTTGTTAAAGGTACCTTATAGGCATGGTGACAAGGGTATAGCAATAATGGCTCTACAAAAAGCATTAGATAGAAGAGTGGATATATCAGCATCGGAAGTAATGATAAAGAACAACGCATCGGAATATACAAAAGAGTTCACAGCGTTGACAAATGCTCTTGTTATACTCTACCAACAGCAGTTAGCTTTTAGTAAGGACGATTATCCAGCATACAGAGAAAAAATAGAAGAGACATTGTCAGATGGATTTGGTGCGGTGAATCAGGCTATGCTAGATCTTCTTAATGATTCGGATTTTTTGTTTATGATCAGTAAACCCCATGAGGAATCGGGAAAGTTTAAGTTGAATTCATCCCTGTTGTGGGAGTTTGTTCACGAACAAGTAATAGTAAAGCCTATTCCTGTACCCGTTGATTTATCAGGTTTAGTGGTTTACTTAAGTCCTTCATTGCAATTATATCAAGTAGGATTGGGGAATTATGGTTCAGAGTATGATCGTATGAGTGATATTGCAGATGTAGTACAGGGCGTATTATCGGAAAAAGGTATAATAGTATATAGAAGCAATAGATCATGGCGAATGTTATCTGAAGCAAGATATACAAATAACATAATTAATGACAGTAATAATAAAAAATCAAATATATTTTATTCTATTCGAACTACAGAAGGTGAGAATGAGGATGAAAGGGGTATGAGGGTAGTATTTAAGCACGAAGATAATGCCAGCAGAGAATTAGCAGCAATTGTAGAAAGTAAAGTGTTTTCTATTTCTCCATCTGATGCAACAGATTATTGGAGAAAAGGAGTTTTTGAAGGCAATCATGATGACCCAATAAATGCAGTAAATGCACCGACTAATAGTATTGAAGTTGTTTACCGTACAAATAAATTTGATGTTGAGTGGGTTTTAGATAACACTCGTCAAATAGGTGAAAAAATAGCTGAGGGTATATTGGAATACTTAGGCTATAAATAAAAATTTGAAAATGGCAATTGACCAGTAGATTTTTGGAATTGCTAAAAACAAATTAGTGGTTCAAGCCCCTAAAGAGAAGTTATGCATATTATGTAATGTAAACTTCTTTTTAGGAGGATAGATATGAATGATTTAAAAGTTGGGGATATAGTAACGCGTAAATCCCATGGACAGGACATTTATTTTAGTGTTGTTGACATTGTAAACAAAGATGGTGCTAAACCTGTATATGTTTTGAGAGGATTATTCTATAGAATAGAAGCTGATTCGAGTGCTGAAGATTTGATAAAGCAGGATTACAAAAATGTTCAAATGAATTTGCAAAGAGATATACTAAACGTTAGGAGAAATACTTATAGGGGTGGCTTTGCAAGCAGATTGCATTGGTTTAATAGGTTTAGAGAAAGGCCTGGTAAGATACTTCAGTTTGATTCTAGTGAAAAGTTCTTGAATATGTGTAAAAATAACTATAGAGAAGCAGGTATAAATGTTGTTGGAATTGTAGCAGCAGAAAGTGAACAGCCGGGTTTAGTGCAACGTGCTTTGAAAGATAATAAGCCGGATATATTGATTCTAACCGGGCACGATGGAATTAAGAAGAAAGGTAGCAGCCTTAACTCTATTGAAAACTATAGAAATTCCAAGTATTTTATTCAATCTGTAAAGTTGGCTAGGGAATATGAAAGCAATTTCGACAAGTTGTGTATATTTGCAGGAGCATGCCAATCGTATTTTGAGGCTATTATGAATGCAGGAGCCAACTTTGCGAGTTCACCCGGAAGGATAAATATTAACGCATTAGATCCTGCAATTGTATGCGAAAAAGTTGCCATTACCGATGAAAAAAGATATGTATCACCTCAGGAAGTAGCTCAAATGACAATTTCCGGTGTAAAAGGTATAGGTGGAATTAGAACAAAAGGACATTTAAAACGATTATAGGTGCAATTCCCTGAAGGTGGAGATAAATACTCCACCTTTTAATATTCTCCTTTTCTTAGTCTATTGAAGATTTATTGGGGATAGGATACAATAATTAGAGAATAGATAACAGAGAAACTAAGAGGGAGATATTTTGGGTAAAAATCTATATATAACTGAAAAGCCGTCAGTAGCGATAAGTTTTGCTGCAGTTTTAGGTGTAAACGTTTCAAAAAGTGATAGAGCTAAGGGTTATGCAGAATCGAAAGATTCTATTATTTCCTGGTGTTTTGGACATCTTATAACGTTAGCATTTCCTGATGCGTATAATAAAGCGTATAGGGAGTGGAGAGTTGATCACTTACCGATAATTCCTGAAGAATATAAGTATATAGTAATTGAGAATGATGGGACTAAGAAGCAATTTGAGACAATAAAAACTCTTATGCTAAGAGAAGATATTGATTTTGTATATGCATGTACCGATAGTGGGCGAGAAGGCGAGTATATTTTCAGGCTTGTTTATGAACAGAGTGGAAGCTCAAAACCGGCTAAAAGAGTATGGGTATCATCTCAGACTGAAGATGCGATAAAAGAAGGGATTAGAAGTGCAAAGGATATTGCACAATATGATTCACTCTCGCAAGCTGCCTATAGCAGGGCTAAAGAGGATTGGCTGTTTGGTATGAATTTTAGCAGAATATATACATGTCTATATGGGCGAAATCTATCAGCTTTGTTGAAGGAAAGCAAATCATCTGTTATTGCTATAGGCAGAGTTATGACATGTGTATTAGGTCTTGTAACTGAAAGAGAACTAGAAATCAGGAATTTTGTACCTAAAATTCATTATGGGATTACTGCTAATTTTGCGTCTTTAGATAGTAAGATTGAATACAAAGGCAAATGGGCACCAGAAAGAAGTAAAATTATTAAACCAGCAGAAGACACGCCAGACGGAGAAAGGTACATAAAAAAAGAGGAAGCAGAAGAGGTAATTGATAAGCTAAAAGACAAAGAAGGTAAAGTAAAAAAGGTTGAGATAAAAAGTAAGAATGAACAACCTCCTTTGCTTTTTAATCTTGCGGAGCTTCAGTCGGAAGCAAATAAAAAGTTCAAGCTCCCTGTGGACAAGACTTTAGAGACGGCACAAAGCTTGTATGAAAAGAAATTGATTACTTATCCTAGAACCGACTGCAGAGTATTGTCAACCGATGTGGTTGGAGAATTGCCAAAGGTGTTGAATGGGCTTTTTTTAAACCCCGTATACAAGGACATTGTCTCAAGGATAAAGGATTTTGGAGAGCTAAAGATAACAAAAACTACAAAAAGGTATGTTGACGATAAGAAGGTAACAGATCACTATGCACTGATTCCGACATACGTTACTGCTGATCTGAACAAATTGAGTGAGAATGAGAAAAAGATATATAACCTTATTGTGAAAAGATTTTTGGCTATATTTTATCCCCCGGCGGTATATAATACCGTTAAGGTTGAGACGGAAGTAGCTGAGGAGATATTTATAACGAGTTCTAGAACCTTAAAAGAAGCCGGTTGGAAGGAAGTATACGAAATTAGTAAGTCAAAAGATGATGAAGATCTGACGGAAGTTCCTATACATTTGCTTTCAAAAAATGAAAAGTGTGAGACAAAAGGGTTTGATTTAGATGAGAAAGAAACAAAGCCCCCACCTAGATATACAGATGGTTCCCTTGTAATAACCATGGAAAAAGCGGGTAAGTTTATTGAGGATGAAGAACTGCGGGAGCAGATAAAAACAAGCGGTATTGGTACTTCTGCGACGAGAGCGGGAATCATTAAGAAACTCAAAGATATTGGATATATAAATATAAATTCTAAAACGCAGGTTGTAACTCCAACGCTAAAGGGAGAAGCAATAGTTGAGCTAGTAAGAAGGACAGCTAAAGAGCTTTTAAGCCCATCCCTCACTGCTAGTTGGGAAAAAGGACTTGCTATGATTGAAAACAAAGAGACTACGCAAGAGGTTTTTGAAAAAAAGCTTTTTGAGTATATTAACAGAACTATAGAAAAGGTTAAAAGAAGTAATAACAATAACAGTATTAATCTTGTCAGGATGTTTAATGTTGTAGAGTAACAGTAATCCTCAATAATAATTATCGTGGAGGAAATTACAATATTAAAAAAGCCATAACAATAAAACAGCCAAAAAACAACCTAATTAAGGTGTAAGCCTGTTTTAGTGTCAAATGACGCAATTACTTGACCTGAGCATTAGAATAAAAGCTACGGGGCGTCGAGCCCCTTCGCTTTTGCCTCTTTCACTTCGTTCGAAAGAGGCGGAATCTGTTGCCGAAAGCTTGATAATTTGAAGCAAAAATGCCACGGATGGCATTTTTAGCGTCTTAAGGACAGGATGTCCCATAGACGCGGCGAAAATTATCAAGCTGAGGTACGATTTTTGCGTAGCAAAATATCATTCATCTGTGTGCCGAATGGCATCGCACAGATTCTATGCGAAGGTCACGTAATGGAGTCGTTTGACACTAAAACAGTAGGTACTCCATTCAAACAGGTTTTAAAATTACAGCACCACCAATGTACTCTACAATAAAGGAGACAGCAGCAATATTTCTTCATTACTGTTGTATATCGTATTAAATTGGGATATAGGCAAAGGATTTCTTCCCAATCCAACCTCAATTGTATACCCTGGTCGTCTATATTCCTTTATGAACCAGTCTTTATAACCCGCATAGGCAGCTTCATAGGGTACATTAGCAACCGCATAACCACTTGCTCTAGAGTATAAATTTGCAATTCTTAATGATTCTTCCGGTGCAAGATTGAGATAGTTCCAATATATTACCCTTCCTTGGGAATGATAAGCAAGAACCAATCTAAAATTATGTTGTCTTGTAAAATTCACCATGGCAGAAGATTCCGGTTCCGAAAGAGGGGTAGGACCACCATATCTTGTTGGCCCGGGTCCATATATACCAAAGGAAGCTTCTTGAGCCTTTGCTTCCTCCCAGCTAGCAGGATAATTACGGTTTAAGTCTACACCTCTTATGTTTGCATTCCAAACTTCTGAAAATGGCCTGCCTGTTCTGTTCCATTGAAGAAGATTATTGTAATAAGGGTTTGAACGATCTAAGCCTTCTAGTACTAGGTCAACGCCGTCAGGGTTTACCATTGGAACTATATATATACTGCTCTTATTCCAGATATCCCGAACATTATAACCGCGCATCAGGTTTCCTCTTGAGTATGCTTTAAGAAAATTTTCAGTAAATTTCATTAATAGAGGTGTTGTGATCCACTCAAGGGAATGATGTGCTCCATTATAAGATACTTCCCTTGTTCCGTTTCCAAGACGCAAATAATACAGGTTTTTCCCAAGAATGCTTTTGCCGATTGTTCCTATTTCCAAAAACGGATATCTTGCCTTTAGTCCATAGATATTTCTTTCCATGATTTCATAAGTGTAGTCAATATCGGTAAATACTATATCAATCCCAAAGGGTACGGTTAGTCTTTGTCCTACGTATATTAAATCGGGATTTATTTGCGGATTAGCGGTAATAACTGCCCCGGGTGTTGTGTAAAATTTACGGGCGATGTTGTATATGGTGTCCCCGCGTTGAACATAGTAAAAACTGTAACCGTTCAACAGTACTTCGAAGGACTGCCAGGTAGATGGGCCTACAATGCCATCAGCTAAAAGTCCGTTGTTTTTTTGAAATTCAAGTACTGCCTGCCGGGTTTGGGCTCCATAAACTCCATCTATCGGACCTGGCGCATATCCGATTTTTGATAGCAGGCTTTGAATCAGTTTTACGTCAGGGCCTTTTGAACCTAGATTAAGGGTATTCATATAATCACCTTCTTTTAATATAGATACTATATTGTATTAGTGTAAGAACTAGTTGGTTAAAAAAACATAAGGCAATTGCAAAGTTGTTTTTTGGAATCGCCTAATTGCTTTGTGAAATAGTAAGAATATTAGGAGGAATAGAAAATTATGGCTTGAATCAATTAATATACACTTTTATACTATTATAAAAGGTGTCGTTTCCTTTATGTTTTCATACATATTTAGTAGTGGAAGGAAGTGTTTAAAGTGGAACATAAGTTTTTAGTTGGGGATATTGTTGAAATGAAAAAGCAGCATCCTTGTGGCAGTAAGGAATGGGAAGTAACGCGAGTTGGTGCGGATTTTAAAATAAAATGCTTGGGTTGTGAACATCAGGTTATGCTTCCGAGGACGAAGTTCGAAAAAAGTGTTAAAAAAGTTATAAAGGCAGTCGAAAATGAACAGGGTGTATGAAATACTGTTTGTTGCGGAGAATTTAGATTGTTTTTTGAAATACCGTATTGCTTTGTTTACAATTTTCGTTATGGTATGAATCCTTTTAAAGTATTTTTGAAATAATAAAAAATAAACTTAAAAGGATGATAATATGTTTGAGGATAGACGTAGAGCAAAAGGTAAATTTATCAAAACATTTTTAGCTATGATCGTAACTTCTTTAGGTATTGGTGTATTATTGTTCATATTTGCTTCAAATTATATTGTGAGAGACGTTGAGCAGAAGCCACAAAGTGGGTTAACCGAAGATAAACCGATACCTCAGCAGATTGCATTAAATCAAACTCAGCAACCAAGCGATATTACACAAGGTAATATTGTTCAAAGTAATAATGCGCAAGGTGAAACAATACAGAGAGTTGCTAAATCTGCAGTGTCAGGAGTTGTAGGCATATCAGTTTTAAGAGTTGATAACAGTTCAATATTTGATAGAAATACTGAAAATTGGGGTGTTGGTTCAGGGGTAATTGTAAGTGCTGATGGCTATATTCTTACCAATCATCATGTTGCAGGAGGCAAGAACAAGAGAATTATAGTGTCATTGGATGATGGAAGGAATATAGATGGGACAACTGTTTGGGCGGATTCAATTTTGGATCTTGCTGTTGTTAAAATAAATACAACCGGACTTCAAACCATACCACTGGGAGATGCAAACGGACTTGTGGTAGGTGAACCGGCAATAGCTATTGGAAACCCATTAGGGCTTCAGTTTCAAAGAACTGTAACTTCGGGTATAATAAGCGCCCTTAATAGGACGATTAAAATTGAAACTGAGGGTGGATCAAATTACATGGAGGACCTTATTCAGACCGATGCCAGCATAAACCCCGGAAATAGTGGGGGGCCTTTACTCAATTCAAAGGGGCAGGTTGTAGGTATAAATACGGTAAAGGTTACAAGTGCAGAAGGTATTGGGTTTGCGGTGCCTATTAATATTGCAATCCCAATTATAAATCAATTTATTGATAATGGTGAATTTGTAGAACCCTATTTAGGGGTGTTTGCCTATGATAAGGAAGTAGTTCCCTATATTGATAACACAAAAAGTCTGAAAAATGGTGTTTATGTCTCCAATATCGATGAAAATGGGCCTGCTTATAAAAGCGGTTTACGTGTTGGTTGTATAATAACACAGGTGGATGGGAAGGCAATAAATACAATGATACAGCTTAGAACATACATTTACTCCAAAAAACCGGGAGATACAATAAATATAGCTTGCGAAGATCATACAACTAAAAGTGTTTCAGTTCAGCTAGCTGTAAAAGAAAAGGATGGACTTATCACAAGATAATCTTTATGTCTCAAAGAATGTTTGATAATTTATTTTGTTTTAGCCTCGTACGTTCAATAATTTAGCGCGTTACGAGGTGTTTTGTATCTGGGGCTCTATATAGAATTCTTCTCAAAAAGTACTCTACATTCTTAATTGAATTTATGATAATATTAATAAGGTAATTACAAATAAATAACAGAGGTATAAGTATGATAGATAACAATCAATTTATGAGAACTGCTTCTAAAGAAGCAATGGACGGTGTAAAAAAAGGACATGGAGGTCCTTTTGGAGCAGTTATAGTTATGGATAATAACATTATTGCACGAGCGCATAACGAAGTCATTAAGAATAATGACCCTACCGATCATGCAGAAATGATTGCAATAAGACAAGCAGCAAAAAGGCTTGGTAGGTTCGATCTTTCAGACTGTGAATTGTACACTTCGTGCGAGCCATGCCCTATGTGCCTTTCGGCAATTCATTGGGCCAAAATTGGAAAGGTCTACTTTGGTTGTACTCGGGATGACGCTGCAGAAATAGGATTTGATGATAAATATATATATGATGTTATAAAAGGCACGGCAGATCATAAAAAAGTTGATCTTGAACAAAAGGATCGGAACATTTGTCTTGAAGCATTTAAAGAATGGAAAGCTAAAGAAAATAAAGTTCAATATTAATATTTTTTGGGGTATAGAGGGGATAATAAATGGAAAGTATTTTGTATGTATTATTTTTTCTTGTTGATGCAGGTTTTAATTTGTCAATTTTGTTTCGTGAAAAAGGAAAAGTAACAAGATCAAAATCGCAACTTGCATATATGAATGGCATAATAACAGCAGTTTCGACTCTCATATACAGTCTTTTTGTCAATAATGACAGCTTTTGGCCTGAATTTGTCAGAATATTTGGTGTTCTATCAGTTATTACCATATTGGTTATGATATTTGCATTATTTATTAAGGAGATAGTCATTGTACCAACTATACCCGCTGATATGAAAGATAAGAACAATACTAAAATTATTTTTGTAATATTTGGTGTTGCAATTATTTCAAGGTTAATTATTTATTTTATCGGATACCTATACTCAATTCAGGCACTAGAGCTGAAAACCGGTTTTTTTGAGAGTTTTGATTCAATGTGGAACAAATGGGATTCAAAGCATTATCTAAATTTAGCACAAAGCGGTTATACGGCCAATGGGGAAAATGCAAAACTTATTGTTTTTTATCCACTCTATTCTTTTTTAGTCGGTATAGTAGCTAAAGTATCGGGGAATTATTTGCTTGCAGGTGTGCTTGTTTCTAATTTGTGTCTTGGAATTGGAAGTTATTATTTATACAAGCTTGTCAAGCTTGATTTTGATGATGGCACAGCAATGAGAACTGTAAAATATATGCTTATTTACCCTTTTTCGTTTTTCTTTGGTATTGCCTATACCGAAAGCATTTTTGTCGTTTTGTCTCTTATGACCTTGTACTATATGAGAAAAAGCAAATGGCTTGTAGTTGGGATTTGTGGATTTCTTGCAGCACTTACAAAGAATCAGGGTATTATTCTGGCAATTCCGGCCGCAATGGAATTTATAATTTCAAGTCAGGCTTTTGAACAGTTGAGAAAAAAGAATTACAAAATTGTAATAAAAAGCTTTCTTACAAAGGGGATTTACGTGTTTATGATCCCGTTAGGAACATTTATATATTTTTTGATAAATAAAATACTTTTTGGCAGTTGGAATGAATTTATTGTATTTCAGAAAAAAGACTTCAATAATAGCTTTGGTAATGTTTTTAATAATTTAAGATGGATTACTCAGTCAGCTATATCACCCGACGACGCCTTTAGATTGACCTACTGGATACCTTGTATTTTATCGTTTTTATTGGTGATTTCTCTTATATTTTATTCTATTGGAAAGCTGAGGCTTTCTTATAGTGCTTATATGCTGGTATTCTTGCTGGTATCTTTTTCACCATCTTGGTTACTTAGTGGGGCACGATATATTTTGTCCTTAGTACCCATTTATATTGGTCTATCCGTTCTTTCAAAAAGAAAGGAAGTGGATATTATACTTACGTTTACATCGACTCTGCTGCTAGGGTTTTATACACTTGCCTTCTTAATGGGAAGGGTGCTTTAACGTTTTTTGTTATGTGATATAAATTAGGCAATATTTTTAAAAATAGTCTTGACAATGGGTGATTATGCTGATAAACTATTCATTAACTATACTTTAATAAGTAGTCGCTGTGATGGAAATGAAGATGCATATGATTACACAAGAGAGCTGATGGGTGGTGAGAATCAGCGTATGATTTGCATGGATAACTCGTTCTGGAGCTTTGTTGCCGAAGCGTAAGTAAGCAATGACGTTGATTACGTTATAATCTGTACATATTGTTTATATGTACATGAGGGCATATATTTAATATGTCGAATCAGGGTGGTACCGCGTAGGATTTATACCCTTCGTCCCTGCAAAGTTAATTTGCAGAGTCGAAGGGTTTTTTGATTTATTCTGTTTGAACTAAGTGAGGAAAATACATAGCAAAGGGGTGTGTTAATATGAAGATTACAGGAGCACAAGCAATTGTAAAAGCTTTAGAACATGAAGGGGTAGAAGATATATTTGGTTATCCCGGAGCTGCTATTTGCCCGTTTTATGATGCTTTAATTGACTCGCAAATACGTCATATATTGACTAGACATGAACAGGGTGCTGCTCATGCGGCAAGCGGATATGCCCGTGCATCCGGCAAAGTTGGGGTGTGTGTTGTAACTTCAGGCCCCGGTGCAACAAATATTATTACCGGGATTGCGACAGCTTATATGGATTCCATTCCTGTGGTGGCAATTACAGGGCAGGTATCGTCCGACTTGATTGGTCGTGATGTATTCCAAGAAGCAGATATAACAGGTGCTGCAGCGCCATTTGTAAAACATAGTTATCTTGTTAAAAATGCAAAGGATTTACCGCGGATAATAAAAGAAGCTTTCTATATAGCTTCTACTGGAAGACCTGGGCCTGTCCTTATAGACATACCTGTAGATATTCAAAATTGTGAAATTGAGTTTGAGTATCAAAATAGCGTTGATATAAGGGGATACAAACCCAATTTAAAAGGTCATTCTCTTCAGATTAAGAAAGTTGCCGATGCTATAATGAAGGCCAAAAAGCCTGTAATTTGTGCAGGTGGAGGGATGTTAAGATCAGGTGCAACCGAGGAACTTTTAGAATTGGTAGAGAAGTGCAATATACCGGTTACGCCTACACTAATGGGCATAGGTGTTTTGCCCTTGAATCATGAGTTGAATTTAGGTATGCTTGGTTCCCATGGTGTATATGCTGCAAACTATG
>JAEZUI010000044.1 GCA_023421115.1 Bacillota bacterium | reverse complement strand
ACATCAACACCAACATCAACACCAACGCTAACACCAACACTAACGCCGACACCAACACCAACGGAGGAACCAGGCCCAACAATAGACCCTGTTTTTGGTGACTTGGATAAGCCAGTTGTCAGAATAACGGCTTCTGACTATATTACAGTGGGAGAAGAAACAAGTATTGGTACGAATATAACAGATAATGTCAAAATAGAATCAAAAATTTTGAGTATTAATGGTGAAATAGTAGAGATGGACTCTCAGGGCAAAGCTTTATTTATACCAAGAGTGGCAGGAAAATACAAAATAGAACTTACAGCTACAGATAGTTCCCATAATGAGGGGTATGTAAAAAAAGAAGTTATTGTAATAGAAGAAGGTGACAAAGAGTTACCAGTGGTAAATATAGATACTCCAGTTGATAGAGCAAAGATAACAGTTCCTACATATATAACAGGTACTGTAACTGACGAAAATCTAACATTTTATAAACTGGAATATTCTTTAAAAGATAAAAATGAGTTTATCCTTTTTGGAGAAGGTACAGAGGCTGTATATAAAGGGATCATTGGGATATTAGATCCAACAGTTTTAAGAAATGGCTTATATGATGTAAGGCTTACAGCTTGGGATAAGAGCGGAAATAAAAGTACATTTTCAACTACATATCAAATGGATGGAGAAATGAAAGTTGGTAATTTCTCCATAGGTTTTATAGATTTAGAGATTCCTGTGGCAGGGCTGCCTATAACAATCACCCGTAATTATGACAGCAGAAACAAATCCAGTGGAGATTTTGGGGTGGGCTGGTCATTGGGAATAAAGAACATTGAAATAAGTGTAAGTTCTGTTTTGGGTGATGGATGGACACAAAGAAGTACATCAGGGCCTTTCGGATTACCAAAGTATGAACTGGTTGAGAGCAAAGAACATGTAATAACGGTTTCTTTTGGTGATGGTAGAACTGACGAATTTAATGTTATGATAACTCCAAATAGCCAGGCTATATATCCCATAATGGAAACTACAGTTTACTTTACACCTAAAAAGGGAACAAATTCGAAGCTAGTGTCATTCGAAGATAATACTTGCATGGTTATTGGTTCTGGGGCTAGTTGTCAGCTTTTTAATGGGGGTTTTGAACTTTATAACCCGCAAAGGTTCAAACTTACCACAGAGGATGGAACAGAATATATAATAAATAAAAAAACTGGTGTGGAGAGTATACTTGAGCCCAACGGAAATACCATCACATTTAATAAAAATGGTATTGTTCACTCCGCGGGAAAAAGCATTACTTTCACCCGCGACAGTGAAGGTAGAATAATAAATATAACAGACCCAATGAAAAATACTATTGAATATAAATATGATGAGTATGGTGATCTTGTTGCTGTTACAAATCAGGAGGGGTATACAACAAGATACACATATAATTCTTTTCACGGAATAGTTGATATTATTGACCCAAGAGGTTTTAAACCTTCAAGAAATGAATATGACGATGAGGGAAGACTGATTGCCCATATTGATTCTGAGGGGAACAAAATAGAGTACTCCAGAGATCTTGATTCAAAACAGGAAATAGTCAAAGACAGGCTTGGAAACATTACTGTTCATGAATATGATAATAATGGGAATATTACAAGTACCATTGATGCATTAGGCAATAAAAAAACCTATACCTACGATGAAAGGGGAAATAAAACTTCCGAAACCGATGCAAATGGAAATACAACACAATATGAGTACGATACAAAAAACAACCTTATAAAAATAACTGATCCAATGGGTTATTCCACTTCGTATACATATAATAGTTTTAATCAGGAGCTTACGAAAGAAGATCCGATGGGGAACATTACAACAAGAGAATATGATTCAAAGGGCAATTTAATTACTATTAAATATCCTGATAACAAGCTGGAAAAGTACACTTATGATACAAAAGGAAACATAACAAGTAAAAGGGATAAACTTGGAAATATAACACTATATACTTATGATGAATATGGTAATGAAATATCTGTAACGGATCCAATGGGGAATATTACAACCTATACTTATGATGATAATGGTAATAAGCTTACTATGACAGAAAAATACTCATATGAAGAAGGAACAAGGACGGCTATCACAAGGTACAAATATGATGGAATGAATAGGTTGATTGAGGAAATTGATCCTTGTGGGTATTCAATTAAAACAGAATATAACTCGATTGGAAAACCATCAGCACAGTTAGATAAGAGGGAAAATCGTACCCAATACCAATATGACATTTGGGGTAATATTGCGAAAATAACTTATTCTGACGATACCAGTGAAACCTTTAGTTATGATGCTGAGGGAAACAGAATATCAAGTACTGACCGAACAAGCAAAACCACAAAGTATAGCTATGATAAGTTAGGAAGAGTGACAAAGATAACATATCCTGATGGGAGTTTTATATCAGATAAATATGACTCTTCAGGTAATCTCATAATGCAGATTGATGAAATGGGTAATGAAACTACATACGTATATGATGCTGCAGGTAATAATGTCCTAGTCACAGATGTATATGGCAACGAGACATCTTTTGAATATGATGGTAATAGAAATCTTGTAAAAATGACAGATGCCAAGGGCAATATTATAAAGCATGAGTATGACATCAATGGTAATAAGGTTAAAACTATATTTAATGACAATACTTCCATCAGTACAGAATATGATGCCTTAGGTCGTAAAATCAGCGAAGCAGATCAAGCTGGTAAAACTAAGGCGTATTCCTACGATGCAAAAGGAAATTTAGTAAAGGTTATTGATTCATTAAAAAATGAGACAGAGTATTCCTACGATGGAGCAGGAAATCCCATAGCAATAAAGGATGCAAATGGAAATATCACAAAAATGGAGTATGATTTATTAAACAGGATGGTTAAAAGGATTCTTCCTTTAGGCATGGAAGAGATTTTCACTTATGATGAAGCAGGAAATATGATATTACACAAAGATTTTAATGGAAATATTACGTCTTATGAATATGACAGCAATGGATACCTTATTAAAAAGACATATAGTGACAATACCTTTGAGACATATACTTATTATGGCAATGGACTAAAAGAATCCGCTTCGTCAAGGGAAGGTAAACTAACTTTTGTATACGATGACAGAAACAGGATAGTGAGCCAGGAAGATGTCAATGGTGCCGTGATAAAGTATACTTATGACAAGTGCAGTAATATTGTTAAAATTACTACAGATTTAGGTACAGTATCATACGAATATGACAAGCTAAACAGGTTGATTACAGTGACAGATTATAATGACTTAAAAACTATATATGATTATGATCTTGTTGGAAACAGAAGCAGTATATTTTACCCTAATGGGACAAAGACCCAATACACTTATGACACGCTAAATCGCCTTGTGACTCTTAAGAATATAAATAGTAAGGGTGATATAATAAGTTCCTATGATTATGTATTGGAGGCTGCAGGAAATCGTACAAAAATCACGGAGAACACCGGAAGAATTATTGAATATGACTATGATGCTACTTATAAGGTGACTGGGGAGAGAATAAAGAATACGGATGGACGTACGCTTGAAATTACTTATGAGTATGATAAAGTTGGGAACAGGATTAAAAAGATAACCGATGGTGAGGAGATTTTATATACCTATGACGTAAATAACAGAGTGATTTCAAGTGGTGACGAAATCTATACATACGATAAAAATGGTAACACATTGTCCAAAAGAGGTCTGGATGACCTTACAAAATATACATATGATTTTAATAACAAACTTATATTAATTGAAACTGAAGAGGAAGGTAAAAAATCCAGTACCCGATACACTTATGATGTGGAGGGGGAACTAGTAAGCAAAATTTTAAACGATACGGAAGAGATAATATACCTGGTGGATAGAAATAGAGGTTATTCTCAAATAATTGAGGAAAGAGATGCAGAAGGAAAACTTTTAGTTTCATACCTTTATGGAGATGACCTTATTAGTCAGACCAGAGGAACAACAAATTCATACTATCATTATGATGGATTAGGAAGTACAAGGGCATTGACAAACAGCATGGGTGAAATTACTGATACATACAATTATGATGCTTTTGGAAATATACTTGAGAAGTGGGGAAACACTGAAAATAATTATCTATATACTGGAGAACTTTATGATTCAGCTGTTGGTTTATACTATCTAAGAGCTAGATTTATGGATCCTAGCCTTGGGAGGTTTATTAGTATGGATTCCTTCCAGGGACTTCAGTTTGAGCCTGAGACTTTGCACAAATATTTATATGCGGATGCAAATCCCGTTATGAAAACTGACCCATCAGGGTATATGGCAGGAGCATTGGTGTTGGCACCTGCCCGAGCACAATATGATGCTGCTGTACTAACAATTGGAATAAAATTAATAGGTAAAGCAATTGCAATAATGTTATTTTATATGTTGTATGCTGAGGCACTTACAGGAATTATTGATATGGCAAGAACAAATGACAGGGCTGAGACCAAGGTTGAGGAAAAAGAAAAAGATAAAAAGAAAAAGAGGCAATTTAATGCTATGAGGGTTCAGTTGCAACAGGGACATAATCACACCTATGGATTGCCTATAACAGCACCAGAAGACCCAGGCGTATCAGTTCTTCAGGTTCGTATGACAATGGCTACAATGTTTCTGACGTGTCCGGTAGCGGCTCCATGGTTTCCCCTAAATCGATTGAAAAGTCAATTGGTATCGGGAGTTATTAGACTTAGTATAAAGCTCGGCACATACCCACCTTTGGGGACCACGAAAGGTGGAAATATAGAACGGGCAGAGTTTTTTGATGGAGGAAAAGAATACAGAATAGATATTGAAAACAATTTCGGATGGAACTTACGTATATAGATGGCTGAAATTTGCACAAACTTTCTTAGATAAATGGAGGAAGATATGAAAAGTGAGATAAAGGATTTGTTATTATATCTTGATTCTGAAGACTTTGATGAAAAGAACATAGCTATAGGCGAGTTTGCATCTCTTCTTGAAATGAATACATACATTCTAAATGGGGGAAAAGATCTTGGCAGGCTGGAAGAGTACAAAATCTATCTAGATGAGGAGCTTATCTCCATAAGATTGGATATAGATGAACAGGCTGAGATAATTGATGAACTCATTAAAAGAGTAAGGGCTAAAGATGAGTTGAGTTCTTCAATGCTATGGGCAATTGGCAAGGGAAGGCCAGAGGCTGGACTTGTTAGACTTGTTGAGATTATCAAAGCTTGTTGGGGTGAGCTTAATGATGAGGAGGCTTACCAGTTAATTATATCCGTTGAAAACTATATGGATTATGATGTAAGGGAGACTCTTTCAAAGGAAGAAGAAATAATAAGCTTTCTTAAAAGCAAGTCTGAAGCAGTTGACCAAAGGCTTTCAGAAGCTTCTAAAAGAGTGCTGAGTAAATTATTGAGAGTATGATCCTTTACGTAGCAAATTAGCTAATAATGTCCCACTATATATTGCAGACATTATTTGAATACAGGTCACACAGTTTTAGCTTGTGTATACATCTTCTGTGAAAGCATTAAAGGTGTAGAAATGAAAATAAACTTGGCGAGCCAAAACGGCAAGCTAGGTTTATTTTCATCTACGCTTGACATAATGGTAGAGCTAATCCTGTAAGAATAAGTATGTAAGCGGTAAAACGGAAGTACCTACCCTAAAGTATATTCTTGAAGGATAATATTTTCAAGAAAAAACAGAGGGGGAATTGAGTGAGGCTAGTATGCACTGGGATAATATCGGTAAATAAATGCCTGCTAAAATATCCCTGGTTTATTATCAACAGGGGACTTAAGAAGGTCGACATTTAGTTTGCCTGTAGTATCTAATTCAGCTAAGAATACATCTTCTGCTTTTGAAGCTCCTGATTTCTTTATTTCTTGATTCGTAAACGGTAAACCATGAGTACTGGTATAAAAAATCACCGTCATTTCTGACGGTATAGATTTTACTGATTTTGATCCAATTTGCGACATTCACTTGGTAAATCTTTTGACCATGGAAGTAACAT
>JAEZUI010000042.1 GCA_023421115.1 Bacillota bacterium | reverse complement strand
TGCTTCCATATTGACTCGGATTTTCGTTGTGCCATTTTAAAATGCCTCCTGACTTAATGAGTTTTATATCAGAAAGCATAACAGAATTAGTTAATAACTACACTACGGTATGTTTTGAAGCACTTACAAATCACTTTATAATAGCATATAATTTCCCTATAGAAAATATGAAAAAGTTAAGCAACAGCTTTTTTCCTTCATTTGAGGTGTTATAGCATGTTAACATATTTTTATGACCGGTCAAATCTACATAAGGATTTATGGTGGCTTTGTTTTCATGTTTGACGATAGTATTAGTAATGCTATCGTAATAAAATTTATAAATAGTTCAGCTATTATTTGGTGAAATTTTATTTAATTACATTTAGATTCTAAATTAGTATTCATTTAAATATAAAATAATTATTAATTTCTGATATAATAGAAACAGCTATAAGAATTTTGAATTTACTGAAATGAGTCTGGTTCCTGGAGATATTAGTAAAGGCTTTGGCAATGAGATAAGCCATGAAAGCTAGTAATATTAGTAAACTCAAAGAACGATGCAAAAAACTTGATTTTATTAATTTAAACAACAATAAATTAGAAAAGGAAGCATTATAATTAAGTAACAATAGTAGACCATGACTCTTTTGTTGGTTCTGAGGACATTTTGGCAGATGAGTTTCCGTTATGACACATTGTGTTGTAATGGTAAATTAAGGTTGAAAGTGGAAGGAGCATAAAAATGGAAGATTGTCTAATTCAATTTGATTTATATAAAATTATGGATTTTGGAGGTTAACCAGATGTACTTAATTATAAAAAGAGTAATTGATTTTATGTTAGCTTTAATTGGGCTAATTGTATTAGCACCATTTTTTCTAGTTTTAATTATAGCTATAAAACTCGATTCACCTGGTCCTGTATTTTTCAAGCAAAAAAGAGTAGGTATCCATAAGAAGTACTTTAATATATTGAAATTTAGGACTATGAGAATTGATACACCAAAAGATATGCCAACACATTTACTTGAAGATCCGGAGCTATGGATAACAAGAGTGGGTAGGCTTTTAAGAAAGACCAGTCTTGATGAACTACCTCAAATTATAAATATTCTTCTCGGAGATATGGCAATAGTAGGCCCGCGTCCAGCTCTTTGGAATCAGTATGATCTGATTGAAGAGAGGGATACGTATGGTGCGAATGATATACCGGTTGGTCTTACCGGCTGGGCACAGATTAATGGTAGAGATGAATTAGAGATAGAGGCCAAGGCTAAGTTAGACGGAGAGTACGCCAACAAGATTGGGTTCTTCATGGATGTTAGGTGCATCTTTAGGACGGTGTTTTCAGTGTTAAAATCAGACGGAGTGGTAGAGGGAGGAACAGGAAGTAGAGAAAAAAGTAAAAGTTTTTAATTTTACCTTTTGAGTTTTCTGCTTCAAAATTCCAACTGACCAACTTTATGAGGTGACGAGTAAAAGAAAAAACAATACAGATATATAGTGAACTATTAAGAGAATAGAGATGCCTAATGTAAATATTAGGTATGGGTTGTGTTTTTAGTATAATATGAATTATAATTCATATTAGGCGATTATTAATTAGTATAATTGGTGGAAACTTCGGTGAAATTGGTAATACTAACGTGTATAAAGGTGGGGAAATTATGAAAAGAACTTTAGACTTGCTGTTTTCGTGTATATTATTAATAGCATTATTGCCTTTATTACTTGTTATTACCACAATAATTAAAACAACATCAAAGGGACAAGTTGTATTTACTCAAAAAAGAATAGGTGCTGATAAGAAGGAGTTCAATATTTATAAATTCCGTACTATGTATTCAGATACACCTAAAAATATGCCAACGCATTTACTAGATAGACCAGAAAAATATATCACACCTATAGGTAAAATATTGAGGAAAACGAGTCTGGATGAGTTGCCTCAATTATTAAATATTATTAAAGGTGAAATGAGTTTTGTTGGACCAAGACCTGCTTTATATAATCAACATGATCTTATTGGATTGAGAGATCAATATGATGTTAACAAACTAAGACCTGGCATTACAGGATGGGCTCAGGTTAATGGAAGAGACGAACTTGAAATATCTGTAAAGGTTCAATATGATAAATATTATCTTGAAAACAGATCATTGTGGTTGGATATAAAGATAATATTTATGACTGCATATAGTGTAATATTAAGTAAAGGCGTAGTAGAAGGAAAGCAAGTAAAAGTAGATAAACAAAAGCATTACTCTAAGAACATTTGAGCTTCGAATTAAAAACATAAATATGTTAGCATACATTTTGTTCTAAAGTTTATTGAATTAATTTGATACAATAAATACTATTGTGTAGGGTATACAAAAATCATTAAGGAATAAGGGGGCCATTATGAAACAAAAAATTAGAGCGAATGGCTTAATTGCAATTGATTTAGTACTAATTAATATATCAATAATAGCTGCGTATCTACTAAGGTTTGACTTTAGATACCGTAGCATACCAGATAATTTTTCACAACCTATATTAAAACTAGCAATAATAGCAACGTGTGTTAAAATTATCACCTTTATACTATTTAGACTCTACAACAGCCTTTGGAAATACGCCGGAATATATGAAATGGGATTAATAGTAGGAGCAGCCTTTGTAAGTAATTCAATAATGATATCCTATGTATTCCTATCTAAGACTCCAGTGCCAAGAAGCATATTCCTAATTTGTATGCTTACAGACGTATTCCTCATTGCAGGAATAAGATTTGCATACCGTATGTTTAGAAGAGTAGTAAAAGGTGAAATAATACGAATAAAAAATTCAAAGAGAGTGTTGATATTTGGGGGCGGAGATGCAGGTGCAATAATCGTAAAGGAAATGAAGATGCATCCCGAATTAAAAAGCACACCAGTAGCTATAGTTGATGACAATTTGTTCAAGCAGGGAAAGAAAATAAACGGTGTACCCATTGTAGGTCAGAGAAAGGACATTGCAACAGTAGTTGAAAAAAGGCAAATTGATGAGATAATAATTGCCACTCCATCTGCAAGTAATAAAGATATAAATGAAATATTTACAGAATGTTCAAAAACCCAATGTAAGGTAAAAATATTGCCATCAGTATCACAGCTTATTGATGAATCCGTGGTAATGCAAAAAGTAAGGGACGTAAATATTGAGGACTTGCTTGGGAGAGAGCCGGTGAATCTTGATGTAAATGAGGTTTCTTCCTACATTAAAAATCAAGTGGTTTTGGTAACTGGTGGTGGTGGTTCAATTGGTTCAGAGCTATGTAGACAGATTGCCGCTTTTGAACCTAAAAAGCTGATTATTTTGGACAATTATGAAAATAACGCCTATGACATTCAAAATGAATTGTTACACAATAATCCCAGGTTAGAACTTTATACTGTAATTGCAAATATAAGGGAAAAACAAAGAATTGAAAGCATTTTTGATATGTACAAGCCTGATGTAGTGTTTCATGCTGCGGCGCATAAACATGTTCCTCTTATGGAGGCCAATCCTAGTGAGGCTATAAAGAATAATGTATTTGGAACTCTGAACGTTGCTGAATGCTCGGACAAGTACGGTGTAAAGAAATTTGTGCTTATTTCCACCGACAAGGCCGTTAATCCAACTAATATAATGGGTGCTACAAAAAGAATTGCCGAGATGGAAATTCAGGCAATAAATCGCAACAGTAAGACTGAATATGTTGCAGTAAGATTCGGGAATGTTTTAGGAAGCAACGGAAGTGTAATACCTTTATTCAAAAAGCAAATTGAGCAGGGCGGACCAGTCACAGTAACACATCCTGATGTTACAAGATTCTTTATGACTATACCTGAGGCGGTACAGCTGGTTATACAGGCAGGTGCGATGGCAAAAGGTGGAGAGATATTTGTTCTTGATATGGGACAGCCGGTTAAGATTTCCGATCTCGCAAAAAACCTGATAAAGCTGTCAGGGTTTGAACCGGATGTAGATATTAATATTGAGTATACAGGTCTTAGACCGGGAGAAAAGCTTTATGAAGAATTGCTTCTTAAGGAAGAAGGGCTTGAATCAACTAAGAATAATAAGATATATGTAGCTAAACCGATTCACACCGATTTAGCACTTTTAAGAAGAGAACTAGATTGTCTCAAGGAAATAATTATGAATGATTCGGAAGGGATATCGGAGTATATAAAACTAATTGTGCCAACCTATAAAAAAGCTGAAAATGGGAATTAAAAATAAGAACTTCGTAGAACTAAGCAATTTACTTGGATAACGAAAATAACTTCCTATTCTCATATTGACAGAACATTATCAAATCAAGTCTTTTCGTTATCCCAGAGTTGGAACTTATATTTTAATCGTTCCTTAGTTAAAGGATTTAAACTTAAAAGGGCAATCCTAATGGATTGCCCATACAATTGTTATTCTTGATCCTTATAAATATGCGCATTTTAAGGAGGTCTCAAGATAACAGGTTTTTAACTTTAACTGCTTGTCCTTTTTATAAAATTTATTATAATGATCTAAAACTTTGTCTAATCTCCTGCTATAATGCTGGACTTCTTCGTCTAAAAGATCAAACCCCTTGCTTTCAATCAATTTGTTTAACTTGAGGTGCATTTCCGTTATAAGATAGTACATTGATTCGTTTGACATTATTAGCAGCCCCCCTGAACTAGAATTGTTTAATGCAAGAAAGCTTATGTAGAAAGAATTATGACAAACTTCTTAGTATATTATAACACATTTTGGGATTAAATCAACATAATACATAAAATTTTACAAAAAAACGAGTTCAAAATCACCTAATTCAATAAATTGGTTGTATTGTCTTAAAATAAATATTCAATTTTGTAATATAAATGTTATAATAATATATGTTGCGTATATGAGTTACGATGGTAAATATGCAAATTTTGTACAGGTGCAATTATAACTTCCATAAATAAAAGGGGGGTATTTTGTGAACGGAAAGATACTAATTGTTGACGATGAAAAAAACATAGTTGATATTTTAAAATTTAATTTGGCTAAAGAAGGCTTTCAAACTGTTGAAGCGAATGATGGTGAGCAGGCAATAGAATGTGCATTAAAAGAAAAGCCTGATCTTATCCTTCTCGACATAATGCTACCAAAGATGGATGGCTTTACTGTATGCCGCAAACTGAGACAGACTATCTCTACTCCTATTATTATGATAACAGCTAAGGAGGAAGAGGTTGATAAGGTGCTAGGTCTTGAATTGGGTGCGGATGATTATATTACCAAACCTTTCAGTACTAGAGAATTAATGGCGAGGGTCAAGGCAAATCTTAGGAGGGTTTCAACCGAAAATGCCGCAACCAAAGAGTCTAATTTTTTAAGATGTGGGAATCTAGAGATTGATATAGAAAGATATGAAGTTAAAAGAAATGATCAGGTTTTAGAGCTTACTTTAAGGGAATTTGAACTGGTCAAATTTCTAGCACTTCAGCAAGGTCAAATATTTTCAAGAGAGAGTTTATTGGAAAAAGTGTGGGGTTATGAGTATTATGGTGATGTACGTACTGTTGATGTTACAGTTAGAAGGCTCAGAGAAAAGGTAGAGGCTGACCCTAGTAACCCAAGCTATATTATGACCAAAAGAGGCGTAGGGTATTATTTCAATAAAGTTGGTTAAATAATAGTGTTTTGCCAGCAAAAAAGCAGAGTAATGAAAAATTTATCTTTTGAGTTGGTTATCTATAGTTAGTGTATACTTTAGTAAATGTGTTAAATTAAGAGGGGCTATATGCCCTCAAGTTTTTTACCCACTAAGTTTTTGCGAGGGCGGATATGTTTTTTAGAAAACTGCAATTTTTAAGAAGTTTACAATGGAGACTTGTTGTTATTTTTGTACTTGTATCAGTTGCATTAATGATCACAGTAAGTATTTCACTAAACTATTCTATGGAATCGGTATACTATGAGGACTTTAAAAATAGGGTAGATAAAGGTTTTGAAAGTTGGGGTATTGGTGATAATCCTACCGGAAGTGAAATAATTACAGATTTAAAAGATAATTATAGTGATATTAGCCTCTTCATGGTGAGAGACTATGTTACTTATGCAGTTATTGATAAGAGTTCAAACAATATATTGTACTCAAGCGACAATTTATTTGATGAAGATAGTGACAAATTTATCGAAGAGATTTTAAATTCAAAAAATTTTTTATCTGCACTTGCAGGAAAAAACGGGAATGAAGGAAGAGCCATTCACAGTAATGACAGGGTATTCTTTGACTATGCCCGGGGAAAGGGTAAATTCATATTATATTTCAGATTTTATAAAGACGAATGGGGAGTTGTATTAAACAGTTTTAACAATATTATTCGGAACGCATTTGTTTTTGCGGTTATTTTATCACTCATTTTTGGATACCTGCTTTCAAAGACAATAACCGTACCTATAGTAAACTTGATGCACAAAGCGAGAAATATTGCTCAAGGAGATTTTACCCAGATGGCTGAAGTAAAATCAGAGGATGAGATAGGTAAGCTTACTAGAACTTTTAACTATATGGCTAAAGAGCTTAAAAAGACACTAAATGAAATTTCGAAAGAGAAGAATAAGATTGAGACTATATTAAACTATATGACCGATGGTGTAGTTGCTTTTAATATAGATGGGGAAGTAGTTCATGCCAATCCGGCGTCAAAGCTTATGCTTGGCTTGAATGAATTTAATATGAACTTTAATGAGTTTTCGAATAAGTTTGATTTAGGCATCACAATAGAAGAGATGCTTTACCTTGAAATATTCAGTACAAAAGAGGCAAGCCTCAGCTTTGACAATAAATATATTCAGATCTATTTTGCGTTATCAACTGATGAACAAAGGAAAGCAGAAGGTATTATTGCAGTTTTACATGATATCACAGTGCAGCAAAAGCTCGACAATATGAGACGGGAATTTGTCGCAAATGTTTCCCACGAGCTTAGAACACCTTTGACATCAATTAAAAGCTACTCAGAGACTCTTATGGACGGTGCTCTTGAGGATTCTGAGACAGCACATAGATTTCTTGGTGTTATAAACTCTGAAGCTGATAGAATGACAAGATTGGTTAAAGACTTATTGCAGCTTTCCAGATTGGAAAATGAGCAATTACAGTGGAATATGCAGACCTTTGGGTTTGATAGCCTTGTCAGAAGCTCAGTAGAAAAGATCGAGTTGTCTGCAAAAGAAAAGGGACAAATTATAGAGTGTTTTTCAATAGGAGATAAACCGCAAGTTTTAGCGGACAAGGATAGAATTGAGCAAGTTATACTTAATGTGCTTACTAATGCAATTAAATATACTCCTGAGGGGGGCAAAATTATTGTATATGTGGGTAAGATGTATAGTGATGCCTATGTAAAAGTTGTCGATTCGGGTATAGGAATTCCTGAAGAGGATATTAAGAGGGTCTTTGAAAGATTTTACAGAGTGGATAAAGCTCGTTCTCGGGAAATGGGAGGAACAGGACTTGGTCTTTCTATAGCTAAGGAGATAATAGAGGCTCACAAGGGAAGTATTTCAATTACAAGTCAACTAGGCAAGGGGACCGAAGTGACAGTTAGATTGCCTATTTACTATGACGAGAAAGCTTCAAAAGAAGATGTAATTGAATCTTAAATGTCGTGTAACAATCCTGTAATATAATTAATATATAATATATTATATGATAGTGGGGTTATAATATATTTAAGCATATATTGCTTATAAAAAGGGTGGATGTTAAAATGTACAAAAAAATTATTTACATATTCACACTGGTTCTGTTAATAACCAGTTTCAGTGTTACTTCTTTTGCTGAAGGTGTTGAGAATCAAAAATTACTTAATCAGTATTCTATTTTATCTGATAAAGCTACAAGCGATACTGAGCAGTTTATGGTTACCATAACCCGGCCGGAAGGTGATGAGTCGACATTTAAGAAATCTTATGTTATTTGCGGCAATTCCGTTAACGATGAAATAAGTGTAATGCTTTTGATCTATGACAATGATGAGAATAAGTACATACCTTTTGCCAATACAGATGGCGATTACATATGGGATATAGGTGCTTCAGGTATATTTATGAAAGAGGTTATCCTTCCCAATAAAGGTGCAAATGATGTAAGAATTATTGCCTATAAGAAGAACGAAGCAGAAAGGTTGATAAGCGAAACCAATTTGCAGATAAACAGTTTTAAAGTTTCCGTATTGGATAGTGGAATAAAAGAGGCTATAAAAACAGGATTTTTGAAGATTACAGATATGCTAAATGGTTTATTTAAGTAAAGTAAGAGGTGTCTGATATTAAAAAGATGAGACGGTTTAGATTTGAGAGATTTAAATTGTACATTTTAATAGTATTGGTTATGACGAGTTTTATACAGGTAGGAATCCTTTGGAGTTATCAAAATGAAGGGTTACCTACTAATTTTTTATGGAATATTTTTGCAAGCAATAATAGGAAGGTTCCTAGTGATGTAAGTGATTACGTTAAGCTTTTTAGGGTTACTGCTACCGAAGGTTATGACGAATCACATTTTATTATTGATGAAACACATGAGCATTATGACAAATTGTGCGATGAAGTATTATACTATTTAACAAAATTGTTGGAAGGTAAGGATATTCTACGTAAGCAGACTTATCTTGAGGAACACTGGGGAGAAGTAGTTGTAAAAAAGAGCTTTGTGTTTGAATTTAAGACAATAATAAATACAAATATTTTGGCTGCATTACTAAATGTAGAAAACAACTCAAGTCAGGAATTTGACGGTGTATATAAAATAGCTTTATTGCCTAGGGTGGACTCTAACAATAACATTGGTCTATACATTTATGATGGAACTAAGACCTATAGTTATGTTTTGCCTTTTTACGAGAAGGGATTAAGCAGAGAGAAATATAATGATATACTGATTTCACTTGAAGAGGATGAGACTTATAGCTATGTAGTTATGAACGAATGGATGGGGATTAACAAAACGCCTTACAGAATTAAGCCTGATATTTTGATACCTAGGGGAAGTGCTTCTGAAGATTTTCCTGATATTATTAGTACAGTGCCACAGATTATACGAGATATTGATACTACTAGGAAGGAAGATCTTGAAAAGATTGCAGCAAAAGTTTTAGGAAGTGATAAAGAAAGACTTACTTGGGGAGTTGATATAGACAACTCCATAGTATTTAGAAACCCGAGTAAAACTTATAAAATCTATCGGGATGGGCTTATGGAATATAAGTATTTGTCCCAATATGATAAGGCTGATAAGGGATCTGAAATAGAGGCTCTTGAAAGGGCTATTGAATTCATTGCCAAAATAGCAGATTTAGCCAAAGGAGCAGATATTTATCTTTCAGGAATCAATAGTGGTAAAGATGGATATTATACATTTACCTTTGATTATAAAGTTGGTCAAAGACCTGTTTCTTTCTTAGAGTATCCGGTAAATACCGGAAAAGAAGGTTTTGTAAATAATGCAATTGAAATTAATGCTAATAGCAAGAAAGTATTAAGTTGTTACTGGATTCTAAAAGAGTTTTCTATTGGAAGCAATATTTTAAAAGTAAGGACTTACCCATTTGACTTGCTTGATGATGTATTTAGAAAGTATGATTATTTAAATTTCAAAAATTTTTCCGTAAAGGATGTAATAATATCCTATGAGGCAAAACACAGTAAAAATGAAGAACACTTAAAACCTATTTGGTTGATAGAAACAATGGATGGAAGGAATTATACAGTTGAAATGAAAGAGAAAAAAGGGGAGTAATTATGGATTGGGCAAAGGCAAAAAATATACTTATTTTTATGTTTGTTCTATTGAACCTTTTCCTTGCTATTACTTTGATTACTTTATTTAATTCTGATAATATATCAGGTGAAGCGATTGAAAATACAGATAAAGTCCTTGAAAACCGGGGGATTGTTTTAGACTGTGAAATTCCCTTGTATAATAAAGAAATGGGTACTTTAATCAGTTCTAATACAATTTTAGATAAAGATTTGATAATAAAGGGGTTTATTGGAGAAGTAAAGTATATAGAGGAGACCTTTGATGAAAGTATAAATGCTGTATGTGGAAATAAAAAGTTGGTGATTGAAAAAGTAAACACATTTGTTTACAATAATAGTGACCCTAAAGAAGCAGTTTATCTAGCTGACTCAAAAAGGGTTCAAAGTTATCTTGCAAATTTGTTTAAAGAAATGAAGGTACCCTTTGAAAAGTTTTATTTTGATAAAACGGAAGAAACTTCAGAAGGTCAAAAAATATATACGTTTAGGCAAAAAAAAGAAGGATTTTGGTTGTACAGTAATTATGTTGAAGTTGCTATTTCAAAAAATGGAATTACCTATTTGAAGTATAATAACAGAACTGCTAAAGAGATTACTGGCAGGCAGAAAATAGTACCGGCTTATCAAATACTAGTAAAAAATCTTATAGACGACAGTGGTACAGTTATTAGTAAAATTGATTTGGGGTTTGGCGAGCAATTTGTAGGAGATGATACAAAAGTGCTTGATGATATTCCTGTTTGGAGAATAACTGCTAAAAAGTCAGAAAAAATTGTGGAAAGATACTTTAAAGTATATAATGGTGAGGAAGTAAAATTAAATGACAAATAAATAGGTTAAATCAATGATTTTTAGGTGTGTAATTTATTGAAATATAGTACTATAATTAGTATGGAATGTTTTGCCGGTCAAAAGAAAATGAGTGGGGGCGTTATATTTGGAGAAGTTTTTAATTCGAGGCGGTAAACCGCTTGTAGGTGAAGTAAGTATAAGCGGAGCTAAGAATTCAGTGGTGGCTATTATACCTGCTGCTTTATTGGTTGATGGACCCTGTAAAATAGAAAATATTCCTGAAATAAGTGATGTTAGGATTTTAATAGATATTTTAAAAGAATTAGGCTGTGAAGTTGAATTCGAGAATAAAGACAGTATAAGAATAAATTCGCAATATGTCAAATCAAACACCGCTACATATGATATGATAAAGAGCCTTCGGGCATCTTACTACATATTAGGTGCTCTACTCGGACGATTTAAGAAAGCGGAAGTGGCTTTCCCGGGTGGTTGTGATTTTGGGTATAGGCCTATAGACCAGCATATTAAAGGTTTTGAAAAATTAGGTGCAAAAGTTGAAATAGATCACGGTATTATAAAGCTTGAGGCAGAAAGGCTTGTAGGCAGCCAGATCTATTTGGATGTAGTTAGTGTTGGAGCTACTATTAATATTATGATTGCAGCAGTTAAGGCAGAAGGCACTACAGTAATTGAAAATGCCGCAAAAGAACCGCATGTTGTTGATGTGGCGAATTTCCTTAATGCAATGGGAGCTAACATAAAAGGTGCAGGTACTGATGTAATTAAGATTAAAGGAGTATCAAACCTTTCAGGGGGGGCTACCCATTGTGTGATACCTGACCAGATAGAGGCCGGAACTTTCATGATTGCTGCTGCTGCTACAAAAGGTAATATAACTGTAAGGAATATTATTCCCAAGCATATGGAGTCACTAAGTGCCAAACTTATTGAAATGGGTGCAGAAGTTGAAGAAGATGGGGATTGGATTAGGGTTAAGGGGCCTGAAAATGTATTAAAAGCTAATATCAAGACTCTTCCATATCCAGGATTTCCAACCGATTTGCATCCACCTGCATCGGTTATGCTGTGTTTGGCAGAAGGTACGAGTACAGTCACTGAAGGGATATGGGATTCAAGGTTTCAATATGTTGATGAATTGAAAAGAATGGGTGCACAAGTCAAAGTTGAGGGAAGGATGGCAGTATTTGAAGGGATTCCAAAACTTTCCGGCGCACCAGTGAAAGCCACTGATTTGAGGGCTGGAGCGGCAATGATCATTGCAGGGCTGGTTGCAGAAGGTGAAACTGAAGTATATAATATAAACTACATAGATAGAGGATATGAATTAATAGAAGAGAAGCTTAGGAGTCTCGGAGCTGATATTACAAGAGTTGAAGACTGAGTTATGACTACCTATAGCTTTTTAGGTTATTTCGATAATGAATAGTGAAGTGCCATTTTATAAAAATGGCCTAAACAGGAGAAAAACCAATGATGAAATTTTGTAGTTTATATAGTGGAAGTAGTGGGAATTGCCTGTTTGTATCGGATGGTAAGACAAAGATTTTAGTTGATTGCGGTATGAGTGGGAAGAGGATAATTGAAGCGCTTGTTGCCACAGGAGAGAATCCTTCGGAATTAAGCGCTGTTTTAGTTTCTCACGAGCATAGCGATCATATAAGAGGAGCGGGCATACTGTCTAGAAAGTTTGATATACCCATTTATGCTAATGAAAATACATGGAATGCCATGGAACAGGATCTTGGACCTGTAAATATTAAGAATAGGATGTGTTTTGACAACTGCAAAGAGTTTGAGATAGGCAATATATATGTTAAAGCGTTTCCAATTCCTCACGATGCGATTGATCCTGTGGGATTCAACTTCTTTTTGGACAATAAGAAAATTACTACTGCTACAGATATAGGGCACATGACAAACAAACTTTTAAGTTATTTAATGGGCAGCGATCTTTTATTGATTGAATCTAACCATGACGTTGAAATGCTAAAGGTAGGACCATACCCATGGCCGCTAAAAAAGAGAATATTAGGAGAAAGAGGGCATTTGTCCAATGAGATGGCAGGAAAGGTAGTGGCGTATTTGGCTAAAAACGGCACTAAGAAGTTTTTGTTGGGGCACTTAAGCAGGGAAAACAATTTTCCTGAACTTGCCTATCAGACAGTTTGCAATGTGCTTAGTGAAAATGACATTTGCGCAGGCAAAGACATAATGCTATCTGTGGCTTTACGTGACCGAGTTGGAGCAGTGGTAGAGGTTTAGGAGGATATAATGAAATTAACGGTAGTTGCAGTAGGGAAGCTCAAGGAAAAGTATCTTAAGGAAGGGATAAGTGAATATAGCAAAAGGCTTTCAAGGTTTTGTGAGCTTCAAGTTATAGAGGTTGACGATGAACAGGCACCGGAGAATTTGAGTGAGTCCCAGGAAATTCAGGTAAAAAGAAGAGAAGCTGAGCGAATTATGAAGAAAGTTAAGGACGGATCGGCCTTGATAGTGCTAGACCTAAAAGGAAAAAAGCTCAATTCGGAGGGATTTGCAGATAAGCTTAATTCCTTTTTTATTTCCGGCAAATCACATATTACGTTTGTGATCGGAGGGTCGTTAGGTTTAGATGAAGAACTTGTTGAAAGAGCCGACTTTAGGCTATGCTTATCAGATATGACTTTTCCACACCAGTTGGCCAGGCTTATTTTACTTGAACAGGTTTTTAGAGTCTTTAAAATTCTGAACAATGAGACTTATCATAAGTAAAAAGTTCTATAATGATTTTGTTGATTTTTTGCAATAGGCTAATTCAACTTTTTTGTAGAATCCCGTCCAACAAAGATTGGTGGCAACAGTATTTTTTCCGATAAAGAATTTGGGTTGTCAGTTTTTTCTAATAAGCTCCTAACTGCCCTCTGTCCCATGGCTTCTTTTGAAATATGCATTGTGGTCAATTCGGGAGTAATATTCTTTGAAGACTCAATATTATCAAAACCTACCATCGATATATCGTCAGGAACGGATAAGTTCATGGATTTCAAAGCGTTTATAACGGTTATTGCCTCAATATCGTTACAGCAAAAGAAAGCTGAAGGCAACTCGGGAAGCTTTTTGATTTCCTCAACAACTCTTCCGATGCCATCACTTCTAAAATCAGAAAGGCACTTGTCAGTTATGGATAAAGAGTAGTTTAAGGGAATTGAATATTGATTCAAAGCTTTTATATACCCTTGATATCTATCAAAAAAACTGCTGGATATTGAAATGTTACCTAAAAAACCTATATTTTTATGATCAAGTTTAATAAGGTGTTCTGTGGCTAAGTAGGCCCCGGAAACATTGTCTGTGAGCACATAATCGCAAATTAAATCATCAAAATAATGATCTATTATTACAAGGGGAAGATTAAATTTTAAAATAGAAGTTAATGTTTTTTTTGATATTCTACCCAGAGTAATAATACCTGAAATAAGCCCCTCTTTAACACATAGGGGTGTTTCAAACTCTTCTTTGTTTTCATCATAGCAATATATAATAATATTTAAATTATTCTTTTTGGCTTCTGCCTCAACACCATATTGTATATATGAAAAAAAGTCTTCCGATTTATGTGTATCCTTAGATAAAATTAGACATATATTTTTATAGGAAGCTTCATTGGACTGATGTTCAGAGAAATTCTTTTTATATTCATATCCTAGATGTCTTGCGGTATCAAAAATAAGTTTGCGTGTTTGTTCATTGATTCCTGGCATATTTCGTAGTGCAAGAGATACGGTGTTCTTGGACATACCTATCTTTCTGGCGATATCCTCCATGGTTACTTTCTTTGCCATAATTTCCTCCCCAAGATAAACTTACAATGCCTAGATTATATCATAAGATTAGTAATATGTGTAATATTATTTTTCGAATCGAACTAGTCTAAAAAGCATGATACATATTACAAAATATTGCAAAAAAATGCGAAGAAATACTTTGCCTCTGAGGCATTATTGTGGCATAATATTATTATGTATATGTTAATTTTGCACTTTAAATATATTTTAAATTTAATTAAACAGGGGGTGGGGTTTGAAAATTAGTTTTTGACCAATGCGGAGGATTTCTAAATACTTTGCAATTTTGTTTTAAAATCTTATTTAATGGGATTTTACTAATAATTATGCAGAGCTTATTTTTGAAATCGGTTATGCAAGTTAATTATATTTAGGAGGTAGGTTAATGAAAAGATTGTTAGCTGCTCTTTTAATGACGACTCTAGTATTTAGTGGTTGTTCAGGAGCAAATCAAAATGACAGAGGAAATGCAGGAGTGAAAGTATCGTCAACGCCTGCACCGGCTCCATTGACAATTGATGAGTCAAAACTTAATAATGACTATATTATCGAGGAAGTAACAGAAGATAATACAAAAGAAGGTTTGGAGTCCATTGTTAAATATCCGAAGATTTCAAAAATGTCAGACTCAGAACTTGAGGGAAGGATAAACAAAGCAATTAATGAAAAAATTCAAAGATATAAAGATGTTGCAGATAGTTTAGGAGGTATGGCAGACGAGATAGCAGGTGGTCAAGATGGGTCAAAACAAGTATTAAATGTTTCGTACGAAGTTGCTTTTAGATCAAAATATACACTTAGTGTTAAAATTATATTAGAAAATTATATTATAGGTCTTGAAGAGCCAGACGAAATTATTGATGCAGTTAACTTTGACTTAAGAAATGGGCTGCAATATGATTTGAAAGATTTGACTAAAGATACGAACAAGCTTAATTCACTATTAACAAAAAAGGTTCAAGAATTTGGAAAACCTCTTTTAAAGGATATAAACTCTATAGAAGGTATGAATGGTTTTTATATTAAGGATTCAGGTCTGGTTTTATTTGCTCAGACTATCCCATACACTACACCGGACATTGGTCCACTAGAGTTTGAAATACCTTATGACGAAATAAAAGACATTGTTAAAGAACCGAAGGTATGGGAGAAAGAACCAGCAAGTACATCGATGAATGAATATAATAAAAATATAAATGAAGAAACAAGGCCTCTCGAGGCCTTGTCTTTTATTGAAGAGAAAATAGAGACTGTTAAACAGGAAGAAGCTACCACAATAATCTTAAGCTTTGAAGAAATCCAGTCAAGATATTTGGATATATATGAAGAAAGGTTAAGAGCGGAAAATGTTCAGAGAGAATTATTTAAAACCTTTGAATATAATTTTGATCAAAAGAAGGTTGACAATATACAAGATGAAAAAGTAAAAAGTCTTGTTAAAGAAATATTGGAGGGCGGATATAGTATTATATGTGAAGAGGGTTCATATACGCTTATTCAAAATTATCAGGTTTTGGAAAAATATAACCACCTATTGCAGGGAGAAGTTAAGGATTATATTTCTTATAAAGCTACAGAAACTAAACGTATGATAGATCTTTTGGACGGATATATAACTTCTTGGGATGAATTGGCCCAAAGCATAGTAAGTATTGAAAACTATTTCGGTAAATACCCCAATTCCATTAAAGAATCTGATATGGCTAGCGATTACCAGTTTTATTTTCATGCCTATCTTTTCGGTTTCAATAATAGACCTGCTTTCAGCTATGAGACCCACAAAATCGATAATGAGCTTTTGTCTAGTTATAGGAAATTTGTTGAAGACAATAAAAAAAGTGAAACAGCTATGATTTTAAAACAGTATTTACAAATAGTTGAGAAGAACAATAATATGCTTTGTGAAGAGGTTGAAAACTATAGAAAGACTATTACTGAAGATCCAGAAATTTCTCAATAGGTTTGGTAAAAATAACTTATGATTTATGTGTTATATTTCATTGACAAGAGTTAGTATCTGTTGTACAATATTAAAGCGGTTTAAATTTAATATCTTTTTATGGAGAGATGGCTGAGCTGGTCTAAGGCGCACGACTGGAAATCGTGTGACGTGTTAAAGCGTCCGAGAGTTCGAATCTCTCTCTCTCCGCCACAATTTGTCAAAAACCCTTGAATTTCAAGGGTTTTTGGTATTTTATAGTATAATATTTTTATATAAAATAAAGATCTTTAAATCTGAAGTTATTAAGTTAAATATGCTTATTTCGGTTAAGCCTTTTGGCAATGAACGATAGGTCAATTGCAATGCATGAAAGATTTATTTTATTATCGAGAATAGTTAGGTTATTTCAAAAAATAATCTATATAATTAAAGTTTTTACATATTTTCTTTTAAAATAAAGTATATAGTTTGTGTATATCAGGGAAAATATAAAAGGCAAAACTTAGGCTAAGAATTATTGATATAATCAATACAAGTACTCCAAACATTGAACGGAAAGAATCTGGTTTATAATAAGATTGAGACAAGGGTATTGGTGACCCGTAGATTTCTTCTGATAAAGCTTTTTGTTCGCCGTACATTCGTAATCCTCGACTTTTCATTTCCTCAAAAAATTCTTCAAGGGTCATTTGTGGGTTGGTCCCTCGAATTTCTCTGGTATCTTTAGTAATTACACATGTCTTAGACACTTTGTCGTGCAGTGACTGCTTTGTTTTGCTAAATGCAGAAGCTATAAAGAGCAATATAGCTAGCGGAGTAATTAAGATTGCTGAGACTTTTAGCAAAGACCTAATTAGGAGTTTTCGAAAATTGGAGCCACTGTAACAGGCAACTTCTAAACCCAATACTAACTTACCAGGAGTTGCAGAGAGCTTTGAGCTTAAAAAAGAAAGCTCATATATCAAATAAAGTAAACCATAAAATAAATAGATTATTGCTATATAATGAGCATAACCCCATAAAACGTCTAAAAAAACTTTTGATGATGATATATTATTTATTTTTTCTAATAATGTAGTAATACCATTATTACTGCTACTTAATATTTTTATAAAAAAGATTATTCCTAAGTAAATACCGAAAACTACTACGACATCAAAGCAGTATGCTAAAAATCTTCTGAACAATTTACTGATATTCATATCTAATCCCCATTTAAATGAAAGTATAAATTACAATCATTTATCTATATAATCTTCTTATATTATATCAAAAAATAATGAAGAATACCATATTAAATTAAAGAGTTACTTAATATATAATATAAGCAGTGTTGTTCTTTGCAAGTGATCGAATTTGAATAACTGTAACTAAGAATAATCGAACTAAAGTAACTAAAAATTCAACCATAAGAAATTAATTGTTGAATGAGATATTCTGTATTGAAAAATTTTAATCTGGTATCTATTTTTATTTTTCATCTGTTTTAATTTGTAAAATGAAAGTATAATTATTAATATACAATATTTCTTGAAAAGTAATTACATATATATGGTGATTTCAAAAAATAACTGGTCAATTGCCATTTCAAAAAATTTGATGGGTTTTGTGACCTAAGTGTTGTATTGGATATTTTTAAAATGGTTTAAACTAGATTTTTTTAGAAAGATATTAATTTGATTATAAAATTCAAAAATTTCTATCGGAAGATCTTGTTTGAGTTTTATGTAGAAAAATATTACATAGATACTTTTAAGGAAAAGTTAAAAATATGAGGGAGGATTAATTTTATGAAGAGGGCACTGATGTTTTTAATTGTTTTTGGAGTTTTACTAAGTTTTTGGCCATGTTGTGGGTCTTCTGTCGGTGGCGCCCAATTGATCTCAACAAGGTATGGAGATCTTAACGGAGACGGCGAGCGAAATTCCATTGATTTTGCTTTAATGAGAGCTTATCTTATAGGCGTCAATTCTGATTTCCCGGTATCTAATGGACAAATAGTTGGAGATGTGAATTATGATAATTCCGTTAATTCCATTGATTTTGCCTATATGAGGAGTCTGTTATTAGGTATTATTTCCGAGTTTCCGGCAGACAGCAAGCCACTTACAACTCCTACACCTTCAACAGAATTGATATATCAAGCAGAACAAGCTACATTTTATAGTGCAATTCTTGAGACAATAAATGCAGGTTACACAGGTAATGGTTACGTCAATTATAATAATGAATACGGCAGTTATATAGATTGGAATGTTAATGTTGCAAAAAACGGAGCATATAAACTTATATTCAGATATGCCAATGGAACTGTTGTTAATAGGGTAATGCAGATAAGCGTTAATGGTAGTGTCGTTTCGGACAGCATGGATTTTAATTCTACTGGCGAATGGACTTCCTGGAATGAAGTTAGCATAGGTGTAAACCTCATACAGGGGACAAATTCAATCAGAGCATTGGCTATTACTGCTGATGGTGGACCAAATGTTGACTACTTAAAAATAGAAGAAATGACAGGACCTATTATAACTCCTACACCTACAGTGACACAATCATGGCCTGCAACACCTGTAGCAGGTTCTAGGCAAATGGAAAAACTGGATCGAGGGTTAGTTGCCATAAAAGTAAATAACGGTGTTTTTTTGAGTTGGCGTATGTTAGGAACCGATCCGTCAAATGTTGCATTCAATTTATATCGCAGTGGGACAAAGGTTAATTCTTCACCTATTACCGGAGCTACAAATTATGTAGATGCCGGTGGAAATACAAGTTCAACATACACTGTGTGTCCGGTTATAAATGGTCAAGAGCAAGCAGCATCAAATTCAGTAATTGTGTGGGGGCAGAGTTATTTACAAATTCCTATTAAAGCCCCAGTTTACGGATATGAAGCGGGAGATTGTAGCACAGGAGACTTAAATGGGGATGGAGAGTATGATATTGTTGTCAAATGGGAAGGTGCAACACAAGATAATGCAAACGCAGGAGTTACTGATCCTGTTTATCTTGAGGGCTATACGTTGCAAGGTAAAAAGCTGTGGACTATAAATCTTGGAAAGAATATCCGTGGTGGTGCACATTATACTCAATTTATGGTTTATGATTTAGATGGTGACGGAAAGGCAGAAGTTGCATGTAAAACAGCAGACGGAACTATAGACGGAAAAGGGATTGTTATAGGTAATGCAAATGCGGATTACCGTAACTCAAGCGGATACATATTATCTGGGCCGGAATATCTTACCGTATTTAGCGGGGAGACAGGGGCAGCACTTTCGACTGTAGATTACCTGCCTGCAAGAGGTAATGTGTCAAACTGGGGAGATAACTATGGAAACAGAGTAGACCGTTTTAGGGCTTGCATAGCATATCTTGATGGTCAACGTCCAAGCCTTGTTATGTGTCGCGGATATTATACAAGACAAACTGCAGTGGCATGGGATTTCAGAAATGGTAGACTTACACACAGGTGGACTTTTGACAGTGATACTAACGGTCAGTCAGCATGGGCAGGACAAGGCAACCATAATCTTAGTGTAGGAGATGTCGATGGAGATGGATTTGATGAGATTTTAATGGGTACATCGGCTATTGATCATAATGGTAGAGGCTTATGGGAGACAGGATTAGGACATGGGGACGCAATGCATTTTGGTGATCTTGATCCTAACAGACCAGGTTTGGAAGTTTGGACTTGTCTTGAAGGGTCAAAGGGTGCCGTGCTACTCGAGGCAAAAACAGGCAAACAAATATTCAGATACAACCACACCAGTGATTGCGGTAGGGCATGTGCTGCCGACATACTGCCTTCGTCTCCGGGTATGGAGATGTGGGCTGCTGGATCACCGCTATATAGTTCCACTGGGCAGAATATAGGTAATCGTCCATCTCAGATGAACTTTGCAATTTGGTGGGATGGTGATGAACTCCGTGAGCTTTTAGATGGAACAACAATAACTAAATTTAACGGTGGGACATTGCTCACAGCTAGCGGTTGTGCTTCCTGTAATGGAACAAAATCCACTCCGTGTTTACAGGCAGACATATTCGGAGATTGGAGAGAAGAAGTAATATTTAAGTCGACGGATAATACTTTTTTACGAATATATACAACTACAAGCACTACAACCCGCAGAATTTATACATTGATGCACGACCCGATTTATAGACTTGGAATAGCATGGCAGAATACGGCATATAATCAACCTCCCCATACCGGATTCTTTATAGGAAGTGGAATGGCAGAACCGCCAACACCTAAGATTTATACCATTCCTTAAAGTGTATTTTGTTTTAATTAAGGTGATTCCAAAAAAACTTTGCAATTGCCATTTTAAAAAATCCGATTTACATTTTTTGCGTAGCAAAATAATGTTCTTCTGTTTGGAAGCTTTTAAGCTTCCGTGATGGGCGTTGTGACTTAAAAATTGTATAGGTTATTTTTTGAAATGGCCTAATATGAATTGTAAAAATAATTTTAAAGTGGAAAGTTTGTTTCATTGCAGACTTTCCACTTTATAAATTAAGTTGATTTGTGATATAATAAGTTTGAGAATCAAAAACTTTCTATTTTATAATCATCATAAAAGACAAGCCTTTTGAAGTAGCATACCAAAAGAGTGCTCTAATAACACCGAAACCAAATACTATTATACTCGGAGGTAAATTGATTATGACTGAATTTAATAAGAAAATTACTGCTCTAACATTTGATGATGGGCCGGATGTTACATTGACAAATTTAGTACTTGATAAACTCGACAAATATAAAGTGCCGGCAACATTTATGGTAGTTGGACAAAAAATTAACAATTCTACGAGTAATGTTATTAAAAGGATGGTTAATTCGGGGCATGAATTGGGAAATCATTCATGGGGGTATTCAAGTATGGGTGATATGTCTGCAGAAGAAATAAAGGAATCTGTTGGTAAAACTACTGCTGTTATAGAAAGCTATTCAGGAACATCACCAAAATTTTTTCGTGCACCAAATCTTGTATACAGCAAAGAGCTATATGATAACGTAGACCTGGTATTTGCACATGGTATAACAGCAGACGATTGGGTTCAGACAACTACTGCTCAGCAACGAGCAGATGCAATTATAAGACAGATGGGAGACGGTGCTATAATTTTATTACACGATGTTCAACCACTTCCACATCCTACTCCTGAGGCACTAGACATAATAATTCCTAAACTTCAGGACCAAGGATATGAATTTGTTACATTAAGTGAGTTGTTTTTAAGAAGAGGGTTGGATTTAAGTACAGCTAAGGGTAAAGCCTATTCCTTTGTACCTTAAACTTCCAGTATTAGACTTAAGATTTATGAAAAGTAAACTATTTAAAGATTTGTATTATGTATACTTTTTAAATTTTTGCAGCACCCTTAATGTTATATAAGAAAATCATAATATATTCGCAAAAAAAAATAGTTTTATACGTTTTATCGGCATTTCAAAAAAAATAGTTATACTTTTAAAAATAATGTTAATATGAAATGCTATAGATTTTATATATAATTAAGATATAACGTGCGATTGTTATTCTTATCTAGTAACTCATTGTAGCAAAGATTTATAACAACATATCAGATGTGCTTGCAAATCGACAGTTTTACTATTCTTTGAAGTACTTTAAAATAAATCCCAGATATAGAAAGCTTTTTAAGCTTGCAAGCGTTTTTGTCTTTGATCCGTAGTTATGTAACTGCGGTTTAATAAAAAAATAAGGGAAAGAGTAGTTGGAGGTAGAGTTTATGTATTTATCGAAAATCACAAAATGCATTTCTGTTGCATTGTGTGCATTGCTTTTGTGCACCCTAATGCCATCAGAAAGAACAGAAGCAGCAGCGTCGACATCATCAGGATTCTCAGTAAATGTTTCAGCAGCTTCAGGTAAAGCCGGAGAACAGATAGTGGTACCTGTAAATCTTGCAAATGTACCTGCAGTTGGAATAAGTACGGCAGATATGTCAATTACCTATGATGCAACCAAGCTAGAGTATGTTAGTGGAGCAGCAGGAAGCATAGTTACTAATGCTGCAACAAATTTTGCCATTAACAAAGAAAAAGATGGATTACTAAAAGCACTATTCCTTGACTATACGATGTCAAATGGATACATTAGCACAAGTGGAGTATTTACAAATCTAACATTTAAAGTATTAAGTTCAGCTTCGACTTCTACAACAGTAAATGTTACAAGTGCAACATTTGGAGACAAAAACCTTAGCGGTTTATCTGCAACAATAAGTGCAGGAACGATAGCCTTAAATGGCGGGGGGACAGTATCCACACCTACTGTAACAACAGTACCAACCCCAACAAATACAACAGCATCTACAGGATTTACGGTAAATGTTTTGTCGACTTCGGGTAAACCTGGAGAACAGATAACAGTACCTTTGAGCTTTGCAAGTGTCCCAACAAACGGGATAAGTACAGCAGATATGACAATCACTTATGATGCAACCAAGCTTGAGTATGTTAGTGGAGCAGCAGGAAGCATAGTTACTAATGCTGCAACAGACTTTGGCATTAACAAAGAATCCGATGGTAAGATAAAAATATTGTTCCTAGATTATACAATGACTACGGGGTATATAAGACAGAGTGGAGTGTTCGCAAATCTTACATTTAAAGTGCTAAGTACTACTTCATCTTCAACAACTGTAAATGTAACGAGTGCAACATTTGGAGACAAAGATCTTGCTGGTATTGCAGCAAAAATAAACGCCGGTACAATAACAATAAGTGGTGGTACAACAGCACCTACACCTACTAAGACAGCAACAGTATCAACACCTACTAAGACACCAACAATAACAACGCCAGCGCCAGTAACACCAACAATCCCAGTATCATCAGGATTTACAGTAAGTGTATCGTCTGCTTCTGGAAAATCTGGAGATCAAGTAGTAGTACCTGTGAATTTTGCAAATGTACCTGCAAGCGGAATAAGTACAGCAGATATGACAATAACCTATGATTCAGCAAGATTGGAGTATGTGAGTGGTACAGCAGGAAGTATTGTTACAAATGCAGGAACAAATTTTGCTATAAATAAAGAAGCTAATGGAAAGTTAAAAATATTGTTCCTAGACTATACAATGGAATCTGAATATATAAGGCAGAGTGGAGTATTTGCAAATATTACCTTTAAAGTAATAACATCAGCAGCAGTATCAACAAATGTAAGCGTTATTAATTCAACCTTCGGAGATAAGGATTTAAATGGTATATCTGCAAAATTAAATGCAGGAACAATAGCACTAAATGGTGGTGGAACAGTAGTAACACCGGCACCAGTAACACCAACAGCAGTAGTAACAACAACACCTGTTAAGACAAATGCACCTTCAGGATTTACAGTTAATGTTGATTCAGTTTCTGGAAAATATGGGGATCAAATAGTGGTGCCTGTGAACTTTGTAAATGTACCTGCAAGTGGAATTAGCACAGCAGATATGGCAATTACATATGATGCAACAAAACTTGAATATGTCAGTGGAGCTGCAGGAAGCATAGTTACAAACGCTGGAACAAACTTTGCTATAAATAAAGAATCCAATGGAAAGTTAAAAGTATTATTCTTAGATTATACAATGGCTACAGAATATATTAGTAAGAGTGGAGTATTTACGAACCTTACCTTTAAAGTAATAACATCATCAGCAGTATCAACAAATATAAGTATTAGTAATTCAACCTTTGGAGATAAGGATTTAAACGGTATATCTGCAAAATTAAATGCAGGAACAATAGCACTAAATGGTGGTGGAACAGTAGCAACACCAACACCTGTTACGACAAATACACCTTCAGTATTTACAGTTTATATTGACCAGGCGGTTACAGGAAAATATGGAGAGCAAATAATAGTACCTGTGAGCTTTTTGAATGTTCCGTCAACTGGAATCAGTACAGCAGATATGACAGTTATATATGACGCAACAAAACTTGAATACGTAAGCGGGGAAGCAGGAAGCATAGTTACAAATGCTGGGACAAACTATGCTATAAACAAAGAATCTAACGGAAAGATAAAAGTATTATTCTTAGATTATACAATGGCTACAGAATATATTAGTAAGAGCGGAGTGTTTACTAATCTTACATTTAAAGTAATAACAACATCAGCAGTATTAACAAATGTAAGTCTTAGTAGTGCAACCTTTGGAGATAAGGATCTTAATAAACTATCTCCAGCATTTGCTACAGCAGGAGCAATATCCTTAAATGGAGGAGGAACAACACCAACACCGACACCAACATCAACACCAGTGACCACACAACCTCCATCTCAATCAGGAGACTACTCTGTAAGTTATACACAGAATGCTTGGGGAACCGGCGCAACAGTTAATTTGACTATAAAAAATAACGGGTCTACAGCAGCAAATGGTTGGACAGTAAACTTCAACTTTGCAGGTAATCAAAAAATAACAAACTCATGGAATTGTGGCTTTACACAAAATGGAAATGCTGTTTCTATAACAAATGCAAATTATAATAGTACTATACCTGCAGGCGGTTCAGTAACAGTTGGATTTAATATTTCATATAGCGGAACAAATTCAGAACCAACCAATTTTGTTGTTAATGCAGAATCGTCCGGAGGTTCAACACCGACAACACCGCCAACACAAAATACAAATTGTTCAGCAAGCTATACACAGAATGCTTGGGGAACTGGAGCTACAGTAAACATTACTATTAAGAATAATGGTTCTACAGCAATAAACGGATGGACAGTTAACTTCAACTATGCAGGTAATCAGAAGATAACAAACGCATGGAATTGCGATTATACTCAAAATGGTAATGCTGTTACACTTAAAAATTCAAATTATAATGGAGAAATACCTGCAGGTGGAACACTTACAATTGGATTTAATATCTCATATAGTGGGACTAATACAATACCTACAAGTATTACTGTTAAGTGATCAGGGCAAACTAAGTTTCAAAGTAGATAAATAAATTAATACGCTACAATTACTATATGGGGAAAGTTTTACTTTCCCCATTTTCCTTTAATGTTCTAAAGTTATAGGAGAATGAAAGTTTTGGATAAGAAAATGTAATTGCAAAGTTTTGTGAATTTTCGAGTAAGCGAGTTGTAAATTTTATAAAAAATATATAATATAGTATATATGTATTTTTTGGGTTGTTTTTTGAAAGGGTCTAATTTTAAGACGATAAAATAAGCAAAGCGATTTTTTTGATGATAAGAAAATCATGGTTGTTTCATATTTCTTGAGAAGTTTATATAGTTTTTTGGTATATCTGCTTTTTTATAATACTCCGCTAGGTATATTTAAAATAGGGTTTTTAAGTTTAATATATAAAATTTAAATCTTTTACAAGGGGGAAATGTACGTGAAGAAAATTGTTTCTTTAATCCTGTCAACAGCTTTATTAGTTGCAATGATGGTTCCACATGTATCAGTGTCTGCGGCATCATCTTACAACTATGCTGAAGCTCTTCAAAAGTCATTCTTTTTCTATGAAGCTCAGCAGGCAGGTCCGCTTGCTGATTGGAACCGTGTTCAATGGCGTGGTGATTCAACAATGAATGATGCTGTGCTAGGCGGTTGGTACGATGCAGGAGACCATGTGAAGTTTAATCTTCCAATGTCATACTCAGCATCAATGATTGGTTGGTCTTTGTATGAATATCCGGAGGGATATCAAAAGTCCGGCCAAATGGAAATAGCAAAAAATAACTTGAAATTTGTTTTGGATTACCTTGTGGCTTGTGATAAGGGAGACAGTGTAGTTTACCAGGTAGGTGACGGTGGACCAGACCACGTATGGTGGGGACCTGTTGAAGTTATTGAATATGAAATGAAACGTCCATCCTATACCTGTAAAGCATCATGCGTAACCGGGCAGATGGCAGCAGCTCTCGCTATTGGGTCAATAGTGCTTGATAACGAGACTTATCTTACTCATGCAAAAAGTTTATTTAGTCTTGCTGATTCTGTAAGAAGCGACAGTACTTATACAGAAGCAAAAGGATATTATTCCTCCTGGAGTGGTTTTTGGGATGAACTTATGTGGGCCGCTACATGGCTTTACATAGCAACAGAAGATGAAAGCTATCTTAAAAAGGCAGAATCCTATGTTGATAAGCTGGAAAGAGAAGGGCAAGGAACTACTAAAATTAAGTATTCATGGGCTCATTGTTGGGACGACAGCCATTATGGTGCAATGTTGCTGCTTGCAAGAATTACCGGTAAACAGGAATATCATGATTTTGTTAAATCAAATCTTGATTGGTGGACCGTGGGGTATGAAGGTAAAAGAGTAAAATATACTCCCGGAGGTTTGGCATGGCTTGATACATGGGGTTCCTTGAGATATGCCACAACAGCGGCATTTCTTGCAAGTGTTTATGCAGACAGCATAGATGATGCGACACTTAAAAACAGATATGAAAGTTTTGCTAAAACTCAAATGGATTATTGCCTTGGATCAAATCCAAATAAGAGAAGCTACGTTTGTGGGTTTGGTACTAATCCTCCTGAACGTCCCCACCATCGGACGTCACATGGTTCATGGGCTGATAGTATGGAGACACCATCATACCATAGGCATATACTATATGGTGCTCTTGTTGGAGGACCTGACCAAAGTGATCTTTATGTAGACAGTATTAAAGATTTTACAGCTAATGAAGTAGCTACTGACTATAACGCAGGATACACTGCATTACTTGCAAAAATGTGTTCAGTTTATGGGGGAACTCCTCTTGCTAATTTTCCTGAGCCTGAAGAAAAAGAAGATGAGTTCTTTGTAGAGGCAAGTATCAATTCATCAGGAACTACATATACAGAAATAAGGGCTTTATTAAACAACCGTTCAGCTTGGCCTGCAAGAACAATAAAAGATTTATCCTTTAATTATTATTTTGATATATCAGAAGTTTTGGCAGCAGGTGCTAGTGTAAGCGACTTGACAGTTAAAATTGGGAACTATGAGTTTCCTGCTAGTATTTCCGAAATTAAGCAATATGACGGAAATATCTGCTATGTAAATGTTAAATTTGAAGATGGAACAAAAATATTTCCTGGTGGACAGTCAGAATTTTCTGGAGAAGTTCAATTCCGTATATCAGCTCCTCAGTCAACAAATTACTGGGATCCTTCTAATGATTACTCGTATGATGGATTGAAAGCTGCTAATGTAATTAAAACCGACAAAATTACAGTTTATGATGGTAATACATTAATATTTGGTACAGAGCCAGATGGAACAACTCCTTCCACAACTGCACCAGTTAAGACTCCTGTTGTAACAGTAACACCAAAGCCTGGAGGTCTTAAAGGAGACATGGATCTAAATGGTTCAGTTAATTCAATTGATTTTGGATATATGAGGCAGTACCTATTGGGCTTGAAAAAGGATTTTACACAGGAACAGTTATCAGCAGCAGACATGGATGGTAATGGTTCGGTTAATTCAATTGACTTTGGACTGCTAAGAAAGTATTTACTTGGATTATAGGTATTTATAAAAAACTTTAGTTATCGAAGGGAACCTTAGGGCTCTCTAGACAACAAGAAAAGACATGAGTGAAGCGAAGTTTCCTGCCATGAACTAATTTTTGATACCTTAGTGTTTATTAGATAGCCTTATGAGCGTTAGTTGCTCACAGGGCTATCTTTGTAATATTATGGTAAATTGATGAGGTTTAATATTGGCATATAAAAATAATAATGCGTATTCTTGTAAAACAACATCATTATGTAATATAATATAATTAATGCTATATTTATTGAACCTTGCAAAATCCTATTTTATATATGTTTTACTAGTATACATTTAAATAAGAAAAACTTGATATAATCCTTAAAATATGAATAGGGGAAGTTGTTTTTTTGTTAGGTAATTCCAAAGAAATAACTGGTTAATTGCCATTTCGAAAATTTGATTTACATTTTTTGCACTGCAAAATAATGTTTCTCTGTTTGAAAGCTTTAAACTTTCAAGATGGGTTTTAGACAAAAAATATTGTACAGGTTATTTTTTGAAATGGTCTTATTCCTAAGTCCTTTCAATTTGCCTTTTTGATTAATATTAAGGGTCATAATAAAAACTATTTCTGGGGTGTATTTATGAATAATATGGTTGAAGCTCTTATTGGAAATATGGAAAAGGTCATTGTTGGAAAGAGATCTGTTATAGAACATATTTTAGTTGCGCTACTGAGCGATGGTCATGTACTTATTGAAGATGTTCCCGGCGTTGGTAAAACACAGATTGTTGCTACCCTTGCACGTTCAGTTAACGGAATTTTTAACAGGGTACAGTTTACACCGGATTTGATGCCGTCGGATATAATGGGTTTTTCTATGTTTAATCCTGCTACTCGGGAGTTTGAATACCGAAAAGGCGCAGCGATGTGTAATTTTCTTTTGGCAGATGAGATAAATAGGACTTCGCCGAAAACCCAATCTAGTCTACTCGAGATAATGGAAGAAAATCAAGTTACAGTAGATGGAAAGACCTATCAATTACCAAGACCGTTTATGGTACTTGCAACACAAAATCCTATCGAGTGCTTTGGAACCTATCCATTGCCGGAAGCTCAAATGGATAGATTCTTTTTGAAACTTTCCATAGGATACCCCGGGAAAAATGAAGAGAAATTGATAATTGACAGGTTTGGAAGTGAAAACCCTTTGACAGAGCTAAAGTCTGTTGCCAATATTGATGAACTGTTAGAACTTCAAAATCAGGTTAAGGCAATAAAGATGGAAGATTGCTTGAAAACATATATTGTAGATATTATTGAAGCTACAAGGAAAAGCCAGGATGTGGTCCTAGGGGGAAGTCCGAGAGGAAGTCTTAATTTGTACAGAGCATCAAAGGCTTGGGCATTTATTAGGGGAAGGGAATATGTAATTCCTGACGATATTCAGACAATGTCAGTGCCTGTTTTAGCTCATAGGATTATCATGAATTCGGGTGCTAAAATGAAAAATATTACTGCAGAAAATGTTGTAAATGAGGCAATTATGCAAGTGAAGGTTCCAACTTTTTAAGTCGTATGTTTCTTCAAAAAATTTTTACGTTTATTTTTCTTAGGCGGGTTAAAAAAATAACCTATGCAATATTTAAGTCAAAAAGCCCCTCACGGAAGCTTAAAAGTTTCCAAACAGAAGAACATTATTTTGCTACGCAAAAAATGTAAATCAGATTTTTTGAAATGGGGATTGCAAAGTTTTTTTAGAATTACCTAAGTTAAAATATTAGCATGAGAAAAGGAAAAACTTTATGAGAAATTTGATTTTGTTTTTCGGTATGGTAGTTTTTATGTATCTATACTCATATATTTTAGGTGGAGAAACAAGTATGGTAATGGTGTATATGCTTCTTTTTTCACCTCTCGTTTCCATTTTATTGATTTTCCCACTCAAGAAAAGAATTGATACTTCAGTCGATGTACCGTCATATGAGGTTGAAAAAGGTGGGGTAGTAAGGGTTAATGTTAAGCTGGAAAACAAATCATTTATGCCGATTCCTTTTATTAATATAGAGTTCTGTCAGCCAGTAAATTTTTGGGTGACTGGCACATACAATGAGATTATTTCTTTAGGACCTTTCGAGAAGAAAGTTGTAACTATGGAATATACAGCTAAAAGTAGGGGAGTAGGAGAAGTTGGCGTTAGTGGTATTTGGCTTAGGGACTATATAAATATCGTTAGAATACCACTATTAAAAAATAGTGATGAAGAGAGAGTCACAGGTGAAGTAACAGTATTACCGAGGTTAGTTAGTTTAAAGCCTACTAGTAAAATATTGTTGGGCTCATCGGAGTCTCTTAAACAGGAGGATTCAGGTACAACAAATATAAATTTATTTAGCTGGAATGGTGAGCCGGGTTATGAGTTTAGAGAGTATATGCCTGGTGATCCGCTCCACAAGGTGCACTGGAAACTTTCGGCAAGAAATGAAACGCTTATGGTTAGAAAGGATGAGGGGAGAGGACTTTCAAAAAAGCGTCTATTTTTAGATTCCTATATAAAGCCGATACAAAAAAAACAGGGTATTAAAACCTTTTATCAGTTTCTATTTGGTTCATCACCAAAATACAAGGATAAAAGCTCCTATAATATTGAGAATGATATATTAATGCTAGAAGAAAAGACTTTAGAAGCACTTATTGCAGTGGCAAATACATCCGTTAAAACCGGAAGGGAAGTTGAATTATGGCTATACGAGGATGGTAAATGGAATAAGTATGGGATAACTGATAGCAAGACTATTAGTGAGATTCACTACAGGTTAGCATCGTATAAGTTTTCTAATATTCCAAATTTGGATTTGTCAAAGCGTTTACCCTTAAATGAGATTGTTGAAGATGAAGGGAAGAGCCGATATCTAAAAGGTGTGCAATCAACTGTTTTTACGGGAAATCCTGACAACACTTTATATAAAGCTGTTGAAAGTTTTGCAGAATATGGTGTAATTGTAGATACTGTTTCAATAAAAAGTCTTTCTTCAGGCAAGGTCAATAATGAAGAGAGAATTACCCATCTAAAGGGTAATTCTTGGGTATTGGGTATTGATGATGATATAAGCGAGGCCTTTTCTTAAGAATAAATGAGAGCTTAGGACATTTCAAAAAATAACCTATACAATAAGGGATAACGAAAAAATAACTTCCTGTTCTCATATTGACAGAACATTATCAAATCAAGTTTTTTCGTTATCCCAGAGTTAGAGCTTATATTTTGATCGTTCCAAATCAAGTCACAAAGCCCAACTTGACCTTTTTGGAACAAATAAGGCTGGAAGCTAAAATTTAGCCAAAGTTATATTTTATAGTACTGCTGAACTGGAGGATTAGGCGTTATGAAGAAAATTTTAGCAGAATTGAATAATCAAAGGTTATCTCTTCTGTTTACCATTATACTGACCTATTGGGCAATGACTTCCTTCTTTGGAATGCCTATAGTTGATATATTAATTATGATCGTAGTAGTTAATACTGCACTTTATATTTGCTATATATTTTTAAAAAAGCAGGGACTGGCAGGGGGCGTGCTATTTGTTCTAGGTTCGGTAGTGTATTTTATAGGAATTCAGGTTATTATTCTTTTTTCAGGGAAATCCAATCTGAATTATATTATATGGATAATTCTAGCAAAACCAGAGACTGTACAAGTTGTGCCGGCTTTTTGGTACGCAACAATTCTGATTGCTGCATATGGTTTATCTTCAACTGTTTTCTATTTTACTAACATACGTTTTAGAATATCAATTCTTTTGTTAATTGGAACAATACCCTTTATGCTTCAGTCTGCAAAAACCGACAGCGACATTACAATATCTTTTTTGCTTTTTGGAGCAGTATTTTTTTGGCTGTATATAGAGCGTACTGCAAAAAAAGCAAGTGACTTGCAAAGAGGCTTTCATATAAACAATCCCTGGTACATATTATCTGCTTCCATTTTTGTAGGGCTAATTTTAACCTTGGGATTAATTATTCCAAAGCCTGAAACAATTCCTAAAATTGCATATCTTAATGAGGTTATAACTGAGACGGTACAAAATCTTGCACAAGCAAATGGACAAAATATCGATGTTACAAATATAACCAATATATTTAATACAATGGGAATAAAGAATCAAAGTATTCTTGATTCAAGTACTCCACCATTAGGAGACAGAGTACTTTTCGAGGTTGAAGCTAAGGAACCTCTTTATTTTAGAGTTCAGAGTTGGGACAAATATGCAGACAATCGTTGGTTGAAAGTTAATAAGATGCTTGATGAAAAAAGAGATATTAAGGATATTAGAAGTAGCTATTATAAGTTTTCTGTATTGATAGAGTTGATGCAGCGTATGAAAAAAAATGGGTTACTTTCGTCAGAATATTCAAAAGTAGAAAATTATCTAGACGGAACACTAAGAGAATGGAAGACGAGGCAAGCTTTTATCTCAACAAAGGGAGTACCTATGCAGTCGCTGTTAAGTCCACCGGGAGTTTTCGGTTTTGGGTTGACTGATAATCCTACTATTTACATTAATGAACGTTCTGAATGTTACATAGCTAATGGAGAAATGCCCCATCTCAATGAACACTTTGGTATTGATTATTTTAGTCAGAATTTGTCGCACTCATCTATGGAATATGGTATTATAAGGCATTTAAACAGAGAAGTAGTTTCGGGAATTTTTGACATGGGTAATTTTAAGGTTGCAGAAGGTGGTAAGGAAGTATCAGATGGTTTGCTGGTTATAGAACCCGAAACTAAAGCTATAATAGAAGAAGCCATAGATGATATGAATAGCGCCTATAACAATTACTTAGGGCTTCCAGACAATATATCTCAAAGAATATATGATCTTGCGGATAGTATAACTGATGGGCTTTCCAGTGACTATGATAAAGCTGAGGCTATTGTAAACTTCTTTTATAGTACAGGGTTTAAATATGATTTGACACCACCAAACATGCCTAGAGGTATGGACTACAATGACTTTTTTATATTTGAAAGTAAAAGCGGTATATGTATGCACTTTGCATCGGCAATGGTTATTCTAGCTAGGGCATCAGGTTTGCCAGCAAGGTATGTTGAAGGCTTTGTTGCAGATGAGTGGGATCCTGAAACAGGCAATTATGTGATAAGAGAGAAAGATGCCCATGCTTTTCCGGAAGTATATATTTCGGGGTATGGCTGGATGGTTTTTGAACCTACAGTTGAATTAGGGGAATCAGAGAACAGATTTAATATGTTTTTTAATGGTTTGTTTAGTAAACTAAGAAGTGTAATGTTGGCAATTTGGAAGTTTATCTTGATTATGCCCTTTTGGGTTAAGTTGTTATTCATACCCTATATTATTTTTTCTCTCTTTGTTCTGATTTGGCTATATTTCTGGATCAGAAGGAGTATTTGGAAAAAGAAAATTTTGAATGAAGACAAGAGTCAAGCAATTTCGATGGTGTTTGCAAAAATTTCAAATTTGTTAAAGAAAATCGGATTGGAAATTGACAAACATGAGACACCATCTTGCTATGCAATAAGGATTCTTGAGGCTAGTGGGATAGATTTATTAGGATTTGTCGAAAGCTTTAGTAAATGTAAATATGGTGGCATAGAACCAGACGAAAAGACAATTTTGAAGGCTATAGAAAAATATAATGAAGTAAGGCAGCAAGTGAAAATGAAAGTCGGAAGATTAAAATCTTGGGTGTTGTAAGACTATTGCTAAATGAGAAAGTTAAAACGTTGATAGTTTGACTACTTCCTAAACTTGGGATATGATTATTAGTGTATGTCCAAGAAATACCTTAAGTTTGGGGGGAGTGTAATGAAAAAAATATCAAAGATAAGTATTTGTTTCCTGCTAATAGTTCTTATTAGTTCTCAATTTTTACTTTGTAAATCTCAGACACAGGATATTAACTATTACAATGATATCAGTAGCCATTGGGCAAAGGATGAAATAGCTAACTTGCTTAAGCTTGGATACATTAAAGGTGTGTCTACCAATAGCGGTATTGAAATTCAGCCAGAAAGGAATATAACAAGAGCGGAATTTTTGGCTGTTATTGTTGAAGCTTTAAAGCTAAAAGAAATAAGAGGAGAAGTTAAATCTTTTTCAGATGTAAAAAGAAATGCATGGTACGGACAATTGATCGATATAGCTACGAGTAATGATATTGTTAAAGGTTATCCCGATGGGACCTTCAGACCTGAAAATAACGTCTCAAGAGCTGAAATTGCACAACTTGTATTTGATTTATGTAAGTTTAACGCACAATCAGAAACGGGAGGCTACTTGTTTGCTGATGTAAAGGACAGCGATTGGTTTTATAGCCAAGTTATGCTGTGTAAAAAAAATAATATAATTAGAGGATATCCTGATAATACATTTAGACCACTCAACTATACAACTCGTGCAGAAGCCTTTTGCATACTTGATAAAAGTCTTGAATTTATAAATAAAGTTGTAAACGAAGAAGAGATACCTGGTGTAGGTTTTACGGCAGCCGCATATAGCCCGACACCCATTGTAACTAAAACACCGACACCTTTTGTAACTAACACACCAACACCGAATTCATCAAAAAAACAGTCGTCGTCATTTAGCAAGGAAACGGATCAAGTTTCCACTCAAACCACAAAGCCAACTAATACACCAACTAATACACCAACTAATACACCAACGATTACACCAACTAATACACCAACGATTACACCAACCATAACACCAACGATCGCCCCAACTAATACACCTGCTACTACACCAACCATTACGCTAATTCCTACCTATTCACCAACAGTGACAAATCCAAACGATGTTGAAGCAACTCCTGAACCTACAGATTTAAACAATAACGGAAAGGTGTATTTTTTAGAGCCGGAGGCAATTACAGTTTCCGATAGTGTATACATAAAGCTTGAAACATCCGAAGTGCAATCAATAAAACTAATACAATGCACAATTAATTACAAAGATGAGAATGGCGATAAATCAAACACCTATAGCATTAATGATTATAAGGCTATTGACCTTGAAAAAGGGATTTACGAGTTTGGTTTGCATATAGAACTGCCGGGCTATAGAAATGAAATAGAAATTATAGTAACTGACCTAAATGACAGAATATATACAAATACAAAGACAGTTACCATTAATATTGATACCGACAATGACGGTTTGCTTGACGGAGATGAAATTTTAGTGGGAACCTCAAGGTTAAAAGCAGATACTGATGGAGACGGACTGTCTGATTACGAAGAATTAGAAATATACAGGACTAATCCATTAATTGATGATACCGATAAAGACGGCTTAAGTGATTGGGCGGAATTGTGTCCATGGAAAGTGAAAAAAGAGAACGGAATTGTAAAAGTAGATATTGTAGGAAGACCGGGAGAAGAAGTTGAGGGAGCATTTTTTATAAGTCCTTTTTGTAGTGATACTGATGGGGACGGCTTAAATGACTATTATGAGGTGATTGAACTTTCAACAAACCCTTCTTCTATGTTTACTCTAGACAATTATTTCCGTGATTCAGATATGGATTTTGATGGAGATGGTCTTACCAATATTGAGGAATTCAATGCAGGAGCGTTTCCAAAGGATAGAGATTCGGATAAAGATGGTTTGACGGATGGTGCTGAAGTAAAAGTATACTTTTCGGACCCAATCAATGTAGATACTGATGATGATGGAATTGCCGATGGTAAAGAGGTGAAAAATGGATCGAGCCCTTCTGAGACGTTTTCATTTACTCCAGGAGTATTAGACAGTATGGTTACAGTTTCTGATAATGTAAATAGAACTGAATTTGATGCTGGAATATCTGCAGTATCCGATACCCTTAAATTTATAGGTTTGGAGGGAGCTCCTAATGCGGCAAAAAACCTTTCGGTACAAGAAGTTGTATATATGACTGAGTTATCAAACATTGAGGGTATTATAGGAACTCCGCTGGATATTACCTGTGATGAATATATAACAAGTGCAAAGCTTACTTTTGAGATATCCGAGGATACTTTGGCTTCTCATGATATACAAAACTTAAAAGTATTTACAGCTCATGAAGGAAAGCTTAATATTCTAGATACTGAATATGATATTGAAAATGCTCAAATAAGTGCAACAACAACACACTTTAGTATTTATGGCATAATTGATATTTTTAAGCTTATTCAAAGCCTTATGCTGGATGAGGAAGAAAAAGAGGGAATACTTGTTAGGGGAAAGGCTGATGTTGTATTTGTCATAGATTCTACCGGTTCAATGAGCGATGAGATTAATAATGTTATCAAAAATGTAAATGCGTTTGCTGAAGAATTAGGTAATAACATTGAAGTGCGGTTTGGCTTAATCGACTATAAAGATATTGAAGAAGACGGAGAGGAATCAACTGTTAATTGTGGCTGGTATACTGATATAAATGAGTTCAAAAAGAGAGTATCTGCAATTAAAGTTATAGGTGGAGGAGATACTCCGGAATCGGCAGTAGATGCGCTGGAAGAAGCTAGGAGAATGGGGTTTAGATCAAATGCCAACAAGTTTATAATATTGCTTACCGATGCAGAGTATAAAGACGAGACACGTTTTAAAGAAGTTAATAATATGAAACAGGAAATCGATTTACTTAATAATGGAGGCATAATAACATCGGTTGTCTCAGAGAAACGTATTGAGGAAGTTTACAAAGGCTTATATACACAAACTGGTGGTATTTTTGCGGATATTTATTCGGATTTTGCTGAAGTATTAAGAGACCTAAGTTTAAAAATAAAAGAAATTACGCTAGATGGTTCATGGATAAGGCTTGCTGATTTGAGTGTTGTAAAACTAGATGAAGAACCTAATGAAAAGGATATTGTTACAGACACCGACTTAGATGGAATTCCAGATAGCGTAGAGCTTGAC